>JANMQO010000004.1:0-97211 GCA_031370565.1 Chloroflexota bacterium
GATGAGCCAACGACCCAGCGCGCTCGATCCCACCGCGTCGAGTCGGACCAGCTCCGAACCGGATGGGGCGGCCGTGCCGCCAGCTCAGCACGTCGTCATCCTGAGCGGCCTGTCGGGGGCCGGCAAGACCGCTGCGACGAAGCTGTTCGAGGATCTCGGCTACGTCTGTGTGGACAACCTGCCCGGCGAGTTGCTGCCGAGTCTGGCCGAACTGGTGTCTGACGATCCACAACGGTTCTCGCGGACGGCGATCGTGCTCGATGTGCGGGCGGGCGACGCGGTCCTCGCGCTGGCAGCCATGCGCGGCGCACTCGAAGGGCGCGGGATCAGGCCCCAGATCTTCTTTCTCGAGGCGAGAGACGAGGTGCTCATCCGGCGCTTCTCGGAGACACGCCATCGCCACCCGCTGGCCGATCAGCGCGGCATCGCCAGCTCGATCGCCGAAGAGCGCCGTCGACTGGATCCGATCCGCGACGAAGCTGATGTCGTGCTCGACACGTCCGACCTGCCACTGCGCGAACTGCGCGAACGGCTGTTTGCCCGCCTCGCCGACAATCCGGATCCCGACGGCATGGCGATCCAGCTCATCAGCTTCGGCTTCAAGTACGGCGTCCCCCTCGAATCCGACCTGGTCTTCGACGTACGCTTCATGCAGAACCCGTACTACATCGAGGAGTTGCGCCAGTTGTCCGGGTTGACCGAGGCGGTGCGCACCTTTGTACTCGCCCAGCCCGCCGGTCAGCGCTTCCTGGCCTTGCTGCACGACTACCTCGAGTTCGCCGTGCCGGCCTATGTCTCGGAAGGCAAGACGCGCCTGACCATCGGCATCGGCTGCACCGGCGGCTATCATCGCTCGATCGCGATCGCCGAAGAGCTGGCGGGCTGGCTGCGTGAACGGGATCTCGGCTCGGTCGCGGTCTTCCACCGTGAGCTCGAACGGGCCTGACGCCATGGCCGATCATCGACGCACCTCGGGCGGCCCTGGCATCCGTCGCTGGCTGGCCCTCGGCATCGGGATCAAGCGCTGGCTGGCGGTCGTCTTCCTGGGCGAGCTCGGGCTCGCGTTCGGGCTCGCGTTCGTCCTCGTCCACGTCTATCACTATGTCCAGCTCGACGAACCGCTCCAGACGATCGTGTCGATCGTCACCCTCCAGTTCCTGTGGTACGGCCATCGCGCGCTCATCCTGGCCACGGTCGGCGTGGCGTTGTTCGGCTACGCGACGTGGCGGGTCATCGCGGTCCTGCTTGGGCCATTCCGTTCGACCGACGAGGACCGTCCGCTGGTCGAGGTCATCTACCAGAAGCGGTTCCTGGCCCGGGGGCCGCGGATCGTGACGCTCGGCGGCGGGACCGGCATGTCGACCCTGCTGCGCGGCCTCAAGGAGCACACCAGCAACCTGACCGCGATCGTGACCGTGGCGGACGACGGCGGGTCTTCGGGCAAGCTGCGGACCCAGCTGGGCGTCCCACCGGTCGGTGACATCCGCAACTGCATCGTCGCCCTGGCGGACGCTGAGCCGCTCATGGGACGGCTGCTGCAATACCGATTCCCCGGGGACGACGCGCCCGAGAGCCTGGCTGGCCACGCCATGGGCAACCTGCTCATCGCAGCCATGACGGCCATCGAGGACGGTGACTTCGAGGAGGGCGTCCGCCGGATGAACCGCGTCCTGGCCGTGCGCGGACAGGTCGTTCCGGTCTCTCCGACGCCGCTCGTCCTCCATGCCGAGCTGGCCGATGGGAGCGAACTCGAGGGGCAGTCCCGGATCACTGCCACCAGCGGGATCACGCGGGTCTGGCTGCGGCCGGAGGGGGTCCGTGCCTCGGAGGACGCGCTCAGTGCGATTGCCGAAGCGGACCTCATCGTCGTCGGACCGGGCAGCTTGTTCACGAGCGTCCTGCCGAGCCTGCTCCTGCCGGAGATCCGGGCCGCGCTGGCGGCTTCGCGGGCGCCAAGGGTGTACGTGTGCAACGTGGCCACCCAGAGCGGCGAAACCGCGGGCATCGACCTGGCGGCCCACGTCGAGATACTGGAGCGACACGCGCCGGGCGGCCTGATCGACATCGTCCTGGCCAACAACCGGATCATTGACAGATCGAGCGCGGCGGCTGCCGCGGCGAGGACTGGGACCCTGGACGGCGATGCCGTGAAGCTGCGCTGGCCGCCGTCCGGCGATCGGCCGCCGCGGCTCGTGCTCGACGATCTGGTCGATCGGATGGATCCTCGCCACCACGACCCCGAGCGCCTGGCCGCTGCGCTCATCCAGGTCGCTGAACGCGACCGGGTCACCCGCCGGCGCACCAGTGGAATCGCCCGGAGCGCGTGACGAGCCCACGAGCTGTCCGATGGCCGAACTTAGACCTCGCGTGATCGGCCGTCGAAGCCCGCTGGTGGCCCGATGAGCGGCGCCGACCGCGACCTGGTGTCGGCCATCCGGGCAGAGTTGGCCGCCATCGTGCCCCAGCGGGCCTGTGATCGGTCCGCCGAGTCGGCTGGCCTGGGGTCCGGTCTGGTCACCCGTGAAGCGTCGGTGGCCAGGCTCGCGGTTCGACTGGGAAGGGAGCCGGCCGAAGCTGGCCGGCTGCTGGCCGGTCCGCGGCGGACCAAGCACGTCCGCATGGCCGAAGGGGCCGCCTCGCCGGCATTCGACTGGGATGCCGCCCCGGATCACTGCCGGATCGCCTACCTCCGGGGGCGCTTTCTGGCCCGCGGCTCCCTGAGCCTGGCGTCCGGCCGTGCCCACCTCGAGTTCGTCGTGTCGCCGGCGGAGGCGCCGCAATTGGCCGCTCAACTCGAGGCCCTCGGCCTGCCGGCAGCGTGGCGTCTGCGCCGCGACCGAGGCGTGCTGACCTGGAAGAGCGCGGAGACGATCGGAACGTTCCTGCGCCGCATCGGGGTCAACTCGGCGATCCTCGAGCTGGAGACGCGCCAGGTCGCCCGGACGCTGCGCGGCGACTTGAATCGTGTGATCAACGCCGAGTCGGCCAACCTGCAACGGGCGGTTGACGCGGCCGGCCGGCAGCTCGTCGCGCTGGAGCGGCTGGCGGCGGACGGTCGGCTCGCTCAGGAGTCGGCGCTGGTTCGCATGGTGGCCGAGGCCAGGCGGCGGACACCCGAAGCGACGTACGGCGAGCTCGCCAGCGAGTTGCAGCTGCATCGTTCGACCGTCCAGCGGGCGCTCGAGCGCCTCCAACGACTGGCCTTGCCCGACAATCGGCCGACACGCCCGCGTCCGGCGGAGGGTTCCCACTCTGGCATGATTGGCCGATGAGACCTGTCATCGTCGCCGCCAACTGGAAGATGCATACAACGCCCGCCGATGCCGCGGACCTGGCCGCCACGATGGCCGCTCGGACGCAGGTGGCGGGCCCGGTCGAGCGGGTGATCTGTCCGCCCTACGTATGTCTGCCGGCCGTCGCCGCCGCCCTGCTCGGCAGCGGCGTCGCGGTGGGTGCTCAGAACATCCATCACGAGCTCGCGGGTGCCTACACCGGCGAGATCAGCGCGCCGATGCTGGTCGGCCTGGCCAGTTGGGTCATCCTCGGCCACTCGGAGCGCCGGCGAGACGCCGGCGAGACTGACGCCCTCGTTGGCCGCAAGCTCCGACGAGCCGCCGAGACTGGCCTGCGGCCGATCGTGTGCGTCGGCGAACGGCTCGAGGAGCGCGAGGCGGGTCGTGCGGAAGCGGTCGTCGCTGCCCAGATCGGGGCGGTCCTGGCCGAGTTTGCGGAGGATCGCGCCACGGTCACGAACAGTGGACTCGTTGTGGCCTATGAGCCGATCTGGGCAATTGGCACCGGCCGGACGGCGCGCGGCACGGACGCCGCGCTGATGGCCGATGCGATCCGGGCGGCCATCGCCGAGGCAGGCTGGCCGGACCTGGCCGGCGCCGTGCCGGTGCTCTACGGCGGTAGTGTCACGGCCGTCAATGCCGGCGAGTTCCTGGCGGAACCGGCCATCGACGGCGCGCTCGTCGGCGGCGCCTCGCTCAAGTTGGACGAGATGGCCGGAATCGTGGCCCGCGCGGGGCTCACGGGCGAGGCACGAGCCAGCGGCGCCCGATGATCGGCGGTCGTCAAGGCCGCTCAGGCCGCCCTCATCCCATCGTCCTGGTGATCCTGGACGGGTTCGGGATCGGGCAGGATCCCGCCGCCGATGCCGTGGCCGCGGCTGCCATGCCCGTCTGGCGAGGGTTGATCGCCGAGTGGCCGCGCGCCGTGCTGGGCGCGTCCGAGGGCGCGGTGGGCCTGCCGCCGGGGCAGATGGGCAATTCCGAGGTGGGCCATCTCAACCTGGGCACCGGCCAGCCCGTGCTCCAGGACTTGCCCCGGATCGACGCGGCCATCGCGGACGGCAGCTTCTTCCGCCGACCCGCCTTCCTGGCGGCGTGTAGCCGGGCGGCCGGGTCGGATGGCCGACTCCACCTCGTCAGCCTGATCGGTCCGGGCGGCGTCCATGCCAACGATCGGCATGTGGTCGCTCTGGCCGAACTCGCCGCCCGACAGGGCGTCCCCACGGTCCGGATCCACGCCCTGCTCGACGGCCGTGACACCCCGCCTCGATCCGCCCTGGGGTTCATGGCGGACCTGGAGCGGCGACTCCAGCAGGCGCACCCCGATGCCCGGGTAGCGACCGTGGGTGGGCGCTATTTCGCGATGGATCGCGACACGCACTGGGACCGGACGGCGGCCGGCTATGCGGCGATCGTGCACGGGGCAGGGGAGCGCGCCGAGAGTGCCGTGACCGCCATCGAGGCCGGCTACGCCCGCGGCGAGAACGACGAGTTCGTCCGCCCGACGGTCATCGCGGGGCTGGACGGACGGCTGCGCGATGGAGACCCGCTCATCCACGCCAACTTCCGGGCGGACCGTGCCCGACAGCTCAGCCACGCCCTGGCGGACCGCGAGTTCGATGCGTTCAATCGGGCGGGCCCGGACGGGCGACCCACGCCGATGGAGCCCTACATCGTGACGATGACCGAGTACGAGGCGAACCTGCCCGTGGAGGTAGCCTTTCCACCCGATGTCGTGCCGTCCCTGGCGGAGGCGATCTCGCGGGCGGGTTGGCGGCAGTTTCACCTGGCCGAAACGGAGAAATACGCTCACGTCACGTACTTCTTCAATGGCGGCCGGGAAGCGCCCTGGCCCGGCGAGGAACGACTGCTCATCGCCAGTCCACGCGTCGCGACGTACGATCTGCAGCCAGCCATGAGCGCCGTGCAGGTGACCGACGCACTCGTTGCAGCGATCGCCGGCGGGCGCTACGACTTCATCGTGGCCAACTACGCCAATGCCGACATGGTCGGCCACACGGGTTCCTGGGAGGCCACCCTGCAGGCCCTGGCCACCATCGATGCCTGCCTGGCCCGGGTGGCGAGTGCGATCGAGGCAGTCGCTGCCGACAAGCCCGAATCCCCCGGCGCCGTCCTGTTGGTGACGGCGGACCACGGCAACGCCGACGAGATGCGCGATGGCGAAGGACGGGTGCTGACCGCGCACTCACTCAACCCGGTCCCGATTGTGGCCGTGGGGCGAACAATGCGCGGTCGCCGCCTGCGCGATGGAGTGCTGGCGGACGTCACCCCGACCATCCTGGACTTGGCCGGACTGGCGGGCTGGCCGGAGCTCCGCGGGCATTCGCTGCTGGACCCTGTGCTACCATCCGACCGCTCCACCGCACAGAGGTCCGAACACCCGTGAATCCGTTTCTGTCCATCGGCCAGATGATTGTGGGCATTGCCATGATCGTGTCCATCCTGCTGCAGGCCCGCGGCACTGGCCTGTCCAGCACATTCGGCGGCGACTCGGCTGTCTATCGCAGCCGACGGGGTGTAGAACGGCGACTGTGGCAGTTCACGATCGTCCTGACTGTCCTGTTTGTCCTGTTCTCCCTCGCGTCGTACGCCCTCTCGGCACCGAAGGCCTGACGAGTTCGGCTCGAGACCGTCGCGAACCTGGTCCGGATTCGCTTCCGGCCAGCTATTCGGAGGCCCGCCCGTGACAGGCCGTGATCGGGGGGTCGCCGCCCTGCTCAGCCTGACGCTCATGGCGCTGGCCATCGCCACCGCGTTGCCGCCGAGTCCGCGCGGGACGACCGCTGCCGCGGGTCAGTCGAGGAGTGCCGGACCAACCCAGACAAGCGCGCCAGTGCCGGCCATCTACCGTGAGGGCGCCATCGGCTCGCCGAGCTCGATCAACCCGTTGACGACTCGCACCCAGGCGGATCGGGACCTGGCGGCGCTCGTGTTCAGCGGGCTCGTGGCGCTCGGCCCAGATGGCGGGTACCGCCCGGATCTGGCGTCAGGCTGGAGCGTCTCAGCTTCGGGTGCGAGCTGGACGTTCACCATCCGCTCGGATGCGCGCTGGCAGGACGGGGCGCCGGTCACGGCCGACGACGTGGTGTTCACCGTGGGGATCCTCAAGGATCCAACGTACACTGGCCCCTTGGGCGAGTCCTGGCGAGGGGTCACCGCCACGGCAGTCGACGCGCGCACCGTCCGGTTCGATCTGGGGACGCCGATCGGTGGCTTCCTCCAGGCCGCCACCGTCGGACTCCTGCCGGCCCACCTGCTGCGCGGCGTCCGAGTGGCATCCCTGGCCGATTCGGCGTTCAGCCAGCGGCCCATCGGGTCGGGTCCGTTCGCGCTGGTGTCGTGGACCAGCCAACAGGCCACGCTCACGCGGACGACGGTGGGCGAACCCGCCACCCCGGCCCCGACCATCGGACCGGCCCCGTCGCCCGCAACCAGCGCGCCCGCAACCAGCGCGCCCACAACCAGCGCGCCCACTAGTGCTCAGGCGGGGCAGCTGCCGTCTGGGATCGCGTTCTCGTTCTACGCCGACGTCACCTCCCTCGAGACGGCATATCGGGCCGGCTTGCTGGATGCCGCGTCGGGGCTGCCTCCGCAGGCGGCTCGGGAGCTTGCCTCGACCGCTGGGTCGCACCTGTTGACGTATCCGGGCAGCACGCTCAGTGCGATCGTGCTCAACCTGCGGCCTGGAGCTGCGGGCCCGCTGGGCGACGTTCGAGTGCGCCATGCCCTCCTGGCGGCAATCGACCGGGCGACCCTTATCGGCGCCGTGCTGGGCGGCGCGGCGACTCGGGCGGACTCTCCGATCCCGCCCTCGTCGTGGGCCTTCAATGCGAAAGCCAGCGCGCCTGTCACGTTCGACCGCAGTGCCGCCGCTCGCGGCCTCCGGGCGGCAGGCTGGAAACGAACCGCCGCTGGCTGGCTCTCGCCCGGCGCCAGGAAGCCCGCCTCGGTCGAGCTTGTTGCACCGGCGGCCACCGGCAACCCGACTGCCCTGGCCATCGCCAACGCGGTGGCCGGCGACTGGCGCAGCCTGGGGCTGCAGGTCACCGTTCGATCCCTGCCACCGGCTGAATTCGTGGTTGATCGACTGCGCAAGGGCGTGTTCACGGCCGCGGCCATCGAGGTCATCATCGGTCTCGATCCGGATCTCTATCCGCTGTTCGCCTCGAGCCAGGTAGTGGGTGGCGGTTCGAATCTGTCCGGGATTCAGGACGTGGCGCTGGATCATCTCCTGACCGCCGCCAGAGCGCCGGGCACGCTGCCGGTTCGGGAGCGGGCGTACGCGGCGCTCCAGGCACGGCTTGCGACCCAGCAGTACCTGCTCCCGATCGCTTTCAACGATGAGCTCGTGGTGGTCTCGGACAGGCTCAGCGGACCGGTCGTCCGAGAGGTCGGCGACCCGAGTGACCGATTTTGGGATGTGCTAACATGGCGCCTCGCTGACGGCCACTGACGTACTCACTGGTCGCCTGCGATCTCGCCGAGGTGGCGGAATCGGTAGACGCGCTAGCTTCAGGAGCTAGTGTCCGCAAGGGCGTATGGGTTCAAATCCCTTCCTCGGTACCACCCTCGACCGAGACTCCGGCGCAGCACTCGTGCCCAGGTGGCGGAATTGGTATACGCGTACGTTTGAGGGGCGTATGAGGCAACTCATCCGGGTTCAAGTCCCGGCCTGGGCACCACCTCCTCGCTGACAGCATCGGCGGCCCTCGTGGGCCGCCGTTTCGTTGCCCGCCAGCAGGTATGCTGTCCCTGTCGCCACCGGGGCGGTTAGCTCAGTTGGTCAGAGCGCCTCGCTTACACCGAGGAAGTCGGGGGTTCGAGCCCCTCACCGCCCACCATTGCATCGCCCCACGCGCCTGGCGGTCGTTCCCGGCTCTCGGCCGCGCTCCTGCTGGCACCGCGACGTCGCCATCCGCCGGCTCTACTCGATCCCGACGGATCGCCTGCTAGACTCGATCGGTACCGGCGCCCGTCGTCGGCCTCCACAGGAGGGGACATGAACTCAGGCCTGCTCATCGTGCTCGTGCTTGTCGTGGTCGTCGTCGGCTTCGTCATCTCGCTCTACAACGGGTTGGTTCAGCGCCGGCTCCGGATCGACGAGGCGTACGCCCAGATCGAGGTCCAGCTCAAGCGCCGCCACGACCTCGTCCCGAACCTGGTCAACGCGGTCAAGGGCTACATGGACTTCGAGCAGGACGTGCTCACCAAGGTCACCGAGGCTCGAGCGGCCGCCGTGGCGGCGGGCGCCAAGGGACCGGCCGAGCAGGCCCAGGCCGAGAACATGCTGAGCGGGACGCTCCGGTCGCTGTTCGCCGTGGTCGAGAACTATCCGACGCTCAAGGCCAACGAGAACGTGCTGAGCCTGCAGGAGCAGCTGACCACGACCGAAAACCAGATCGGCTTCGCCCGGCAGCACTACAACGCGACCGTACTCGACTACAACACCTCGATCCAGCAGTTCCCGGCCGTGCTGGTGGCCGGCGCACTGGGTTTCACCAAGCGCGACTTCTTCGACGCCGAGCCGGAAGCGGACCAGGTGCCAGTGGTCCAGCTGCGCTGAGGGCCGACCCGTCGGGGTCGCACGGAACGGGTCGGCGCGACACTGAGGAGCGGCGGCGCCCGGCCAGTCGCGCGCGCGACGGAAGCAATCCACATCGATCGCACCGGGAGGACGCGTGGCGTCGACGTTTTACAGCCAGATCTCGGCCAACAAGCGCAACTCGATCCTGCTCGGCGGGTTGCTCGTGGTGGTCCTGGGCGGGCTGGGCTCGGCCATCGGCTACGCGCTGACCGGTAGCCTCGGCGGGGCCATCGCGGCGACTACCCTGGCCATCGGGGTTGGCTTGCTCGCGTCGCTCGTCTCGTTCTTCAGCGGCGATCGGATCGTCCTGGCGGCGTCGAGTGCCAAGCCCGTGTCGGAGCAGGAGCAGCCGCAGCTGTACAACATCGTGCGTGAGCTGACGCTCGCGGGCAGCCTGCCGATGCCGCAGGTCTACCTGATCGACGACTCGTCGATGAACGCGTTCGCCACCGGTCGCGATCCGGAACATGCCTCGATTGCGGTGACCACGGGCCTGCTGTCGCGGATGGATCGCGAGGAGGTCCAGGGGGTCATCGCGCACGAGTTGTCGCATGTTCGCAACTACGACATCCGCTTCTCGCTGCTGGTGGGGGTCATGGTCGGCAGCATTGCCCTGTTGGCCGACTTCTTCCTGCGATTCACGTTCTGGGGCGGCCGCGGCTCGCGCTCGGACGACAGTCGAAACGGAGGAGCGCTCCAGGCGATCGTCATGGTGGCGGCCCTTGTCCTGGCCATCCTGGCGCCGATCGCGGCGCGCCTCGTCCAGCTGGCGGTCAGCCGTCAACGGGAGTACCTCGCCGACGCCTCGGGGGTGGAGCTCACCCGCAATCCGGTCGGTCTGGAGCGAGCGCTGGCCACCATTGCCGGGGACACCGAGGTGCTGGAGGCAGCCAATCGGGCGACGCAGCATCTGTACTTCACGAACCCGATCATGAAACTCGGCGACGGGCAGCAGCCGAGCGCCCTGTTCTCGACCCACCCACCGCTGGTCGATCGGATCAACCGCCTGCGAGTCCTGCGCGGGGCGCCGGCCGTCGGTTCACCCGAAGAGGAGCTGGCCACGCTCCCGTAGCTTCGCCCGGCCCGCTCTGCTTCATCCGTCCCCCGCGTTCCGCCGCCCCCGGCGGCTCTGCCCCCCCGTCCGGCCTCGCCCTGGCCGCCCCGCGCGCCTCGTCCCGCCCCGGCCGCCCCACTCCCGTTTGCGTGACGCATGAGCGCGACCAGTTCGACGTCCAACTGGTCGAATCTGTGCGTGAGCCTGCACATAGGGCGTCGGACGCGGAATGAGCCGGATCCTGGGCACCAGGCGGCTCGGCCTGGCAGGGTAGCCAAGACGATCGGGACGAATGGAGGTCCGGGACGACGAGACCCGGGCATCTGCGAGGCCCGGGTCTGCAGACGCTGACCATCCCGGCGACACGGACGATCCGCACGGGACCGCTGGACCCGGGGCTGCTGCGACGATCTGCGGCAGGCGTTTCGCCGCCCGCTCGGCCACCCAGCCAGCCGCTCGGTTGAACGCGGTTCGGGGCCCGTGGTATTCTCCGGCTCGCCGGCGGGCGGCCAGCCTGATCAAGGCCATCGGGCCGAGATAGCTCAGTTGGTAGAGCACGCGACTGAAAATCGCGGTGTCGCCAGTTCGATCCTGGCTCTCGGCACCAGACCGTTGGTCCGGTACACGAGCGGAAGTGGCTCAGTTGGTAGAGCATCACCTTGCCAAGGTGAGGGTCGCGGGTTCGAGTCCCGTCTTCCGCTCCATTTTGTTTCTCTATCGGCCGGTCGGGCCGGCCGGCTCGCACCGGCGCTCCGATCGGTGCCCCTTCGTCCAGCGGTAGGACAGCGGACTTTGGATCCGTTAACCGAGGTTCGAATCCTCGAGGGGCAGCGACCCATATCGCTCCCACCGTGGAGCGCAAATCCGGCCGAACCCCTTTCGGCCAGCTCCTCCGGGGCGACGTACCCAAGTGGTTAAGGGGGAGGTCTGCAAAACCTCTATTCAGCGGTTCGAATCCGCTCGTCGCCTCCACTTTCCAACGGGACCAGGTATGACTGGCCATAGTTGCAGAGCCGTGTGATCCGAGTTGTCTGATCCCATGGTGGTGGTCGCGCCCCTGCTCTTGGGCGCGATGATTGCGGCGAGCCTGACGGTTTTCTACGGCGTCTTCCTCGATGCTGACCGCCGTGTGGTCGAGATGCGGAGGATCTTCGCCTGGCACCTGGTGCGCTGGCCGTGGCCATTGCACGGTGCGCTGCCTGGTATGTTCCCGTTTGGACTGGGTGGTCTGATAGCCTTGGTTGGCCGCGCACTGTCCGGTCGGACGGTGACGCTGGAAGGCTTCCCGGCCGATCCGGGGCAGGATCTCCTCCTTGTCGGCCTGGCCGTGATCTTGGTCGCCTTCTGGTTCATGCTACGGGCCCCGCGCCGTGTGCTCCCGGTCTGGTATCGGGACGTCATCGATCGTCGTCGAGCTGGCCAAGACCCATCGATGCCACCGCCACGCAGCGGTGCGTCGCCGACTCTCACGCGCCGACAACGCCGTCAGTTCTTCGCGGTCTGCATCGGGCTGATCGTGGCGACGTACGTTCTTTCGTGGCCTGCGAGTGTCGCGTCCGGCGCCTTCTTCGGCTTGGCGATCCTCACGACGTACGCGATCCGAGAGCGATGAATATGCCACCGGAGACCCCACGGACCGTTCGCGGACAACTCGACGCGCGCGAGTAGGACAGGGATTCCGGAGACGGCCCAGAGTCGATGGCGCCGACGTCCCGGGTCGTCCCATCGCGCCGCCTGGTACGCCGTGGACCGCCACGCTACGCTGTAGCCCGGGCCGATGTGGCGGAACTGGCAGACGCGGCGGACTTAAAATCCGCTGCCCGCAAGGGCGTCAGGGTTCGAACCCCTGCTTCGGCACCAAGGATGGGCAGGCTGCGCCCTGATGACGCCGGCCTGAGACCAACGCCGCGGCGTCATCCGATGCGCTTCGTCGCGGTACTGTAGGCGCTGCTCGGGGAGGTCGGACAGCAACAAGTACCGTTGACCTTCGCCCGGAGGCAGGCAACCATCAACCAGATAGGTCGGCGTCCGTGCAGCTGGATGGCTCCGGCCCGCGCGATTGGACCAACGCCGGCGACGATCGAGCTGTTCCGTTGTGGATGAAAGGGCAAAGTGGCACAGAACGGGGTACGCACGGCTTCTCGCCGGGCGCAGGCTATCGTGGTCGCAGGGCTCGTCGCCGTGTCTGGTGGAGCGTGGCTGCTCGTGCCGAACTCGAGGCTCGATGCGTCGTCGCCGGACGGACCGATCGTCCACGGTGCGATCTCCGCCCAGGCCGCCCAGCATGATTCCTCACCGCCGCTCCACCTGATCCCGGCGGCCCGACGCCAGCCACCTCGCCTGGAGCAGGACGAGGCGGTCCTGCCTCACCCGGCCACGGTCCCGGGCGCCACCGACACCGTGGTGCAGTCGAGCTTGCCGACGCCCCTTGTGCCCGCGACGGCGACCAACTGGGACGGCGTCGGTGCGGGGTTCGTCGGCCCGCAGGGCACCTTCGCGGTCAGCGCGGCTCCGCCCGATACCAACGGCGCCGTCGGCCCGAGCCACTACGTCCAGGTGGTCAACACGGACCTGGCGATCTTCAGCAAGACCGGCACGGTCCTCTACGGTCCGGTCCCGATCAACACCCTGTGGAGCGGGTTCGGCGGCCTGTGCCAGACCGACAACGATGGCGACCCCACGGTGCGCTACGACCAGCTCGCCGGGCGTTGGATCATCTCGCAGTTCGCCGTGACCGGGGCTGACGGGAGCAGCGTGCCGTATCTCCAGTGCGTGGCAGTCTCCCAGACCGGCGATCCGACCGGTGCCTACAATCGGTACGCCTTCGCCTATTCGTCCTTCCCGGACTACCCCAAGCTCGGCGTGTGGCCGGATGCCTACTACACGACCTTCAACCTGTTCAACCTGCCCAACACGTTCCTGGGCGGCCTCGTCTGCGCGTACAACCGGACGGCGATGCTGAACGGTCAGGCGGCCAGCCAGCAATGCTTCAACGTGGGCACGACGTATGGCGGCCTCCTGCCGGCCGACCTGGACAGCGTCAACAGCCCGCCCGCCGGCGCGCCCAACTACGTCGTCGCGCTGGGCGCCGCGGCGAATCAACTCGAGCTCTGGAAGTTCCACGTCGACTGGTCGACGCCGGCCAACTCCACGCTCGCACCCTACACGGTGACGACCGCCGCCTACGTCCTGCCGTGCTCCGGCGGCACCGGCGGGACATGCGTGCCGCAGGCCGGCACGAGCCAGCAGCTCGACACGTTAGGCGACCGGCTCATGTACCGGCTCGCCTATCGGAACTTCGGCGACCACGAGGCCCTTGTCGTCAATCACAGCGTCGCGGTCGGCGCCAGTGGGGTCGGCATCCGCTGGTACGAGATCCGGCTGCCGGGCGGCACCCCGTCGGTCTATCAACAGGGGACCTACGCCCCCGATTCGAGCTTCCGCTGGTTGGGCAGCATCGCCCAGGATGGTGCCGGCAACCTGGCTCTCGGCTTCAGTGTTTCGAGCAGCTCGCTGAATCCACAGATCCGCTACACGGGCCGACTAGCTGGAGATGCGCTCGGCCAGTTCACCCAGGGCGAGGCAACGATCATCGCCGGTGGCGGCTCGCAACTGAGCAACCTCAGCCGCTGGGGCGACTACAGCAGCATGGCCATCGACCCCGTTGATGACTGCACGTTCTGGTACACCACCCAGTACATCCCGTCGAACGGCACGTTCAATTGGCGCACCCGGATCGCGTCATTCCAGTTCCCATCGTGTACCCCCACGCCTACCCCCATCCCGACCCCCACGCCGACCCCCACACCCACCCCAGTGCCGACACCGACCGGTGGCGTCATCACCAACCCCGGCTTCGAGACGGGCAACCTGACCGGTTGGACCGCCTCAGGGACCTCCTCGGTCGTGACGACTGCCCACAGTGGGACATATGCGGCCCGGGGCGGCAGCGCCGGTCCGACCGGCAACAGCTCGGTCTCGCAGACGTTCACGATCCCGAGTGGGGCGACCAGCCTGAGCTTCTGGTACCAGGTCTACTGCCCCGACAGTGTCAGCTATGACTGGGCGACTGCCACGCTCCGGGACAACACGACCGCCACGACCACGACCATGCTCGGCCGGACCTGCACCCGGACCGGCACCTGGGTCCAGGTCAGCACGAACGTCTCCGGGCTCGTCGGCCACAGTGTGACCCTGACCCTGACCAACCACGACGACAACTACGCCGGCGACCCCACCTATACCTGGTACGACGATGTACGGGTGCAGTAGCGACCGGCGCTGTCCGATGGCTACCTGACGGGGCTGTGGTTCCTACCCGAGCTCGCACTGGGATCAAAGCGAACTCCAGCAAGGTCAGGCGCGCTTGAGCAGGCCTCCAAATCGGCCTGGCGATCGACCGTTGTTCAGGGACGGTGAGCCGGCCGCAGCGTCCCCGAAGGCGCTCGCGGCCAGTTTGACGAAGCTCGCGGCGGCCGCGGATCGAGGGGCGCCGAGGACCACGGGATTGCCCTCGTTGACCGCCTTCAGGTAGACAAACGGGTCGTATGGCAGCTGTGCGGTCAGCCGGGCACCCAGACTGCTTTCGACATCGCGCATCCTGAGAATTTCCTTGGCGAAGGTGCTGTTGAGCACGAAGGCCGCCTTGCCTGACATCGTGCCACTCTGGTTCATGTAGTCAAGCAGGGAATGCATCGCTTTGAGCGCGGCAATCTCGGGGTAGACCGGCAGGATGACCGTTTCGGCGCGATCGAGCGCCGCCAGTGAACGCCCGTCGAGCAGCGCTCCGCTGTCAATGACCACCGCGTCATAGGCCTGCAATGCGGTGTCGATGATCTGCTCGACGTGCGCCGCCAGCACGACCTCGGCGAATTCCGGCGAAGCAGGGGCTGCCAGTACGTGCAGGCCCGAATCGTGGCGCGTGGCATACGTCCGAAGCAGTTCCGGTTCGTGCTGCGAGCGCTCGTCGCGAGCGAGATCGGCGATCGTGTGGCGAGGCACGATGTTCAGATGCGTGGCGACCTGGCCGAACTGGAGCGCGAGGTCGATGATGAGCACGCGATCGGCCCGGCCTGCCGCATGGGCGACTGCGACGTTCACCGCGATCGTCGTCGTCCCGACGCCACCCTTGGGACTGAACACGGCGACCACCCGTCGGTTCCGCTCAATGAGCCCACTCGGAGCAACGATCGGCGTCACGTCGCGCGAGCGCTTGAAACGTAGCAGGAGGGCCTCGACCCGTGCCTCCAGCTCGCGGGCGTCGAAGGGCTTGGCCATGACGTCATCGGCGCCGGACTCCAGGAAACGGATCCGCTCCTCGACGTCGTCCGACTGACAGACACACAGCACCGGGATGGCCGCCAGGCTGGGCGTGCCACGGATCTCGCGGCAGACCTTGTCCGGGCTTCGGCCCGGATCGGTCAGGTCGATGATGATGAGGTCGTGTTCGGCTGCATGCCGGATCGCCGCATCGGCATCCTGGACCGGGATCACCGCGTAGCCGACGCCGCCCAGCACGGACTGGATGACATCCCCGGCGGCGAGGTCGTGTTCAAGAAGCAGGATCGAGGCGCTGGGCGGCACGGTGACTCCGAGAGCGAGCGAACGGACGAGCACGTTGGAGGTTGAGGATACAACGGCCACTGCAGGTCAAGGCAGGAGTCGTCCGCGATCGTCTGCTCCATCTGGGGAGACTGGCAAAGTCACGGATCAGTTGGGACTGACAGATTCACTGAGCAAGGACAGCCGACCAGGACCATCCCCGCGTCCGTGGTAGACTCCCGGTCGTTTCCTTTCGGCTCCGCACCGGACCGCGGGCGTGCACCACACGATCCCACCGGCCGCCAGCGGGGCGATCCCCACAGGAAGGAGTTGTGCGCACGTGCGCCGATACGAACTCATGCTGGTACTCCGTCCGGATCTGGCCGACGACAAGAGCCAGGCACTGGTGGACCGCGCCACCCGACAGATCAGCGCGTCCGGCGGTCGCATCGTCAAGGTCGCCCCGTGGGGTCGCCGCCGGCTGGCCTTCCCGATTGACCGCTTCCGCGAAGGCTCGTACCACATCGTGATCTTCGAGGCCCCGGCCGAGTCGATCGTCGAGCTGGAGCGCAGCCTGCTCATCACTGAGGAGCTGCTCCGACATCTGGTCACCCGGATCGAGCGTCCGGTCCGGCCTGCCCGAGCCGGCGACGGAGCCGACGACGGGGTCGACCTTGACGTCGATCAGCTGCCGTCCGTCGAGGACGAAGAGGACGACGAGTCGAGCGAACGCATCGACGAGTCCGAGACCGAGGCCGCTCCGGCCGCCATCGACTGACCAGCAGGTTCGGGAGGCACGGGTATGTCGCTCAACAAGGCGATGATCATCGGCAACCTCGGGCGCGATCCCGAGATGCGCTACACCCCGAGCGGCCAGGCGGTCACCCAGTTCACCGTTGCGGTGAACCGGAACTTCAAGGGCCAGAACGGCGAGTGGCAGGAAGAGACGGAGTGGTTCCGGGTGGTCGTCTGGGGCCAGCAGGCCGAGCGCGCCGCCGAGCATCTGCGCAAAGGCAACAAGGTGTACATCGAGGGCCGCCTGCAGACCCGCCAGTGGGAAGATCAGACCGGCCAGAAACGCTATACGACCGAACTCGTCGCCAACCAGGTGACCAACCTGGAGCGGCGCTCTCGCGACGAAGTCCCTGAGGACGGGCAGCCGAGTCAGGCCGCTCGTCCGAGCCGACCGGCACCGGCCGCTGAGGCTGGCAACGACCGACCCGACGACGGAGGCAACTTCGATGATCTGCCCTTCTGACCTGGGCCACCACTGACCAACCACAGACCGACCATGCCGGGTCGGGCCAGCGGACTCCGAGCTCGTCTGTTGCCCCGGCCAACACAGGAGACCTGATCAGCATGCCGCCTACCGCCAGGCCCAAGAAGCGCGATGACTACTATCGCGATCGCCGTCGCCGCAAGGTCTGCGCGTTCTGCGCCGACCACACCGTGCAGATCGACTACAAGGAGGTCAACCGCCTCCGCCGGTACCTGTCTGAGCGGGCCAAGATCGAGCCGCGGCGCAAGACCGGCACGTGCGCCGGCCATCAGCGCGAGCTGTCCGTGGCACTCAAGCGCGCCCGACACGTGGCCCTGCTGCCATACGCTCCGCAGCACCTGCGACCCTGAGGGCGTGACGCAGCGCTTCGCCGTGGCGGACGTCGGCGGGGCCCTCGACGGCCGTCCCGGACGTCCGCTGAGGTGCTGATCGGCCTGGCCATGATCGTCGGCGGTTTTGCTGCCGGGATCTTCGGCTCGCTCCTCGGCCTGGGCGGCGGGATTCTCATCGTGCCGCTGCTCACCCTCGGATTCGGCCTGCCCCTCAGAGAAGCTGTCGGGGTGAGCCTGGTGTCGGTCATCATCACCAGCAGCGCCTCGGCCAGCGTGTACCTGGAACGCCACGTGGCAGACCTGCGCCTGGGGATGACCCTGGAGCTGTTCACCGCGATGGGCGCCCTGGTCGGCGGGCTCGTCGCGTTCCTCATTTCCGAGCAGGTCCTGGCTGGGCTGTTCGCGGCGCTGCTCGTGACGACCGCGATCACGATGGCTCGCCGACGGGAGGCGCCCGCGACGGCGCCCGCGACGGCCACGCCTGTCGGGCCGGCCTCTGTGTCCGAGCCTTCGTTCGACACGGCACCGTCGCCGGCGGCCGGTGGCCCGGGTTCGGATCCGATCGCGCCCTCCGTACCGACCAGTGGTCATGCCCCGGTGGTTGTCCGCCGGCTGGGTCTGGGAATCGTCGGTGCCCTGTTCGCAGGGTTGGTCTCGGCGCTGCTTGGTGTGGGCGGCGGGATCGTCAAGGTCCCGGTCATGCACGTGGTCATGGGCGTCCCTCTGCGCATGGCGACGGCCACCAGCAACCTCATGATCGGGATCACCGCCTCGGCCAGCGCGATCATCTACCTGAACCGCGGCGGGATCGATCCGCTGGTAGCCGGACCGACCGGTCTGGGGGTGTTCCTCGGAGCGACCCTGGGTTCGCGTACGATCCATCGTATTGACGTGCGGTTCCTGCGGGTGCTGTTCATCGTCGTCCTGCTGTTCACTGCCTGGCAGATGGCCGGCCGGGCAGTCCGATGACGGGCCGCCTCGGTGCGCAGGATCTGGACCGGACGATCGCCCGGCTGCTGGCCCTGGGCACCTATCTGAGCGTGGGTCTGCTGGCTATCGGCGTGGTGCTCATGGCGGTATCCGGCGTCTCACCGCTGGCTGGCAATGCGCCAGCCTTTGAGCTCGGCCGCATTCCGGCTGATCTCGCTGCGCTCCGGCCAACCGGCTTCCTGTGGCTGGGCCTGATCGCGGCGATCGCCACACCGCTCGTCCGGGTGGTGGCTTCGCTCGTTGGCTATGTCCGTGGCGGCGAGCGCCGGATGGCGTTCATCGCCGCGGCCATCATCGTGGTCATCGGCATCGCTGTCGTGCTTGCCGCGAGCGGTGAGCGCTGAGCGATGGATCTGCTCTGGCTGGTCATCGCCTTCGCGGTCATCCTGCTCGGGGCGGAGCTGTTCACCAACGGCATCGAATGGTTCGGCCACAAGCTCGGCCTGGCGGAGGGCGCCGTCGGGTCCGTGCTGGCTGCGGTTGGGACTGCCCTGCCGGAAACGATGATCCCGATCATTGCCATCCTGTTCAGTGCCGGTCACAGCACCGATGAGGTCGGGATCGGGGCGATCCTGGGTGCGCCGTTCATGTTGGCCACGCTGGCCATGTTCGTGACCGGTGCCGCTGTCCTGCTGACCGCCCGCGGGGACGGCGCGGGGGACGCCCTGACGGTCGACACGGGCGTCCTCGTCCATGACCTGAAGATCTTTGCCATCGGCTACAGCGCCGCGATTGCAGTCGCGCTGCTGCCGGCCAACCTGGCCTGGCCGCGTTGGCTGGTGGCGGTCGGCCTGCTGCTGCTGTACGCGGGCTATGTGCGAGAGCACCTCCGCGCCGAGGCCCGGGCGGGCGAACCGGATCCAGCTCCGCTGCGGTTCCACCGGTTCGACCGCGGGGCGCCGCCGGACGCAACGTCACCCCGTCTGCGGATCGTCGGGGCGCAGGTGGCCCTGGCCCTTGCCTGCATCGTGGGCGGCGCCTATCTGTTCGTGGGCGCCGTCTCGCGGGTGGCTCTGACGATCGGCGCCGACGAGGCGCTGCTGGCCTTGATCATCGCCCCGATCGCCACCGAGCTGCCCGAGAAATTCAACAGCGTGATCTGGATTCGCCAGGGCAAGCACACGCTGGCGATGGGCAATATCACCGGCGCGATGGTCTTCCAGAGTGCGATTCCGACCTCCGTTGCGCTCATCTTCGCGTCGTCCGGCTGGGCGGTCACGAGCGGCTCGTTGCTGGCCTTTGCGTCGGCCGGTATCGCGTTCGTGTCGACGGCCGTCATCTTTGTGCCGCTCGCCCGCGGGCGAGCGCTGCGCGGCCGGTTCCTGTTGCTCGGCGGCGCGTTTTACGTGGTCTACGTCGGGCTGGTGGTGGCGCGTCTGAGTGGAGTTGTGCACTAGCCGAGGGCGCTCGGTGCCCGGTTCGCTCGGCGTCGGGCTCGATCAAGGTCGACTGGTATACTCGGCCGACGATTCACCGGGCTGCTGAGCGGTCCGGGCGGCGCCGTCCCTGGAAGCGGAGCATCGACATCATGCTGACCCAGAAGTCCTCCGAACGACCCGCTGCCGCTCCGTCCGCCGCGCCGGGTGCGACGGACCTGGACAGCCTGGTGTGCTACTTCGAAGGTGCGTTCGTGCCGATGCGCGATGCTCGCGTGAGCGTGCTGACCCACGCCTTCCTGTACGGTACCGCGGTCTTCGAGGGGATCCGGGCGTACTGGAACGCGGATCGGGGCCAGCTCTACGCGTTGAAGGTGGGTGAACACGCTGAGCGTCTCCGGCGCAACGCCGGCATGCTCCTGATGGACCCGGTCCCGTCGGTCGACGAGTTGACTCGGCTCATCGTCGAGACGATCCAGCGCAACAAGTTCCAGCAGGATGTCTACGTCCGGCCGTCGTTCTACAAGTCATCGCGGGTGATCGGGGTGCGCCTGCATCACCTCGATCACGACTTGTACATCGTCGCCATCCCATTCGGCGACTATATCGAGACAAATGCCGGCGTGCGGATCATGTCGTCGTCGTGGCGGCGCAACGCCGATGAAGCGATTCCGGCTCGGGGCAAGATTGTGGGGGGCTATGTGAACATGGCCTTCCAGAAGTCGGAAGCGGAACTCAACGGCTTTGATGAGGCCCTGGTCATGACTGCGGATGGGCATGCCTCGGAGGGTTCCGCCGCCAACCTGTTCGTCGTCCGAGACGGGGTCCTGCTCACGCCGCCGGTCACCGATGACATCCTCGAAGGCGTCACCCGCAGCGCGATTCTCGAGATTGCCCGCAACGAGCACATCCCGGTTGAGATTCGCTCGATCGACCGTTCCGAGTTGTACGTTGCCGACGAGATGCTGCTGTGTGGCACCGGCGTGCAGGTGTCGCCCGTGGTCGAACTCGATCACCGACCGATCGGATCGGGCCAGGTTGGAACGGTCACGCGACGCATCCAGGAGCGCTACTTTGACGCCGTTCGGGGCCGGCTGCCGGAGTATCGCCACTGGCTGACGCCGATCGACGAGGGTGGTTGAGGGAGCGACCAGCCCGGTCCTCGACAGGGCCACGACGGCCGACTCGTCCGCCTCGCGGCCAACCGGGCCAGCCACAGATGCGGGCGACCCTGGCCGCGCCCAGTTCATGCAGCGCCTGCTCGAGATCGTGCCAGGCCTGGTCAGCTGGACGCTCATCGTCAGTCCGGTGCTGCTCTCCTTCCGTTGGCCAGAGGTCGTGGCCTGGTTTGTCCTGACCTTCGATTTCTACTGGTTCTACAAGGCGGTCGTGCTGACGGCCAGCGTCTGCATCACGTTCGTGCGCATCCGCCGGACGACCGCTGCGGACTGGCGTACCCGGGCCTTCGCGCTGGGGGATCCGGTGGGCCGGCTGGCCGAGATCGAACGGCTGATGCCGCTGGTGCAGGCTCGGACGGCTGAGCTGGATGCGGCAGGTGAGGGCCTTGCTGCGCTCGGTGGGCGCCGTCAGTCGGGCCGGTTGGCGGACGAGCGCCGCGATCTGGCCAGGCTCCTTGCACGGCGGGACGGCGCAATCCCCGATCCGGCGAGCCTGTACCACGTGGCCCTCGTGCCGACCTACACGGAGCCGTTCGAGAAGCTGCGCGAGACGATCCGCGCCCTGGCGGAGGCCGACTACCCGCGCGAGCACTGCATGGTCGCGATCATCACCCGGGAGACAGATCTGACTGGCCGCGAGAATGTGGCCAGGTTGCGCGCCCTGTACGGCCATCGGTTCCTGCATTTCTTCCACATTCTCGACCCGTTGGAGCCGGGCATCGTGGTCGGCAAGAGTTCGGCCATGGCCTATGGCGGACGCTGGCTGTACCGCGAGCTGGTGGGGCGCGGCTTCGACCCGAAGGATGTCCTGGTCACCGACCTGGATTCCGACTACCGGATCCACCCGCAGTACTTCGGCTACCTGACCTACATGTTCCTGACTGACCCGGATCGCTACCGGCGGCTCTACCAGCCGGTCCCCATGTTCCACAACAACCTGTGGGACACGCCGCTGCCAGTCCGGCTGGTGGCGGTCGGCGCGACGCACGTCCAGATGTACCGCTCGCTCACCCCGGAGAAACTGGTCAGCTTCAGCTCGTACGCCGTCTGCCTGCGGACGGTCCATGAGGTGGACTACTGGGCGACGGACGCCATCCCGGAGGACAGTCGCTTCTACTGGAAGAGCTTCTTTCGGTATTCGGGCGAATTCCGGGCCGTCCCGCTGTTCATCCCGATCTACGGCGATGCCGTGCGTGCCCGTTCCTATCCCCGCACACTCGTCCAGCAGTACACCCAGATCCGGCGCTGGGCCTGGGGCATCACCGACATCCCGTACTTCATCCGGAATGCGTTCGCCCACGACGAGATCCCACGTCTCCTGCTCATCCGCCGCCTGCTCGACCTGTGGCTGGACCACATCAACTGGGCAATCGCCCCGTTCGTGCTCATCTTCGGCTCGAACGTTCCGCTCCTGCTCAACCGCCGGTTTGCCGAGACGACCCTCGGCCAGAACTTGCCGCTGTATGCCGCCTGGCTGCTGACCGGCGCGTTCTGTTGCCTGCTCGTGCTCATCCTGGTCGAGGAACGGATCGCTCCGCCGCGGCCGGCCAGCTGGGGTCCCGGCCGGCGGTTGGGGACATACCTGCAGTGGCTCGCGCTGCCCGTCGTGGGCCTGCTCTTCAGCAACCTGCCGGCGCTTGACGCCCAGACGAGGTTGATGGCCGGCCGCTACCTCGAATACCGGGTCACCGAGAAGTCATAGGCTGGCGACCCTGTGATCATGGAGCAGGCGGCGGACTGAGGTTCGGCGTCTGGGTACCGGTCGTGACGATGATGTCGACCACGACCGAGGGATCCGTCACGAGCACGGCCTTGACCCCGAACACACGCTCCAGCAGGGCAACCGTGGCCGGCAGCTGGGCGGCGTGTCCGTTGTAGACGCGGATCGTGGTGGTCGCGAAGGTCCGATCCGGACGTTGGGTCGGGGCACTGGCGGTCAGGCCGAGGTATTCGAGGTATGCCGCGATCTGGCTGGCCTGGCCAAGTTGCCCTGAACCGTTGACCACCCAGACCACGCCGTTCTCGCCGGCCATCTGTTCACGTGCCGCCTCCAACTTGGGGTCGAGCTGGAAGGCACTCGCAACAGCCTGTCGGATGGCGCTCACATTGGGTTCGACGATGTCACCCCGGTTGTCGACCGCGTTGGCGGCGTAGCGCGGCGGGCTGAATACGTAGGAGTGGATCCGGCTCGCGTCGATCTGGCCGGACAGTCCGATGAGCTGGGGCAGCTTGCCGATTGGAATGTCCGTCTTGAACGCCTTCGAGAGGTCGGACAGGAGCGTCTGGAGGTTGGCCAGGATGGCTTGCGGATTGGCTTCCTGCCGGATCGACAGGATGACCCGCTGCTGGCGCTGCGCCCGATCGAAGTCGCTCGAGGTGTGGCGGGAGCGTGCGTAGATGAGCGCCTGAGTGCCGGTCAGGTGCTGGACGCCGGCCGGGATATAGACCCGGATCGTGCCGTGGTCGCCCGGGTAGCGATCGTCGAGGACCGGGTTCTGGACGTTGATCGTCACCCCGCCGAGGGTATCCACGATATCCCGAAAGCCCCCGAAGTTGACTTCGACGTAGTACTGGACGTTGATCCCGTAGAGCTCGCTCAGGACCGACTTGAGGGCGTTGTAGCCGCGGGTCCGGTCGTTGCCCGGAAACGCGTCGCCGCGAAACCGGCTGTTCGTCCACAGGCTGTTGATCTTGCCCCGATAGACCGAGCCAAAGACCGACTGGGCCGGCCCCGCTGGAATGGGCACGTCGACGGTGTCGCGCGGCAGGCTGAACATGGCCACCTGGCGCGAAACCGGATCGATCGACACCACGATGAGGGTGTCCGTGTTGAACGTGTTTTCGCTGGGACGCTGATCGGCGCCGATGAGCAGGATGTTGAGACGATCGGTGCCGTTCCAGGCGGATGCGCTGCTGGTCGGCACGAGCGACCCGATCGGGCCGGCCGGACTGGCCACGGGGACGTCGGTAGCCTGCGGCGAGGCGCCCAGCACCGGAGTCCTTGAGGCGCCGGCGCCCGGGTTGCCGGTGTCGCCGGTACAGGCCCCCTCGGCATCGAAGATGCAGCTGAGGGCGCGCTGGGCCTGCACGCCGTAGTACGCGACCACCCCGTGGCCACCCGCCAGGACGAGACAGACAGCCAGCAGGCCGGCCATCGAGATGGGCTGCAGGCGCATGCTGGGGGGCCCGAACCGGCCACCGCCCGAGATCTCGACCGCGTTGAGATAAGCGGCCACCCGGAAGGCGTCGATCGCCGCGGCCAACCGGTAAATGAGGAGCAGCACGTTCAACACGAGCAGTAGCGGCAGGTTCGCCACGAGCAGGCCGCCGAAGATCGGCAGGCCCATGCTCAGGGCCAGTCCGGCCAGCAGCGCCCCACCCAGGATCGGCAGGGCCGCAAACCCGAGGGCTCGGTTCGAGGCACCGGCATAGGCGTGGCCGAGACCGGGAAACAGGAGGGACAGGAACGCGGCCCCAAACGCCGAGCGGTGGCGGGATCGCACTTCCTGCGGGGGCGGCGGCATCGCGGGTAGGATACTTGGAACCTCCGATCGGCGGGCGGGACGTGTCGGCAAACGCCGGCGCGCAGGCCTGACGCCGTCCAGCCCGCCCCGCCCCGCGCCCATGCCCAGCCGAGGTCCGATGTTCCGCCCCGTCAATGCCAAGCCCGACTTTGTTGCCGAGGAGCACGTCATCCTCGCCCGCTGGGCGGAGCGCCGAACGTTCGCCCGGCTGCGTGCCCAGAACGCCGGGCGCCAACGCTGGAGCTTTCTGGATGGCCCGATCACGGCCAACAATCCGATGGGCGTCCACCACGCCTGGGGCCGGATGTACAAGGATCTGTACCAGCGCTTCCGAGCCATGCTGGGCTATGACCAGCGCTTTCAGAACGGCTTCGACTGCCAGGGCCTTTGGGTAGAGGTCAACGTCGAGCGGGACCTGGGTTTCACCAACAAGCGCGACATCGAGGCGTTCGGCATCGCCGAGTTCGTAAGCCGCTGCAAGCAGCGTGTCCTGGCCCAGGCTGCGCGCCAGACTGAACAGTCGATTCGGCTGGGCATGTGGATGGACTGGAACGAACCGGCCGAGCTTCGTCGGCTGGGCGAGCTGCTGGCCACCGATCCGGCCGCGCCGGCCACCAGCCAGGGTCCCGATGGACCGGTCAGCGACAGCGTGGAGATGCTCATCGGGCGGCTCGGCTCGCGAGAGCTCGGCGGCAGCTACTTCACGTTCAGCAACGAGAACAACGACCTGATCTGGGGCTTCCTGGCCGAGTGTCACCGGCGGGGTTGGCTGTACAAGGGCCACGACACGATGCCTTGGTGCGCCCGTTGCGGGACGGGCTTGAGCCAGCACGAGATGACCGAGGGCTATCGCGATCGCGAGGACCCGGGGCTGACCATTCGGCTGCCGCTGGTGGATCGCCCGGGCGAGTCACTCCTGGTCTGGACGACGACGCCGTGGACCCTGTCGTCGAACGTGGCGGCAGCGGTCGGGCCGGACATGCGCTACGTCCAGGTCCGACAGGGCGATGAGTTCCTGTGGCTGGCCAGAGGGACCTTGCGCCAGGCACTGGTGGGCCCGTTCGAGGTCGTCGACGAGCGCGCCGGCAGCGAGCTTGTCGGCTGGCACTACGAGGGCCCGTTCGATGACCTGCCTGCCGTCCAGGCGGCCTTCT
The DNA here is from genome assembly GCA_031370565.1 of Chloroflexota bacterium. GTDB lineage: Bacteria > Chloroflexota > Limnocylindria > Limnocylindrales > CSP1-4 > Chersky-267. The sequence continues at coordinate 25,327 of JANMQO010000004.1, forward strand.
CGGCCGGCACCTCGGATCAGCTGGGTACGGCCTACCAGCACCGAGTGGTGGCCTGGGCTGAGGTCGGCGAGGACGAGGGCACGGGAATCGTCCACATCGCCCCGGGCTGCGGGGCAGAGGACTTCGTGCTGGGCAAGAGCCTGGGCCTGCCTGTCATTGCACCCCTCGATGAATCAGGTATCTACCTCGAGGGCTTCGGGTTTCTGACCGGTCGCGACGTGCGCGAAGTGACCGAGCCGATCGTCGAGCATTTGCGCGCCACCGGCCGGTTCTACCGGCTCGAGACGATCAGCCATCGCTACCCGCACTGCTGGCGTTGCGGCACGCCGCTCATCTTCCGCCTCGTCGATGAGTGGTTCATCAGCATGGGTGAGGTGTACGACCGACCGCGCGAGCAGCTCAGCCGGACGGAGATCGAGCGGAGCCTGCGCTACCAGATCATGGAGGTCGTCGACGACATCACCTGGATCCCCGCCTTCGGCTACGAGCGCGAGCTCGACTGGCTGATCAACATGCACGACTGGATGATCAGCAAGAAGCGCTACTACGGCCTGGCGCTGCCGATCTACGACTGCCAGGCGTGCGGCACGTTCGACGTCGTCGGTGGGCGCGACGAGCTGCGCGAACGGGCGATCGAGGGCTGGTCGGCCTTTGAAGGACACACCCCCCATCGGCCGTACGTCGACGCGGTCAAGATCGCCTGCCGCGGTTGCGGCGCGCCGGTCGAGCGTATCCGAGACGTCGGCAACCCGTGGCTGGACGCCGGCATCGTGCCCTTCTCGACGCTCCACTATCGCGAGGCGCCGGACTACTGGGCGGACTGGTTCCCGGCCGACTTCATCACCGAGAGCTTTCCCGGTCAGTTCCGCAACTGGTTCTACGCCATGCTCGCCATGGGCACCGTGCTGCGCGGGCAGGCCCCGTTCAAGACGATCTTCGGCTACGCCACGCTGCTGGCCGAGGACGGTCGGCCGATGCACAAGAGTGCCGGCAACGCGATCGATTTCGACGACGCGGCGGAACGGATGGGCGTCGACGTCATGCGCTGGATGTTCGCCAGCGCCCGACCCGACGACAACATCGAGTTCGGCTGGCACGCGGCAGATGAGGCCCGGCGCGGCCTGCTCGTGTTGTGGAACGTGTATGCCTTCTTCGTCGGCCAGGCCCGGCGGGTCGGCTGGACGCCGGGTGGCACACCGCCGCCGTCGGCCGAACGCTCGCCGCTCGATCGCTGGATCCTGTCACGCATGGCCTACCTGGCCGGACGTGTCGAGGAGCGTCTGCGGGCCTACGACGCCGAGGCGGCTACTCGGGCGATCGACGAGGCGATCGAGGAGGTCTCCACGTGGTACCTGCGGCGATCGCGCCGGCGCTTCGCCCCGGCCACGGCCGACGCCGACCGGAACGCCGCGTTTGCCACGCTCCATGAGGTGCTCGTCGCGCTGGTCCGGATCCTCGCCCCGGTGTTGCCATTCCTGACTGAATCCATCTATGACAACCTGGTCGCCGCCCAGGACCCTGGCGCACCTGACAGCGTCCACCTGACCGCCTGGCCAGGTGCGGAGCTGGCGTCACAGCGCGATGAGCCGCTCGAGGCATCGATGGCGATCGCACGCCGGGCCGTCGATCTGGTCCGTACCCTGCGTGCCCAGACCGGTCTCCGGACGCGCCAGCCCCTCGCTCGCTTGTGGTTGGCCCTACCCGGTCGAGAGCTGGTCGAACGTGACGCGCTGCTGGCCCTCATCGCCGACGAGGTCAACGTCAAGGCGATCGAACTGATCGGCGATGAGTCGAGCCTGGTGGAGCGTCGGGTCAAGCCGCTGCTGCCCAGGATCGGACGGCGTCTCGGGGCGGCCATTCCGACGGTCATGGCGGCGGCGCGAGCCGGTGCCTTCGAGATCGCGTCGGACGGATCGGTCACGTTGGCGGGGGTGACGCTGGCGGCCGACGAAGTAGAGATTCTGGCGGCACCGCGGCCAGGCACAGCAGTCGCCCACGATGACGGGCTGGTCGTCGTCATCGACACCGAGTTGACCCCGGAGCTGCGTGCGGAAGGCGACGCTCGCGAGCTGCAGCGCGCGATTCAGGACCTGCGCCGGGAAGCGAAGCTCGAGCTGCACGACCGGATCGAGGCGTGGCTCGAGCCGCTCCCCGAAACGCTCCAGCCGCACCTCGGGATGCTGGCGGTCGACACGCTGGCCGACCGGATTGAGCCCGGCCATCCGCCGGACGGGACGCCCAGCGTGTCCGTGCTGCTGGACGCCGGAACCGTGCTCGTCGCCGTGCGCCGCGTCGACGTGGACGGCCAGGCTGGTGACGAACAGGCGCGAGATGGCGGGGGCCCGGCCGTGGCTGACGCCCGCGAACCGAGCGCAGCACCGCTGACAGACGTCCCGCCGGCTGCCCCTGAGCCCGAGCACAGCCCAGCCCGCCGACCGGCCTGGTCGCTCTTCCTGATCGTGGCCGCCGTGGTGCTCCTCGTTGACCAGCTGAGCAAGGCCTGGGTGGTCTCGACGGTCCGACCTGGCGGCACCTTCAGCGTGCTCGGTGATCTGGTTCGGGTGGTCTATTCGAAGAACAGCGGTGCGCTCTTCGGATTGTTCGGCAGCGTGGCGCCGGTGATGGCCCTGGTCAGCGTCGGGGTCCTCGCGCTGATCGTGTGGTACCAGGGCCACGCCGCCCGCAGCCTCGTGTTGTCGCTGGCCCTGGGCCTGCTGCTGGGCGGTGCGATCGGCAACGCGCTGGATCGAATCCGGCTTGGCTTCGTCGTCGACTGGGTGGACATGGGCGTCGGCAGCACCCGGTTCTGGACGTACAACCTGGCCGACGCGGCCGTTGACGGCGCGATCCTCCTGCTGCTCCTGGGCACCCTCCGGTCGGGCAGCAATTCGTCGGCCAGGGATGGTTGACGAGCGGCCCGCCGACGTGCGGGTCTTCCTGGTACCAGACGATGGCGACATGCGCCGGGTGGACCGCTTCGTGGCCGACGTGTCCGGCCTGTCCCGGAGCTACGTGCAGCGGCTCATCGGGGAAGGCCGTCTCACGCTCGATGGCCAGGCGCTGCGGGCCAACGCCGCGGTCCGACCGGGTACCCGCCTGACCCTCGAGGTGCCGGCCGTGGTTGCGCTCGAGACGCTCGGTGAAGCCATTCCACTGACGATCATCTACGAGGACGCCGACCTGCTCATCATCGACAAGCCGGCCGGCCTGGTGGTCCATCCCTCGGCTGGACACGCCAGTGGCACGCTTGTCAATGCACTGCTGGGCCGCTCCGGCGGTGCGGAGTACGGGGGCATTGCGGGTGTCCAGCGGCCCGGCATCGTCCATCGCCTGGATCGCGACACGAGTGGCCTGATCATGGTCGCCAAGCACGATGCCGCCCAGGCCAGCCTGATGGCCCAGCTCAAGGCTCGCCGAGTGGCGAAGACCTACCTTGCCCTCGTCCTGGGCAGCGTGGTCGCCAACGCCGGCCGCATCGAGGCCCCGATCGGACGTGATCCCAAGCACAGGACGCGCATGGCGGTCGTCTCTGACGGCAGGCCCTCGGTCACCGGCTATCGGGTCAAGGAACGCTTCCCCGGCTGGACGTTGCTCGAGCTGGACCTGGTCACCGGACGGACCCATCAGATCCGGGTTCACCTCAGCGCGATCGACCACCCGATCGCGGGTGATCCGGTGTACGGCACCGGTACCTCGCGGCGCGGCCCCGCTGAACTCGGCCGCCTCTTTCTGCACGCCTGGCGACTGGAACTCAGCTCACCGGGCGATGGTCGGCTCATTCGGGCGGAGGCGGAGCTGCCGCTCGAGCTGGAGCTGGTGTTGGGCCGCTTGCGGGCTGGCGAGCGGGCTGCCCCACTGCCGCTGCACGGAGCGGGGGAGTGATGACCGAACCTGGTCCCTCGACTGGGGCGCCCGGGGCGATGCTGGTCATCATCTCCGGGCCGTCCGGCGTGGGCAAGGACACGATCATCGAGGCGCTCCGGGACCGGCCGCGGCAACCCGACTATCACTACGTCGTCACCTGCACGACCCGGCCGCGCCGCCCGGCAGAGACGGACGGGCTGAGCTATCACTTCCTCGATCGGGCCGCGTTCAGCGAGATGCACCGGGCCGGCGAGTTCCTGGAGGCCAATGAAGTCCACGGCAACTGGTACGGCACGCCGCGCGGACAGGTTCGGGCGGCGCTGGCCGCCGGACATGACGTCATGCTCAAGATCGACGTGCAGGGCGCCCAGGTGGTCAAGGAGAACGTCCCCGACGCGATCCTCATCTTCATCGTCCCACCGTCGCTGGAGACCCTGTTTCAGCGCCTGAAGCGCCGCGCGACGGAAACTGCCGATCAGCTCGAACTGCGCCAGCGCAACGCCGCCATCGAGCTGGCCCGCCAGGAGGACTACGACTACATCGTGGAGAACCGGGAGGGCGAGGTGGCTGCCACCGCCGCCCGAATCGACGCGATCATCAGCGCCGAGCGAGCCGGCCGTCCGGACCGTCGCGTCCGAGTCTGAGCGACCGCTTCTGGCCCGCGCCCAGGACCACGCGGAGTCGCGGCCGTCGGCCTGCATCGTGCCTACCGAGCTGACACGCGGCCCTGCCACAATGGCGGCCATGACCCGCACCGGACCGGCCGCCCCAGGCTTGCCACCCACGTCCGCCCCGCGGGCGAGCGGGCAGCTGAGCGACGGGTCGGCCCCGCCTGTGCTGGACCTGGGGTTGGTTCCGCCTGGTGCACCCGCTGCCGAGCGGATGTCGAGCGATGGCCGGGGCAGGGTCGAGGTGGCCGTCGACGCACCCGGCAGTGGTGCCCGGACGTATACGTACCTGCTCCCGGAGCGTCTCGCGGATGTCGAGCCCGGTGAGGCCGTGCTGGTCGAATTCGGCCGACGGCAGGCCATCGGGATCGTGCTGCGGTCCGCTGCCCACGTGCCGGGCGTCGAGCTGAAGCCCGTGCTGGAACGAGTTCGGGCGGATGGTCCCATCCTGCCGCCCCTGGCGCTTGGCCTGGCCCACTCCATCGCCGAACGGTACCTGGCGCCTCCGTCGCTCGTGTTGCGGGCGATGCTTCCGCCGGGCTTCCTGGAACGCCTGGAGCTGTTCGCCGAGCGACGACCTGCGTCGCTGCTGGTTTCGCCGGCCGGGGAGCAGCCTGGCGTTGGCGCGGCCGGGACAAGGTCAGCGCTGGGCACCGACGACCACGCGCTACTGGACCAACTCGAGGGTGGCCCCCTGGCGGTTCGCGATCTGGCCGCGCCAGACGGTCGGGCCGGGCTGGTCCGCCGACTGCGCGCCCTGGCGGCCGCCGGCTGGATCGATCTGGACTGGACGCTGGTTTCGGCCTCGGGTGGACCTCGCTACGAACGCTGGGCGCAGGCCACGGAATCGGGCCATGCGCAGCGTGAGCAGCTGCGCAGCGGGCTGCGTCCGGCTGGCCGGTCGCTGGGTCCGCGCCAGCTGGCACTGCTCGACGAGCTTGTCACCGGGTCCGCCACTGAACTCCCCGCCGCCGAGCTGAGCGGGCGCCACGGGACCTCCGTCCTGGCCGGCCTGGTCCGGCGCGGTCTGGCCGCCACCACTGTACGCGAGCGGCCGCGCCGCCCGCTGGCCGGTCGTCCGCCCGGTCAGCGCCCGGCCAGGCCGGTCAGTGCCGCCCTGACTGAGCCACAGGCGCTCGCCGTGGGTCTGGCCCGAACGGCAATCGCGGAGCGCGATCCGACGCCGCTCCTGCTCGATGGCGTCACCGGTGGTGGCAAGACGGCTGTCTACCGGGAAGCCATTGCCGCCTGCCTGGCTGCGGGTCGTCCGGCGCTCGTGCTGGTGCCGGAGATCGCGCTGGCAATGCCCCTGGTGGACCGACTCCGGGCGGACCTCGATGCCCGGGTGGCGCTCGTCCATTCCGGCCTCGGGGCGGGGGAGCGGGCCGACGAGTGGCGGCGCATCCGCGCCGGACAGGTGGATATCGTCGTCGGGACCAGGCTGGCCATCCTGGCGCCACTCGGAGACGTCGGCCTGATCATCGTGGACGAGGAACACGAGGGAACGTACAAGAGCGACCGGACGCCGCGCTTCCAGGCCCGCGACATGGCCCTCGAGTTGGGCCGTCTGGCCGGCGCGGCCGTCATCCTGGGCAGCGCCACGCCCGCGGTCGAGACGGTCGGCCGGGCACGCTCGGGCGTGTATCGACGGGTCGTCCTGCCGAGCAGGCCGTCTGGCGCACCGCCGCAGATGGAGCTGGTCGACCTGCGGGCAGAGTTGGCCGCGGGCAACCGTGGGCTGCTGTCGGGACGCCTCATCGACGAGCTCGCCGCCCTGGACGTTCCCGCCGGCGATCGGGCCATCCTGGTGATCAACCGGCGGGGCACGGCCTCGGTCGTGTTGTGCCGCGATTGCGGCCACGTCCAGGCCTGCCCGGAGTGCGCCCGGCCGCTGGTGTATCACGAGGCCGGTGGTTCGCTGCGCTGCCATCACTGCGGGACCGCCGCCCCGATGGCCAGCCGCTGCCCCGCCTGCGGGTCGCCCCGGATCCGCTATCTCGGCGGGGGCACGGAGCGGGTGGAGCGGGAGGTTCGCGAGCGTTTGCCGCACCTGCGCGTCGGGCGGTTGGACCGGGACGTCGTGGAGCGCAAGGGTGCGGCCGTGCGGCTCATCGAGGCGTTCTCCGGTGGCCAGCTCGATGTGCTGGTGGGCACAAGCCTGGTGACCAAGGGGCTGGACATACCCGAGGTGATCCTGGTCGGCGTCGTCAGTGCCGATGTCGCCCTGAACCTCCCAGATGAACGAGCCGCGGAGCGGACCTACCAGCTCCTGGCCCAGGCGGTCGGCCGCGCCGGGCGTGGTGATCGCCCCGGTCGGGCGATCATCCAGACCTATCAACCGGATCATCCCGCCATGCAGGCGGTCACGCGATCGGATCCGGCCGCCTTCTACGACGCCGAACTGCTGGTCCGCGAACGGTTCGGCTCGCCGCCGTTCGGGCGTCTGGTCAAGCTGACCGTGGGGCTGGCCGATCCGGTCGCAGCGGAACGGGAGGCCGTCGCGATGGCGGACCGACTGCGTCAACGGGCGACCGACCGCGGCGCGCGGGTCGCAGTGATCGGTCCAGCCCCCGCGTTCCTGCGTCGACGGTCGGGCCGCTGGCGCTGGAACGTGGTCCTGCGCGGCGATGCCCCGGCCGCGCTGCTCGACGGGGGTGTGGAGGCCCCGTGGTCGGTCGACGTGGACCCCGACTCGCTGCTCTGAGTCGGCCTGTTGCGGGTCCTCGGCCGACGGGCGACGGCCCGGGACGATCGAGGGTCCTTCGCTATACTGCCGGCCATGAGTGTCAAGCCGATCGTGCTCCTGGGTGACCCGCGCCTGCGCCTCAGGGGCGAACCCGTCGACAGCTTCGGCAAATACCTCCATGGGCTGCTGGACGACCTCACCCACACGATGCGCCACGCGCCGGGAGTGGGCCTGGCCGCGCCGCAGCTGGGCGAGGCAAAGATGGTCTGCGTCGTCGAGGTGGAGCGTCGCCTGTACGAGCTGGTCAACCCACGGATCGTGCGCGCCGACGGTGACGACCGCGACCTGGAGGGCTGTCTGTCCGTGCCGGGCTACGTGGCCTACGTGACCCGCCGCGAGAAGGTCTGGGTGGTCGCCCAAGATCGCCACGGCCGGAAATTCAAGGTGAGTGGCTCCGGACTCCTCGGGCGGGCCCTCCAACATGAGCTGGACCACCTGGCCGGCAAGCTGTATATCGACTACCTCGAGTCCATGGACGAGCTCATCGCCGTCGGGAGCGGCGAGGACGGCGACGCGGATGACCACGGGTTCAAGCATGAGACGGGCCGCGACGCGGCCATCCGCGCGGCGACCGGCGCGTTGGCCTGAGCCGGCCGTCCGGCCGTCCGTGACCGACCCGAGCGCTGGCCCACCCGCCCGGACCATCTTTCTGGGCAGCGGCGGGTTCGCCGTCCCGATCCTCGAGGCGCTGGTCGCTGCCCCGGAGGTCGTCCTTGTGGCGGTGGTGACGGCACCGGATCGGCCGGTGGGTCGCCACGGCCGCCTCCGCTCGACGCCAGTCGCCGCCCGCGCGGCGGAGCTGGGTCTGCCGGTCCTGACGCCCGCCCGGATTCGCGACCCGGCGGTCATCGCGTCCATCGCGGCCCTGCAACCCGCCCTGGGCGTCCTGGCGGACTATGGCCGGATCGTGCCGCAGGCCCTGCTCGACGTCCCGCTGCACGGGATCCTCAATGTCCACCCGTCGCTGCTGCCGCGTCACCGCGGGGCGACGCCGATTCCGGCAGCCATCCTGGCCGCAGACGCGACGACCGGCGTGACCGTCATCCAGATGGACGCTGGGCTGGACACCGGCCCGATCGTGGCGGCCGAGTCATGGTTGCTCAGCGGGTCGGAGACAGCGCCGGTCATCGAGGCGCAGGCGGCCGCCGTGGGGGCTCGACTCATCCGCGCCCTACTGGCCGAGTGGTTGGCCGGACAGCTGCCGGCCCATCTGCAAGACGAGCGGGACGCCACCCTCAGCCGACCGCTCCGCCGTGAGGACGGACGGCTGGACCCCGCCCGACCCGCGATCGAACTGGAGCGGGCGGTGCGGGCCTACCTGCCCTGGCCGGGCACGTTTCTCGAGACGCCCCGCGGGCGACTGGCCGTACGGGCGGCAACGGTCGAGCCGGCGGCACCGGGGGACGTACCGGGCGACGTCGTGGAGGACGACCTGGGCCTTGCCCTGGTGACTGTGGTGGATCGTCTTCGATTGCTCGAGGTCCAGCCCGCGGGCGGTCGTTCGATGTCCGGCGCGGCCTACCTGCGCGGACGAGTTGGGCGAGCCGATCCGGCCGACCGGCACCCGGCAGGGCGCCCGTAGCGGCCGAGCCCGGCCCCGGGAGTTCCGGAGCGCCAGCGCGGTCGGCGCGCTCCGCGGGGCGGACGCGGTCGGCGCTGGGTGCCGTGCGACAATGCGGCCCGTGAGTGAGCCGACAATCCGAGACATCCGGCCTGGTCTGAGCGGACTGGCGCCCGATGCGCTGGTCGAATGGTTCGCGGCCCGACGGCAGCCGTCCTACCGGGCGCGCCAGGTGTCCGACGCGCTATGGGCTGGCCACGCTGCGTCCGGGTCGGACGTCCACACGCTGCCCGCCGACCTGCGCGCGGAGTTCGACGCGGCCTACCGGTTCGACACCGTGGCCCAGACCGAGCTGCGCGTGTCGGACGGCGGCCTGACCGAGAAGGGGCTGCACCACCTGTCCGACGGCGCGCTCATCGAGTCGGTGCTCATGCACTATCCGGCCAGGGCCGGTCAGCGCGAGCGACACACCGTGTGCATCTCCAGTCAGGCCGGCTGCGCGGTAGGCTGCCCGTTCTGTGCCACCGGCGAGCTCGGCTTCGGCCGCGATCTCGAAACCGCGGAGATCGTCGACCAGGTTCGGGCTGCCGCACGCCGCCTGGCACTCGACGGTCGGCGCCTGACCAACGTCGTGTTCATGGGCATGGGTGAGCCACTGCTCAACCTGGACCGGGTACTGGAGGCCGTCACCGCGCTGTCCGACCCGCGGCGCTTCGGGCTGGGTGCTCGCCACATCACGGTGTCCACGTCGGGCGTCGTGCCGGGCATCCGCAGATTGACTGCGCTTGGGCCGCAGTTCACCCTGGCGGTCAGCCTGCACGCCGCCCGAGATGCCCTGCGTGACGTCCTCGTGCCCCTCAACCGGCGCTGGCCGGTAGCGGAGGTCGTCGACGCCGCCCGCGACCATGCCCGCACAACCGGTCGGCGGATCTCCTACGAGGTCACCCTCATCGACGGGGTGAACGACACCGCCGTTGACGCGGCAGCCCTGGCGGATCTCCTGCGCGGCGATCTGTGCCATGTCAACCTTATCCCGATGAACCCGGTCGCCCACACCCCCTGGCAGGCAAGCCCGATGCCGACCATCGAGCGCTTCGCGGAGCGCCTCGCGCAAGATGGCATCGCGGTCACCATTCGGCGCAACCGCGGCCAGGAGATCGGTGCGGCCTGTGGCCAGCTGGCCGCCGAACGGGCCGGCGAGCCTCCACCATCCGTCGTCGCCCGGCGACGGGAACGGCTCATCCGTGATAGCGCGGCCGCCCTGCGCGGCGAACGGACGGTTGCCCCCGAGGCTGTCGAACCTGCCGGCGAGCTGACCGCGGCGCCGATCATCCGGCCGGCCAGCTCACCCGCCGGAGCCTGACCATGGGTACCGGTCGCGCCCGCCTGGCGGCAAGCATCCTCGATAGCGACCTGGCCAACCTGGCCGCGGTGGCCCGACGCGTCCAGAAGGCCGGTGCCGATCGTATCCACCTCGACGTCATGGACGGCCATTTCGTGCCGAACCTGACCTTCGGCCCACGCACCATCAAGGCGCTCCGATCACGAACTGAGTTGCCCCTCGACGCGCATCTCATGATCAGTGAACCGGGCCGCTACATCAACCAGTTCATCGAAGCCGGCTGCGATTCGATCACGATCCACGTTGAGGTAGAGGAGCCGATCGAGCCGACGCTGCGGGCTATCCGAGCGGCCGGCCTGGCGCCGGGGCTCGCCTTGCGGCCGGCCACCCCACTTCGGGCGCTGCAGCGCTACCGTCAACTCATCGATATCGTCATGGTCATGACCGTGGAGCCTGGCTTCGGCGGTCAGGCGTTCATGCCGGAGCCGGCGCGCAAGATCCTGCGTGCCCGAGCCTTGTTCAAGGAACGCCCCCTGGGCGGCGAAATCCACGTCGATGGTGGCATCAACCGGGAGACCGCCGAGTACGTTGGCGGGCTCGGTGCGGACGTGCTGGTGGTTGGCTCGGCGCTGTTCAAGCGGGGCCATGACATGGGTCGGGAGGTTCGGCTCGTCAAAGCCCTGGCAGACGAGGGTTATGCCTTCGAGCTGAACAACGGCAAGCCGCCCATCCCGCGCGACGAGTGGCGCAGCGTGGCCAGCCTGCCCAAGCACGTCGCGCTGCGGTTGCAAGCCATCATCGAGGCGGGCGGCATTCCGGTGATCATGCTCCGGTCGGATGGCCAGATGAACCCGGATGGCGTCAGGAGCTACGAGTTGCTGGTTCCCCGGATGGTCGAGGCGCTCGCCCTCGATCGCTACGCCGAGGCGCGCCAGTCAGCTCGTGTCGAGGCCGACGCGTGGCGGGCGTCCTACGGCGTGGCGACGGCCGGCCAAGGCGCGGGTAACGGCACGGGCGTCGGCGACAGGGCGGCCGGTCCTCACACCGGATGAGCGACGAGTTGCCCTTCCGCCCAACCGAGGCGAGTAGTCCGACCCGGCCTTCGACGACCACGGACGCGGACGCCGACACGGCCGCTGGTTCGCCGTCGTCGTCGTCGCCCGGCACGGCGCCCCACGGATTGGCCCGCCGCAACGATCGGCTGCTGCTGCTCGCCGTCGGCGGCTACATCGCGGTGCTGACGGTGCTCATGCTGGTGCGCGGCGTGTCGATCACGCCGGACGTGCTGCTCGTGGCGCTGGGTCTGGCGGCGGTCATGCTCGGTCGGGGGCGTCTCTTCGTGCGTGACTGGATCCCGTTCATCGGCCTGTTCTTCGCCTACGAGTTGATGCGCGGCTACGCCGACAACTTCGGCCTGAGCGTGCATGTCACGGACATCATCGCCATCGAACGCGCACTGTTCGGCGGCAGCCTGCCGACCGAAGTCCTCCAGCGCGCATTCCACCCAGCGACGGGCATAGATGTCATCGCCTCGGTCGCGACGATCTTCTACTTCCTGCATTTCCCGTTGCCGCTGGCCGTCGGGTTCTTCCTGTGGCTCCGCCGGCGGCGCGTCTACTACGACTACGTGGCTGCGCTCATCCTGCTGTCCATGGCCGGTTTTGTGACCTTCCTGCTGGTCCCGGTGGCGCCACCGTGGTGGGCGGCCGAACACGGATTTCTGCCTGGCCCAGATGGCCGACCGGCGATCGTGTACCTCAAGGAGCTGGGCTTCAACCAGTTGGCCCAGGCCTTCGGGTTCGAGGGTCACTACCTCTACAGCTACGCGATCTACGACATCAACCCCAACCAGGTCGCGGCGTTTCCGTCGCTCCATGCCGGGTTCCCGTTTCTGGCCTTCCTGTTCGCCCGTCGGACATTCGGACGGGTGGGTTGGGTCATGCTGGCCTACGCGCTGTGCGTCTGGCTGTCGGTCGTCTACCTCGCCGATCACTACGTGGTCGACGTGCTGGCCGGGATCGCCTATGCGAGCGCGGCGTACTGGTTGATCGCGCACGCCCCGGGTTGGTTCCGCCGGGTGATCGACGATGCGGCGGACCCGGAGCTCGAGGCCCGGGTCGAGGCGGCCGAGGCGGGCGACAGTGACGGCATCCGTCGGCTCGGTCGGCGGGTGCGCTGGACGGTGGTCGCGCAGGGCCTGCTGTTGGCGCTCCTCGGCGCGATCGGGGCGGCCTGGCTGGCGCGGACCGGGGCGCTGGGCGGCGCCAGCACGCCGCTCTACCTGGTGCCCTGGCTGGCGGCTCTGGCTGGCCTGTGGCGCGCCGCAGCGGGCCTGCTCAGCCGCTGACTAGCGACTGCCCTTGGAGATCGTGCGTCGGCAGCGCGTGCAGACCCGTTGCTTCTTCGCCTCACCGGTCGCCGTGGTGACGATGAGCGGCTGCAGGTTGGGCTGGAGGCGGCGATGGGCGCGAACGCGGTTCATCCCTGACGACTGGGGGTTGTAGCCACCCATCGATTGCTTGCCGCATACGGCGCATGCACGGGCCATCTCGGTCCTCTGCTGGGGGTTCGGGTCACGGGGCGCGAACTCGCAATGCGGTCGGGCAGGCGGTACGATAGCACATCGCTCCCGCGGCCCCGGCAATCGGGGCATCAGGCGCCCGAGTCGGCGGTCGTCTGATCGGACCACGGAGGCAACCGCCCGCATGTTGGAACATTCGACCGGTGAGGCGGACCGAGTCGTCCCGCGTCGGCCACGGGCGGTCCAGCGCAGTTGCGATGGCGCGGGCCTGCTGGCGGCCTTCCGGGCGTCCGTGATCAATGTCGAGCTCCACGTCGAGGAAATCAACGAGCTGAACGTCTTCCCGGTGCCTGACGGCGATACCGGCTCGAATATGTTGGCCACCGTCCGGCTCGCCCTCGAGGAGGCCGAAGGGGTGGCTGGGGCGCCGGCGGATCGAATTGCCGCCGCTATCGCCTTCGGCGCGCTGATGGGCGCCCGGGGCAACTCCGGCGTGATCACGTCGCAGATCCTGGGCGGCATGGCCCGGGGCCTGACGACGAAGCGACGGTTCGATGGCCTGGACCTGGCACGCTGCCTCCGGCTTGGCTCGGACGGTGCCTACGCCGCAGTGAAACAGCCTGTCGAGGGCACGATCCTGACGGTGGTCCGGGAGGCCGCCGACGCTGCCCGTGCCGCAGCGGAGATGGAGGGCAGCCTGGAGTTCGTGCTGGCGGCCGTGGTTGATGCTGCCGCCCAGGCCGTCACCCGCACTCCCACGCTCCTGTCCGCCCTGCGCGAGGCGGGCGTGGTCGATGCCGGCGGCCAGGGTTTGTTCCGCTTGTTCGAGGGAGCCCTCCAGTGGGTGACCGGTGCCCGGCCCAGCGCGCCGCGACTTCGACGAGTGGGTCCGGCCGGTGCGCCAGTCGCACGCGGCGTCAGGCAGGGGCCCGGCGTGGGGCCACGGACCGGGCACGGCTGCCGGGTCGGCCACGGCGAACGTGACGGGCACGCCGCGGACGACTTCGGTTTCGAAACGATGTTCCTGCTCCAACCGCAGCCCGGTGGCAGTCTTGACCTGACCGAGCTGCGCCGTCGTCTTGAAGCGCTGGGCGAGTCGGTCGTGGTGGCTGGGGACGAGCGGGCCGTGAGGGTGCATATCCACAGCGCCGAGCCCGACGAAGTCATCGGCCTGGGGCTGACCATGGGGACCGTCAGCCGGACCAGCATCGAGAACCTCGATGGTCAGGCCCGCGATGTTCGCGAGCGCCGGGCCGACGCCTTCATGGACCATGACCGGCCGACTGCCCGGCAGGACCCGTTGGGGCAGCAGGACAAGAGCGTCGCCCGGACGACGTCCCAGCCGACCGGACCGAACGGTTCCCGAGCCGCGCTCGGCATCGTCGCGGTGGTGGCGGGCGACGGCCTAGCCGAGATCTTCCATGAGCTGGGTGTGTCGGCGGTGGTGCGCGGAGGTCAGGCAGCGAATCCCAGCACGGGCGAGCTCGTCACGGCCATCCAGGCGGTCGATGCGGACGAGATACTGCTGCTGCCGAACAACCCGAACGTCGTGCTGGCCGCACGTCAGGCGGCCAGGCTGGTCGCCCGGCCGGTCCACGTCGTGCCGACCAGGAACGCGGCCGAGGGGTTCGCTGCCGTGTTGGCCCTGGATCCAGCGGTCACACCCGAGGCGAACGCGGTCAGCATGGCCGCGCGCGGCCACGGTCTGGCGACCCTGCAGGTCAGCAATGCCGTGCGTGACGCGATGGTGAGCGGGCAGGCCGTGCGGCAGGGCCAGACGATCGTGCTCGATCCCGACGATGGCTTGGTGGCCGTTGACGACGACCTGACGAAGGCGGTGCTACAGGCGGTGGCCACCTTCCCGGCGGGTGCCGAGCTGATCAGCCTGTTTCACGGCCAGGACGTCGAGCCGCCGGAGGGACGGGCGCTGGCCCGCCAGATCGGCCTGGCCCGGCCCACGGTCGAGGTGGAGCTTCGCGATGGCGGACAGCCCCACTATCGGTACCTGATTTCTGCGGAATAGCGTGCGCTCTGCCGCTGTCCGCCGACCCCCTGGCGTCGGGCGCACCCGTCCAGCCACCCCGCGTCCGCCCGCCCCACCGACCGACCCGATCGAACTGCTCACCACGCCGATCGGGGCCAGCGGGCTCAGTGGCGCTGCGACCCTGCGCCGGATCGGTCCGCGGCTGGGGATTGCGGTCGTCCGGGATCTACTGTTCCACCTGCCTCGGCGCTATGACGACCGGCGTGAGATGCGTACGATCGCCGCGCTGCACGAGGTTGCCGATGGGGAGCAGGTCAGCGCTCGGGTCACGGTGACCTCCATCCGTGTGGAGCAGACGTTCCGCCGGCGCCTCCAGAAGACGGTGGCGAGCGTGGAGGACGGTACCGGCACCGCCGAGGCCGTCTGGTTCGGCCGGCGCTACATCGAACGACGGATCAAGCCCGGGGACCGCTTGGTGCTGAGCGGCCGACTCCGAACGCGCGGGTTCGCGGTCCAGTTCGACGACCCAGAGTTCCAGCCCGAGGACGGCCATGGGGACCTCCTCCATGCCGGCCGGATCGTGCCCATCTACCGACTGACCAGCGGGCTCGTGGCGCCTCGCCTGCGGCTGGCCATTCGCGAGGCGATCGATCGGGCCGGCCGTGCCTATCCGGAGTACCTGCCGGGCACCATCCGGGCCGAGGAAGGGCTGGTCGGGATCGAGCGAGCCATCGAGCATGCGCACTACCCAGACGATCCGACGGGCATGGCCCACGCGCTCCGACGGCTCGCCTTCGACGAGCTGTTCGCGCTGCAACTTGGCATGGTGGCCCGACGCCGTCAGCGTGGCCGCAGTCGGGCCACGCCGGTGATCGTCGACAACCTGCGCGACCTCGAGGTGCGGACGGTGCTCCGTGCGGTGCTCAGCCAGCAGGTCGGTCGGGAGATCAGCCTGACGGTCGACCAACTCGACGCCATGAGCGCCATCCGAACGGATCTCGCGCGCCCCGAGCCCATGCTCCGGCTGCTCCAGGGGGACGTTGGTTCGGGCAAGACCGCCGTGGCCGCGCATGCCCTGGCCCTCGCTGCCAGCGCAGGTCGCCAGGGAGTTGTCCTGGCACCCACCGATCTGCTTGCCCGGCAGCATGCCCGGACGCTCGGGCAGCTGCTCGAGCCGCTGGGCATCCCGGTCGCCCTGCTGACGGGCTCGCTGAGCGCCGTCGGCACCCGTCAGTCACTCGCGGTCATCGCCGACGGTCGAGCGCCGGTGGTGGTCGGCACGCACGCCTTGCTCCAACCACGCGTTCGCTTCGCGGACCTCGGCCTGGTCGTCATCGACGAGCAGCATCGTTTCGGGGTCGAGCAGCGCGGGCTGCTGGAGGCCAAGACAGGCGGTCCGCGGGTCCCGCTCGTCGGTGTCGACCCAGTCGAGGACGGCGCAGTGCGTTCCCTGCCCCATGTCCTGCTGATGACGGCGACGCCGATCCCCAGGACGCTCGGCCAGGTGCTCTATGCAGATCTGGACGTCACCGATCTGCGCACGCCGCCGGCCGGTCGTCTGGCGATCCGGACGGGCCTCAAGCGGTCCGACGATCTGGCCGGCACGTGGGCGCGCGTCCGCGAGGAGGCTGCGGCGGGGCACCGGACGTTCGTGGTCGTGCCGCTCATCGAGGCGTCCGACGATGAAGGCGCGATCGCCGCCGAGACGGAGGCGGCGCGACTGCGGATCAAGCTCGCCCCGCTCCGGGTGGGCCTGGTCCACGGTCGCCTGAAGGCGGCCGTTCGTGACGACGAGATGGGCCGGTTCCGCGACGGCGAGCTTGACGTGCTGGTCGGGACCACGGTCGTCGAGGTCGGCGTCGATGTCCCCGAAGCGACCCTCATGATCGTGCTGGGTGCCGATCGTTTCGGTCTGGCCCAGCTCCACCAGCTGCGCGGTCGGGTGGGCCGCGGCTCGACAGAGTCGTTTTGTGTCCTCGTATCCGACACGGACGACCCGACTGCGCTGGCCAGGCTCAACGCGGTCAGGGAGCTGCGCGACGGGTTTGCCCTGGCCGAAGCGGACTTCGAGCTGCGGCGCGAGGGTGACGTGCTCGGTCTGGTGCAGAGCGGCCTGCCGCGGCTGCGTGTGGCCTCGCTGCAGCGGCAGGATCATCGGGTGCTGGCTGGTGCTGCTCGTCGCCACGCTGAGGCGCTCCTCGACGAGTCCGGTGAGCTGCCCGGGTTGGAACTGGCCGCCCTCCGCCACGAACTGACCGCCGGTTGGCTCGAGGGCATCGCGGCGGCCGACCCGGCCAGCGGCACATGAGCGGTCTGGCGGGCGCGGCCGGCCGGGTCATTGCCGGGTCGGCCCGCGGCGTGCGGCTGGCCGCGCCAGGTGAGGGGACGCGACCGCTTGGTGATCGCGTGAAACAGACCCTGTTCGCCATCCTGGAACCGGCCCTGCGGGACGCGGTCGTGCTCGACCTGTGCGCCGGCAGCGGGGCGGCCGGGATCGAGGCGCTGTCTCGAGGGGCGGCCCGAGCGGTCTTCGTGGAGCGTGATTCGGACGCCGTCGCGGTCATCCGCGAGAACCTGGGCCGGGCCAATCTGGCCGGCCCGCGGGCCCGACTCGTCGAGGCGGAGGCCTCGCGCTACCTGGCCGGCTCGGGCCCAGGCGCCGACGGACCGTTCTCGCTGGTCATCGTCGACCCGCCGTACGCCGACTCGGCACTGCTGACCCGCCTGCTCGAGGCGCTGGGCAACGACCGCGACGGTCGACTTCTGGCGCCGGGGGCATGGGTGATCGCGAAGCATTTCTGGCGTGATCGCCCGGCGGCGGCCATCGGCCTGCTAGCATCCGAGCGAGACCGGCGCTTCGGCGAGACCGGCCTGACCTTCTATCGGCGGGAGGACTGATGCGCCTCGCGGTCTACCCCGGGTCGTTTGATCCGATCACGAATGGGCACCTCGACGTGGTTGGTCGAGCCGCTGCGGTCTTCGATCGAGTGATCCTGGCGGTGCTCGAGAACCCCCGCAAGGAACCCCTGCTCGACACGGCCGACCGTGTCGAGCTCATTCGCGAATCGATCGCGGCCGTCGCGCCGGGGCTCGTCGAGCGGGTCGACGTCCGCTCGTTCGATGGCTTGGCGGTGGAATTCTGCCGGTCGGTCGGGGCTGGCTTTCTCGTCCGGGGCCTGCGTGCCGTGTCCGATTTTGAGACGGAGATGCAGCTGGCCCACAACAACGCGATCCTCGCCCCCGACGTCGACACGGTCTTCTTCATGACCTCACTCGAACACGGCTATGTGAGCTCGAGCCTGGTCAAGGAGATCGCTCGATTCGGCGGCGATGTGTCGCGCATGGTGCCCCCGCCGGCAGCGGCGGCCCTGCTGCTCACGCGAGGGACCTGACGCCCACGGTGGCGGGTGCCATAATCGCACCGCGACCGGGCGCCTGACGCGTCGACCCGCCAACCGAGGAGGGCTCGTCCCATCGACATCATCTTCCTCGTCACCCGTCTGCAGACGGTGATTGCGAGCGGCAAGAAGCTGCCCATGACGAGCAACGTCGTCATCGACAAGGATGCCGCCTTCGACCTGATCGACGAACTTCGGGCGGCCATTCCGGAGGAGATCCGGGCAGCCAAACGGATCAACGCCGAGGGCGAGCGGATCATCGAGAAAGCCCAGGAGGAGGCCGAACGGACCGTCGCCCGGGCCCAGGAGCAGGCCGCCTTCCTCATCGAGGAGCGCGGCCTGACCGCCGCCGCTGAAGAGGAGAGCCGGCGCATCGTCGCCACGGCCGTGGCCGAATCGGCCGAGGTCCGGCGAGGGGCCGACGAGTACGCCGCATCTGTCCTGATCGGGCTCGAGGGCGAGGTGGTCCAGACACTGCACAGCATCAAGAAGGGGATCGCCCTGCTTGACGAACGCCGCCAGGCTGACTCCCTTGCCGCCGACGCTGCCGCTGATCCCGACGGCGACGAGTGGGACGACGAGGAGCTCCAGGAGGACCGTACCGTTCGGCCCGGGCGCACGTGAGCCAATCCGCCACCCGACACGAGCTCACGATCAACGTCGCCGCCCTGTTGGCCGAACCGGCCGGTTCGGATCGCGACTATGCCTTCGCGGATCTGCCCCTCGAACTTGGTCCCGACAGCAGCTTGGCGCTACCGGTCCAGGCGCGGTTCCGATTGACCCGGACCAGCCGTGGATTGCTGGTCATCGGCGACGTGCACACGGCGCTTGCTGAGTCATGCAGCCGCTGCTTGCGTCAGGTCTTGATCGACCTGGATGCTGAGATTCGCGAAGAGGCACTACCCAGCATCGACCTGTTGACCGGCGCTGTCATCGATCCGGCGGGCGACCCGGAGGTGGCTCGACTGACCGGCCATCACGAGATCATGCTTGAGCCGTTCATCCGCGAGGCGATCGTGCTGGCCAGTCCGATCGCCCCCCTGTGTCGTACGGACTGCCCGGGCCTGTGCCAGGACTGCGGGGTCGAGCTGGCCAGCGGTCCCCATGAGCATCCCGACGAGCCGATCGACCCGCGCCTGGAGGCGCTTCGGGGCTTCCAGGTCGACGGAGACACCGATTCCCGGTAAACTTGTCCGTCGGCCCCACCTTCGATCGCGACGGCGTGATCCGGGGCCAGCTCGCCCACGCTGATGATCAACGGTCCTGCGGCTGTGCCGCCGGGATCCGGAGTCGAGAGGAGCCACAAGCAACCATGGGAGTTCCCAAGCGACGGGTGTCACACGCCCGCCAGGGCGAGCGCCGGAGCCACCTCGCCCTGACGCTGCCCAAGCTCGAGGCATGTCCGCACTGCCACGAATCCAAACAACCCCATCACGCCTGCCCGAACTGTGGCTACTACGGCGGTCGGCAGGTGCTCGAGCTGGACACGAAGACGGGCGAGTCGGCTTCCTGATCCGGTGGACGTGAGCGCTCTCCGCGACCCATCGGGGCAGGCTCGGATACGCGTCGCGGTCGACGCAATGGGCGGTGACCATGGGGTCAGCGAGGTCGTCCCTGGCGCGCTGGATTACGCCCGGGCACACCCCGAAGACGATCTCATCCTGGTCGGCGACGAGGAGCGGATTCGGACGATTGCCGGACCGGGTCTGCCCAGGGTCAATGTCTCCGTGGTGCACGCCAGCCAGGTCATCGAGATGACTGACCACCCGGCCCAGGCGCTGCGCGAGAAGAAGGATGCCTCGATCCTGGTCGCCACGGATCTCGTCCGGCGGGGGGCGGCCGACGCGGTGGTGACCGCGGGTCACACGGGTGCGGGCATGGCGGCCGGCGTGCTCCGGCTGGGGCGCTTGCCCGGCGTGGATCGGCCGGCGCTGGCCATTCAGATGCAGCGTGAAGGCCGACCGTTCGTCCTGCTCGACATCGGGGCGAATCCCGATTCCACGCCGGAGAACCTGGCCCAGTACGCGGCTATGGGCGCGCTCTTCGCCGAGCGGGTGCTCGGGCTGGCCCGGCCGCGGGTTGCGCTGCTCTCGATCGGCGAGGAACGGGGCAAGGGTGACGCCCGGATCACGGCGGCCAGTGCCCTGCTCGACGCATCCCAGCTCAACTTCGTGGGCAATGTCGAAGGCAAGGACCTGGTCCGGGACCTGGCTGACGTGGTCGTGTGTGACGCCGTGGTGGGCAATGTCGTGGTCAAGTTTTTCGAGGGGCTGTCGACGTTCATCTTCGATCTGCTCCGGGCGGAGTTCCGGCGGCCGCCCCGCGGACCGCTGGCCTACGCCCTGATGAAGCCGGGCCTCGACCGCATCCGGACGATCTTCGACTACGAGAAAATCGGCGGCTCGCCATTGCTCGGGGTTCGGGGCACCGTGATCATCACCCACGGCCGGGCCAAACGCCGGATGATCGGCTATGCCATCGGGGTGGGTGCCGCTTCGGCCCGGGCCAGGCTGCCTGATCTGATCGTCGAGGCGTTCCGGACGGAGCCGTCCGCCGCGGCCTCACCGGCGACCGATGCGCTGTCAACCGTGGCGGTCGCCGAGTGACACGGCCGTTGGGCGTGGCGGAGCGAACGGGCCAGCAGCAGCGCGACCTCATCCGAGCCCATCGCGCGGCACGTCGTCTGGCGCTCGCGTCTGTGTTCGAAGCGGAGTTCGGCCAGCGCACCGCCGGGACGGTCCTCGAGCGTCACCTGGCCGAGACGGAAGGTGACGCGGAGACCGCGACGTTTTCGCGCAGTCTGGTCGCGGCCGTGGTCGAGCGACGCGACTCGATCGACCTGGTGATCGGCCGGACTGCCCCGCAATACCCGGTCGTCGGGCTGGCCCGGATGGATCGTGCGCTGCTGCGTTGCGCCCTCGGCGAGGTGCTACACTCCGCGACGACGCCGGCCCGAGTGGCGATCGCCGAATGGGTCGAACTCGCTCGAATCTACAGTGGCGACCCAACGCGACGTCTCATGAACGGCGTGCTCGGACGCATTGCACGGGAGAGGGTCATCGAGCCGGATGCGCCGGCCGTCCGCTCCACAGAGAACCATCCCGGCGTCTGACCGGGGATTGCACTCTCCGAGGAGGGAGTCAGTGGCCACTACCTACGAGCGCCTCAAGAAGATCGTCATCGAGCAGCTCGGCGTCGACGAAGAAGACGTCAAGCCGGAGGCGTCGTTCGTCGACGATCTCAATGCTGACTCGCTCGATCTCGTCGAGTTGATCATGAGCCTCGAAGAAGAGTTCGGGACGGAGATCAGCGACGAGGACGCGGAGCAGATTCGAACTGTTCAGGATGCCGCCGACTACATCGACGAGCACGCCTCCTAGCAAGGCCGCCCAGCCGCGCCCGACGGTGCTTGTCGACGAATTCGTCGCGCGCCTCGGGTTGCCGATCCGTGACCTCGCGCTGCTCGGACAGGCGCTGACCCACAGCAGCTACCTCCACGAACACCGCGGGGCCGTCGCCGGCCACAACGAGCGTCTCGAGTTTCTGGGCGACGCGGTCCTCTCACTGGTCATCTCCGAGGACCTCTATCGGCGGCGCGCCCTCGATGACGAAGGCGTGCTCTCGGCTCGTCGAGCGATCATCGTCAGTGCCCAGGGACTGGCTGGACTGGCTCGTCGGATCGAGCTGGGCCAGTTCCTCCAGTTGGGCGAAGGGGAGTCACGCCGAGACGGGCGGACTCGAACCTCGCTGCTCGCCTCCGCCTTCGAAGCGGTGGCCGGCGCCATCTACGTCGATCTGGGCTATGAGGCCGTCCGCGACTGGCTGCTCACCCTGGCGGCCAACGAGCTGTCGACCGATTCGCCGACGGCCAGCCTCAAGAGCGCCAAGAGTCGGCTCCAGGAGTTGACCCAGCGGGTCAACGGCGAGCGGCCGATCTACCAGCTCGTCGAGGCGACCGGTCCTGATCATGAAAAGGTGTTCCGAGTCGACGTGTCAGTGGCGGGGCGCGTCGTGGGCAGCGGCGAGGGCCGCTCCCAGAAGGTGGCTGAACTGGCGGCAGCGGAGTCGGCCTTGCCGGTGGTCCGGGCCAAGGCCTGGATCGGATCGTCGGCGGATGCCACCGGAGGCTCCCCTGCGGATGCTCCCGGGGATGACCATGACGAACGGGCCACGGCCAGTTGACCGCGCCAGCCCGATTGCTGGCCCTGCGCCTGCAAGGCTTCAAGTCGTTCGCCGAGCGCACGGTGCTCGAGTTCGGCCCCGGGATCAGTGCCGTCGTCGGACCGAACGGTTCGGGCAAGAGCAACCTCGCTGACGCCCTGCGCTGGGCCCTCGGCGAGCAGGGCCGTGCCTTGCGCAGTCGAAAGAGCGAGGACGTGATCTTCGCCGGGTCAGAGCGCCGCGCGGCGCTGGGTATGGCCGATGTCAGCCTCGTCTTCGACAATACCGACGGGCTGCTGCCGGTTGCCTTCAGCGTCGTGGAACTTGGCCGCCGACTGTATCGGTCGGGTGAGAACGAGTACCTGCTGAACCGCCAGCGGGTCCGCCTGCGAGATCTCGTCGACCTGCTCGACGCGGCCCATCTGGCCGACAACGCGTTCCTGTTCATCGGCCAGGGCATGGTCGACCAGGCGCTCGCGCTGCGGCCCGAGGAGCGCCGCCCCCTGTTCGAAGAGGTAGCCGGTGTTCGACGCCACGAGCGTCGTCGACGCAAGGCAGAGGAGCAGCTGCTCGAAGCCGAACTGAACCTTGCCCGGGTGGAGGACATCCTGGCCGAGCTGCGCCCGCAGGCCCGGCGCCTGGCCGCTCAGGCGGAGCAGCAGCTGGCCCGAGTCTCGGTTGGCGACGAGCTGGCGACCGCGCTGGTCGGCGCGGCGCACGCCCGCTGGCACGAGGCTGCGGCTCGGCACGACGCAGCGGCGGATCGGCTGGTCCACAGCCGGACGGACGTCGAGCGGTTCATGGCTGCGCTCATTGAGGCGGAGGGTGCGGCGGCCTCCATCTCGGCGGCGATGGCCGCTCGCGGAGCGCTGGAGCGGGTTGGGCGGGAGGGCCACGAGACGGCTCGCGCGGCTCTCACGGCGCTGCAACTGCGCGAGGCTCGGCTCAACAGCGATCTGGCGGCGGTCGGGCGGGACCGGGCCCGCCTGGACGATGAGCGCGCGGCGGCCGAAACGGATCTTGCGCTGCGTCAGCGCGAGTTGGCCGCCCCGCTGCCGGGTCGGGACGCTGGGCTCGACGCTGACGTACAAGCAGCGGATCGCTCTCTGGCCGAGGCGCTCGAGGAACTCCGTGCACTGCGGACGGCCCACCAGGCACACGGCGACGAGCTGGTCGCGATGCGGCGGGCCGAAGCCGCCCGAGAGGCAGAGCTCGAGGCCGCCCGGCGACGGCTGATCGAGGTCGAGCGCCGGACCGCAGACGAGCGACGCCGAGCTGAGGTGTCGGCCCAGCGACATGCATCCCTGGCGGAACGCCTGGCTGCGGCCCGAGCCAGCCAGCTGACGGCGGTTGAGACCGAGCGCATCGTTGGGGCGGAGCGGGAGGCGGCGCGCACGGTCGCGGAAACCGCCGAAGGATCACGGCGGGCTGCCGCGGAGCGGGTGGCCGACTTGAGTTCGAGGACGGCCGGCGTGCGGGCGCGCGTCGAGCACGTCCGGGCGCGGTTCGCCGAAGAGGAGACGCGCGGGATCGCGCGGGCGGCCCGGCGGGTGGGCGGTCGCCGA
Source organism: Chloroflexota bacterium (assembly GCA_031370565.1). Classification (GTDB taxonomy): domain Bacteria; phylum Chloroflexota; class Limnocylindria; order Limnocylindrales; family CSP1-4; genus Chersky-267. Next base: position 49,137 of record JANMQO010000004.1, read on the forward strand.
GTGGACGAGGGCCTCCAGGTGGAGCCAACCTTTCGAGCGGCGGTCGAGGCGGCACTGGGCGAGGTCGCCCGGGCGTACCTGGTGGGACGGGAGGCCGTTGCTGAACTGGCCGGCGAGCGTGGCATGGTCGTGCTGGCCGGCACCGAACGGCCATCGTCCGGGGCTGCCGCCATCGCTGGAGGCGTCGGACCCGATGCGTTTCGAGGACGGCTGTCACTCGCCGGTGGCGGTCTGCTGGCCGATGCCATCCGGCTCGATCCCCTGGGAGCCGCCGGTCAGGTACTCGCGCGTGCCGGCTGGGTCCCCGACGTGGACGCCCTCGTCGCACTCCAGGCCGCCATTCCGGACGGCTGGCTGGTGGTCAGTCGGGATGGCTCGGCCGTCGGTACCCCGCTATGGATTGCCCTCGGCAAGGGCGATACGCCGCTGGAGCGGCGTGCAGAACTGGAGCGATTGCAACTTGAGTTGGCGCGCTTTCAGACCGATCTCACGGCAGCCGAGCAGGCCGCCCGGGCCGGCACCGAGGAAGCGGCCAGGGCACGAGCCGCGCTCGAAACGGCGCGAACTGCGGAAAGCCGGGCCGCGGCGGTTCGTCGCGCTGCAGAGGAGGCCGAGCGAAGCGTCGGGCGCGAGGCAGAGAACGACGCTCGTGAGGCTGCCTGGCAGTTGGCCCAGGCGGAGCGCGGCGAGGCCGATGTTGCCCGTCTTCGTGAGGCGTTGACGGGGCTCCAAACAGCGGCCATCAAGCGGACGGCGCCGGCCGTGGCGCCGACCGAGGGGCAGGCCAACCGGCGTTCTGACCCATCTGCCCTCGACGCCTGGGAGGCGCGCGTCAGCGAACTGCGGGCGCGGCGGGATCGCCTGGTGGGGCAGGCGACCGAGGCCGACCAGGTTCGACGGCAGGCGGAGGGGTTGCTGGCCCGGGCGGCGGCAGCGGCCGCCTACGATGAGCAACGGATCGTCCGCGCCGAGTCGGATGCACGGGCCCTCGCCGAGCGTGAGACCGGGTTGCTCGCCGAGCGTGAGACCCTCACCCGAGATATGGCCGCCGCTGCCGCTCGCGAGGAGCGAGCCCGAGCCGATCTGGAGGCGCTGCACGAGGTCGACGCGACGGATCGCACGAGGCTGTCCATCGCCGACGCGGCACAGGCCGCCGCGCGTGAACGGCTGCGAGCGGGGGAGGAGCGGGCCAGGAGTGCGGAGGTGGCCGAGCTGGAGACCCGCCTCGGGCTCGATGCCATCCGGGAGCAGGTGCTGGTCGAGCTGGCAAGCATCGGCGAAGCGGGCGTCCGTGCTCTGCGCGCAGCTGCCGGCGACGCGGAGGTCACGGAACCTGTTGGAATGGCCACACGGGAGCACGAGACGGGACGGATGCCTATCCCGGAATCGGGCTGGGCGGCTGGCGAGCTCGACGAACAGACACCGGGCCTCAACGTCGCGCTCACCCGGGCGCTGCTCGCGTGGCAGGCCGCCCCGCCCGATGTGCCGCCGGCCGGCCCGGGTCGCCTGGCGACGCTGCGGCGCCGGTTTCACGAGTTCGGGGCGGCCAGCCCGTGGGCGGTCGAGGAGCATGCTGCCTTGCGCCTGCGGCTCGACTCCCTCGACACGCAGCAGGCTGACCTGCGCAGCGCGATCGCCCAGACGCGCGTCCTCATCGCCGAGCTGTCGACCATGATCGCAGACCAGTTCCAGGCGACCTTCCGGGCCCTTGAGACGGCCTTCGATGGGCGCTTCCGGCAGTTGTTCGGGGGCGGCTTTGCCCGACTCGAGTTGACCGATCCGAGCGATCTTTCGACGACGGGTGTCGAGATCGTGGCCCGGCCACCGGGCAAGAAGACGCAGGCCCTGGCGATGCTGTCGGGCGGCGAGCGGGCGCTCACCGCGGTCGCCCTGCTGTTCGCCATGCTCGAGATCCGGCCCGTCCCGTTCTGCGTCCTCGACGAGGTCGATGCCGCCCTGGACGAGGCGAACGTGGGCCGCTTTGCCGATGCCCTGCGTAGCCTCGCGACAACCACCCAGTTCATCGTCATCACCCACAACCGTGGCACGATCGAGGTTGCCGATGCGCTCTACGGCGTGACTGTCGGGCAAGACTCGGTCAGCCGGGTGATCAGCCTCCGGCTGGATGAAGCGACGGCCGTGGCGGAACGTGTGCGCCACGGTGCCGTCTCGCTCGACACCGTCGCGGGCTGAGGAGCCGGTCCATGTTCTGGCGACGGCGACCCCGGGACAACGCGGTTCTCGACGCGGTCAGAGCGGAAGCATCGGCCGAACTTGGGGCGTCGGAGGAGGCCGCTGCCGAGGCGCCCTTCGAGACGGCGCCGGTCGTGCCGAGCGCGCTGCGCGCTGAGGCTGAAGCGGCGCCCGATGACGTTGGGCCCAAGGCTGATCTCGTCGCCGGCCTCGAGAAGAGTCGAAGCGGCTTCGTCGCGCGATTGCGCGGCCTGCTTGGCGGGGGACCGACGGGTCCGTCGTGGGAGGACGTCGAAGAGACCCTCATCGCCGGGGACGTCGGTGCGACGCTGGCCATCGAGATCGTCGACCGAGCCAGACGACGGCACGAGCCAGCTGGCCCTGAGGCGGCCGTCAGAGCCGAACTCGCGGCCCTCCTCGTCGCGCGCGATCCAGCCTGGCGCCCGACGCCGGCTGGCCCCGGGCTGCCCGCAGTCATCCTTGTCGTTGGCGTCAACGGCACGGGCAAGACGACGACGATCGGCAAACTGGCCAGCCGCTATCGGCACGAGGGCCAGACCGTCCTGCTCGCGGCCGCGGACACATTCCGTGCGGCAGCCATCGAGCAACTCCAGGTCTGGGCCACTCGCTCGGGGGCTTCCGTGGTCGCGCATGCGCCCGGCGCGGACCCTGGGGCGGTTGTCTTCGACGCGCTCGACGCGGCCGTCGCCCGGCGGATCGACCTCGTCATTGCCGACACGGCCGGCCGCTTGCACACGAAGGTCAACCTCATGGACGAATTGGCCAAGGTACGCCGGGTCATCGACCGGCGACTGCCGGGCGGGCATCCTGAGACACTGTTCGTCCTCGATGCGACAACGGGCCAGAACGGGCTCGCCCAGGCACGAGCGTTCCACGAGACCATCGGCCTGACCGGGATCGTGCTGACCAAGCTCGATTCGACGGCCAAGGGGGGGATCGTCTTCGCCATCGAGCATGCGCTGGGAGTACCCGTCCGGTTCGTCGGTCTGGGCGAACAGGTCGGCGATCTCCTGCCCTTCGATCCGGACGCGTTCGTCGCGGCTCTCTTCGACTGAGAGGGTGGCGGCCACCCGCTCGCCCGCTCGCCCGGTCGCGCGCCGACCCTGCGCGATAGACGATGCGCTACACTCCGCCTACCTCGGCGCGTCAGAATTCGCGCGCCACCCGGAGCGGCCCTATTCCGCCGCCTCGCCGAGCCGAACGGAGCCCAGCGCACCCGTATGTTTGACAGTCTGAGCGAGCGCCTGCGCACCACTCTGGGCAAGCTGACCGGTCGTGGCCGGATTGGCGAAGCGGACGTGGACGCGGCGATGCGCGAGATCCGGTTGAGCCTGCTTGAAGCGGACGTCAACTTCAAAGTTGTCAAGGACTTCGTGACCAGGGTTCGCGAGCGAGCCATCGGCGCGGAGATCCTGGACAGCCTGACCGCCGGCCAGCAGGTCGTGGCCATCGTTCATGAAGAGCTGATCAACCTGTTGTCGGCTGGCGAGCGGACGTTCCACCTGCAGGGCAACCCGGCGGTGGTGCTGCTCGTCGGTCTGCAGGGCTCGGGCAAGACCACCAGCAGCGCCAAGCTCGCTCGGCACGTCATCCGGCTCGGCCGGCGGCCCCTGCTGGTTGCTGCGGATCCCTATCGCCCGGCCGCCGCGGACCAGCTTGAGACGCTCGCCACAGCGCTGGACATCCCGATCCATCGGGCGCCGGTCGGCACGTCGGTGGTCGACATCGCGCGCGGCGGTATCGACGCGGCCCGTCGCCAGGTCCGCGATGTGGTCATCGTCGACACCGCGGGGCGACTGACCGTGGACGAGGCGCTCATGGCCGAGATTGCGGCCGTGTCGGCGGCGCTGAAACCGGTCGAGACGCTGCTCGTCGTCGACGCCATGACCGGCCAGGAGGCCGTCGCGGTGGCCGCGGCGTTCCACGCCACCCTGCCCTTGACCGGCCTCATCCTGACCAAGATCGACGGCGATGCCCGGGGAGGCGCGGCCCTGTCGATCAGCGCCGTGACCGGCCTGCCCGTCAAGTTTCTGGGGACGGGCGAGAAGACGGACGCCCTCGAGGTGTTTCACCCGGACCGGCTGGCTGGCCGGATCCTGGGCATGGGCGACGTCCTGACCCTCGTCGAGCGTGCCCAGGAAACATACGATCAGAAGCAGTCGGTCAAGATGGAGGAAAAGCTGCGCAAGGGTAGCTTTACCCTGGACGACTTCCTGGACCAGCTGCAGCAGCTCCAGAAAATGGGACCGCTTGGTCAGATCATGGGTATGCTGCCCGGCATGGGCGGCATGGCCAAGGAGGCGCAGGCGGCCGTCGACCGCGGTGATCTTCGCCGGGTGGAGGCCATCATCCGCTCGATGACGCCGCGTGAGCGACGTGACCCGACGATTCTCAACGCTTCGCGCCGACGCCGGATCGCGACCGGCTCGGCAACGGAACTCACGGACGTCAACCGCCTGGTAAAGCAGTTTGGCGAGATGCAGAAGCTCATGAAGCAGTTCTCGGGCTCCGGCGGACGCCGGGCAGCCGCGGGCCTGCTTGGACGCCGTTGAAAGGGGACCGACCATGACCGACGACCAGCAGCCCATGTCCATGCCCACGCCGGACCAGCCGCCGAGCGACCTGCCGGCCGAGCCACCGCTCCAAGGCGAGACCCTGCCCGCGGCCATGCAGGCGGCGATGCCTGCAGCGATGCCCGAGCCGACAATCACCCGCCGACATTCGCCGACCCGCTGGCTGATCGCGGCGGTCATCGGCGTGGTCGTCGTGGCCCTCTCGGCGACTGGCCTGTTCGTGCTGACCGGCAGTACCACTGCGGCGACGCCGGCCGCCTGGGCTCCGGCAGATTCCATCATCTACATGGAGCTCCGGGCGGACCTGCCCGGCGATCAACGCCAGAACCTGGCCCGCTTCCTCGCCCATTTTCCGGGCTACGCCGACCAATCCATCTTCGGCCAGAAGCTGGATGAGACCCTCGATCGGCTAGTCGCCAAGAGCAGCAATGGTGGCCACGATTGGTCCAAGGAGATCAAGCCCTGGTTCGGCGGCCAGATCGGCATGGCGCTGTCGCAGCTCGGCGGCTCGCTGAGCGGGGACGCCATGAGCCTGCGCTACCTGGTCGTCGTCAGCCAGAAGGATCCGGCCAAAGCTGTCGCCTGGGTCGCGTCCGTGGCCGGCAGCACACCCACCAAGGAGTCGTACAAAAGCGTGACGCTGGCGGAGTACAGCACGGGAAATGGGCAGCAATACGCCGTGACTGCGACAGGCGGCGTGCTGCTCGTCGGTGACGTGCCTTCGGTCAAGGCCGCCGTCGATCGGAACGGGGCGAACGGTCTCGGCGCGAGCCAATCTTTCCGCGACGCCATGGCCCAGATCAGCGGCGACCAGGCGGGTCGCCTGTACATGGACATCAAGAGCTATCTGCCGGCGATCATGGCTGCGCTCGGTCCGGCAGCATCGAGCATGCCGAGTGGCGATCAGCTGCCTGCCTGGTTGGCGACTGGCGGCCGGATCGAGGGCGACGCGCTCATCGCACGTGGCGTCGCGCCGCACGTGGCCGGCGCCCCCAAATTCACCAACCATGCCGACACCGTCGCAGGCAAGCTGCCCGCAACCACCATCATGCTGTTGGAGACGCACGATCTTGGAGCAGTCATCAAGGCCAGTCTCGACCAGCTGCGCAAGGATCCCGCTCGCGCCGCCGCGGTCCAACAACTCGACCAGGCCGCGGGGCTCCTGGGTGGGCTCGACAAGCTGTTCGGCTGGATGGGCGATACGGCCATCGTGGTTACTGCGGACGGCGCCACGCCATCTGGTGGAATCGTCATCAACGCCACGGATCCCACCCAGGCGAATGTCGTCTTCGGTCAGCTCAAGTCGTTCGTGTCGCTGGCCGGGGGCTCCAGCGGCGTGACCGTTCGCGACGAGCCGTACGGCGATGGGACGATCACCACGATCGACCTCGGCGACGCCACCCAGCTGGCCGGTCTGCTCGGCTCCGCGTCTGGGGGTGCGGTTCCGTCACTGCCGATCAGCGGCCGCGTCGAGCTGTCCTATACCGTGCAGCGCGGCCTGGCGATCATCGGCGTGGGACCCGGCTTCGTGAAATCCATACTCGACGTGAAGCCGGGTGCCGCCCTGGCCGACCAGACCCGCTATCGGGCGGTCATGGATCGGATCGGATCGAGCAACGTCAGCAGCGCGTTCGTCGATCTCGCTGGAATCCGGAAGCTCGTTGAGCCGGCGCTGGCGAACGTGCCCGGCACCGCGTCGTATGCCAGCGATGTCAAGCCCTACCTTGCGCCGTTCGACATCTTCGCCGCTGCCGGCGTGACCGGCGACTCGTTCAACAGCTTCAATTCCGTCCTCACCGTCACCAACCCATAGTCCAACCCAGGAGGTCTCCCGCACCATGGCCGTTCGCATCCGTCTCACGCGCGTTGGCGCGACCAAGCAGCCGAGCTACCGGGTGGTCGTCGCCGACTCCCGCAACGCCCGAGATGGGCGGTCGATCGAGACGATCGGCCACTACAACCCGCGCACTGATCCGGTCGAGGTCGTGATCGACGCTGACAAGGCCAAGCGCTGGCTGGCCCAGGGCGCCCAGCCCTCGGACACCGTGGCTCGCCTCTTCCGCAGTACGGGCATCCTGCCCGCTGAAAAGTAGAGGTCGCCCTGATGGCAGCGAAAGAACTGGTTGAATTTGTGGCGCGCTCCCTGGTCGACGATCCGGATGCCGTCCGGGTCGAGGAGACGCGTGATCGCGATGGCGTCGTGCTCGAGCTGCACGTCGCCGAGGACGATATGGGCAAGGTCATCGGGCGCAACGGGAGCGTCGCCAAGGCGCTCCGGACGCTGCTCAAGGTGACGGCGGCCCGCGAGGGCGAGCCGGTCTCGCTCGAGATCGTCTGACCATCACCACGCGTCTGGTGGTCGGCCTCGTCCGAGGCGTCCACGGTCTGCACGGGGCAGTCCGGGTCGAGGTCCTGACCGATCACCCGGAGCGTCGCTTCGCGCCGGGGCTGACGGTGTTCCGTGAGGGCAACCAGGCGCCTCTGATCGTGCGTGATGCGGTCGCCATTTCGGACGGCCCGGGCTGGCGCGTGCGCTTCGACGGGCTGACCGACCGGGCCGCCGCCGATACGTTGCGCGGCGCCTACCTCGAGGCGGACGTCGCCGCGACGGAGGAACCGGACCGGGGCGTTGTCTACTGGCACGAAGTCATCGGCGTCCCCGTGCACGGACTCGATGGCGAGGAACTCGGGACAGTGGCCGACGTGTACCGGGTCGCGGACAACGACGTGTACGTGGTTCGAGGTGGCCCGCGGGGGGAGTTCGACGTGCCGGCGCTGCGCGACTTCATTCGCATCTTCGCGCCTCGACGCGGCGAGATCGTGGTCGATGCGGTAGCCCTCGATGTGGGTCCGATCCGGCCACCGAAACCGCCGCGACCAGCACGTCCCCGGCGTGGTCAATCGCCGCCAGGCAGTCCGCCTGCGCCCGCCGACGCATTGCCCGACAGCGGGACCGTGGCTGAAACAACCGCCAAGACGCGTTCGACCGGGGATCTGCCGGACGACCTCGGCGGGAGACTGCTGTGACGCTCCAGATCGACGTCCTCACGCTCTTTCCGGCGATGCTCGACGGGCCCCTCTCGGGCAGCATTCCTGGCCGAATCCAGGAGCGCGGCCTGGCCACGATCCAGATCCACGACCTGCGCCAGTGGGGGCTCGGTCGGCACCGCTCCGTCGACGACTCTCCGTACGGCGGCGGCGCCGGAATGGTTCTCCGCCCGGAACCCGTGGCGGCTGCCCTCGACGCGCTCCGTCGCCCCGACTCCACCGTGATCCTGCTCGATCCCGTCGGCGAAATGTTCCGCCAGGCCCGGGCGCACGAGCTGGCCACGGGCCCGCACCTGATCTTCGTGTGTCCCCGCTACGAAGGCGTCGATGAGCGGATCCGCACACTGGTGGACCTCGAGCTCTCGATCGGCGACTACGTGCTCAGCGGCGGCGAACTTCCGGCCCTGGTCGTCATCGACGCGATCCTGCGCCTTCTGCCCGGTGCCATCGATGACGCCTCCACCCAGGAAGAGTCGTTCGCCGATGGTCTGCTCGAATACCCGCAGTACACACGACCAGCCGAATTCCGAGGTCTCGGCATTCCCGAGGTGCTCGTCAGCGGCGACCATGGCGCGGTACGTACCTGGCGGCTGCGCGAAGCGCTCCGACGAACGAGCCTGCGCCGACCGGACCTGCTGACCGAGCGCTCGCTGAGTCCGGCCGAGCGCTCGCTGCTGGCCGAGTTCGGCGAGGACGAACCGGTCGACACCAGGTCGCAGCCAGCCGGCGGCCGACCGGGGAGGTCGGCACCGTGAGGCCGTTCCTGAACAGGAAGCATGGCGTGCTATACTCCGCCGTCGGTCGCTCCAACGACCCATCCCACACGTCTGCCCACAGTCCCGCACTGCCTGATGAGAAGTAGGAACCACGTGAACGTGCTCGATGAGATCGTCCAGGGCCAGATCCGCACGGACCTGCCCCAGCTCGCCTCGGGCGACACGGTCAAGGTGTCGGCCAAAGTCGTCGAGGGCACCCGCGAGCGGATCCAGGTGTTCGAGGGCACGGTTATGCGCCTGCGCGGCGGCGGAATCACGCGCACGATCACGGTCCGCCGGATCGCCAGCGGGGTGGGCGTCGAGCGCACGTTCAAGGTGAACAGCCCGCGGATCGAGAAGATCGAAGTGGTCCGCCACGGTGTCGCCCGACGCGCCCAGCTGTACTTCCTGCGCAAGCGCGTGGGCAAGGCCGCCACCCTGCGCGAACGCCGCCCGAGCTGATCTGCGGCGCGGTGCGATGACGGCCATCGTACCCACGCTGCGCCACGAGCGCGTCCACTGGCAAGAGGGTCGAGCCCGCGTCGTCGGGGTCGATGAGGTCGGTGTCGCGCCGACCTGCGGGCCTGTCGTCGCCGCGGCAGTCGTGATGCGGCCGGGCTGCCGGCGCATCCCGGGCGTACGCGACTCGAAGACGCTGTCGGCCGCGCAGCGCGAGCGATTGGCCGTGGTCATCCGCCGCCGAGCCCTGGCCGTCGGCGTCGGGGCGGCGTCGGTGAACGAAATCGACCGGCTCAACATCTACCACGCCACCCATCTCGCCATGCGCCGGGCCATCGCCCATGTGGGCGAACACGACCACGTGCTGGTCGACGGACTGCGCATCCGCGGTTTCGAGGAGTCGGTCGGTCCCTACACCGCGATCGTCGATGGCGATGCGCTGTGCTACTCGATCGCCTGTGCCTCCGTCGTGGCCAAGGTCGTCCGCGATCGACTCATGGCCCGGCTGTCCGTCCGCCACCCCGGCTACGGCTGGGAGCGCAACGCGGGGTACCACACCGCCGAGCATCGCGCGGCCATCCGAGCCCTGGGCGTGACCGTCTTCCACCGGCGCAGCTTCGCCCCGATTCAGGAGGCGCTGCTCGGTATCGAGCAGCCTACCCTCGAGCTCGTCTGAGCGGGAGCGTACGCGCAGCTACGTGGCAGGTAAGCGGTCCGCGGCAGACTGGCCGGATGACACTCGACCCGACTTCTTCGCGGACCGTTGCCCAGCGGCTGGGCGATGCCGCGGAAGCGCTCGTGGCGGATCGCCTCACTGCCGCCGGCTGGACCATCCTCGCTCGGCGACTCCGGGTTGGCCGCAAGGAGATCGACCTGGCCGCACTCGACCCGGGACCGCCTCGGATGTTCGTCCTGGTCGAGGTCCGCTGGCGCGGGCGCCGGGACTTCGGCCTGCCGGAGGACACGTTCGATGCCCGCAAGCGGGCCCATCTGCGCGCGGCGATCGGGTGTCTCCTGGAGCTCGGCACGCTGCCTGACGGCCGAGCGCTGCCAGCCGCGCCGGTCCGGCTCGACCTGATCGTCGTGGAGCCGCCCGTCCAGGTTGGCGGACAGCCACGCGTGCGCCACCATCACGACGCGCTCGGCGGCTGAGCTGCCCGTCGCGTCGGCCGCCGACCTGTTGCCGTGTCACCGCCGACTTGTCGCCGACGAACCCTGTGCTACACTCCCGGCCGGCCTGCACCTCGTGGGTCGTTCAACGCCCACCCGCAGGGTGGAGCACACACGCGTGACCGTTCCGACCGGGGCGGTGCCGGACCTACGGGTCCAGTTCCCGGCGACGAGGTCCGCGGAGGTCCGAACCGAACAGGAGGTCCCGCCCGTGCCGACCGTCTCCATGCGCCAGCTGCTCGAGGCGGGTGTCCACTTCGGACACCAGACCCGCCGCTGGAATCCGAAGATGAAGCCATACATCTTCGCCGAGCGCAACGGCATTCATATCATCGATCTTGCCCAGACGGTCAAGGGTCTTGAGGCTGCATTGGCGGCGGTCACGGACACCGTGGCCCGCGGTGAGCAGGTCCTCTTCGTCGGCACCAAGAAGCAGGCCCAGGAGCCGGTCGCCCAGGAGGCTGCCCGGGCCGGTCAGCCCTGGATCAACAAGCGCTGGCTCGGTGGCATGCTCACCAACTTTGTGACGATCAAGAAGCGGGTCGCGCTCATGGAGCAGCTCGAGGCCCGCCAGGCCAACGGCGACTTCGAGCGGATGAGCAAGAAGGAAGCGGCCAAGCTCCAGGAGGAGCTGACCAAGCTGACCGCCAACCTGGGCGGCATCCGCCGGATGAAGCGCCTGCCGGGCGCGATCTTCGTCGTCGATCCCCATCGCGAGCGGATCGCGGTGACGGAATCCAACAAGCTTGAGATCCCGTTGATCGGAACGGGCGACACGAACGTCGACCCGGACGAGCTGACCTACGTCATTCCGGCCAACGACGACGCGATCCGGGCCATCCGACTGCTCTGTTCGCTGGTCGCCGATGCCGCCATCGAGGGCGCGCGCGAACGCGCGGCACGCTCGACCGAACCCGAACCCGAACCCGTCATGCCCGAGCCGGACGTGGAGGAGGGCGAGCCCTCGTCCGCCCTGGTGGCCGCCCTGGCCGGTGGCGCTGCGCTCACCTTCGAACCCGACGTGGACGATGACGATCTGTTGCCCGGCGCTCGAGCCGGTATCCAGGCGGCGGCCGCCGCTGAGCCAGTCGTGGCGGAAGCCTCCGCGGACGACATCGCCGCCGAGCTTGCCCGAGAGGCGAGCGAGAAGGCAGAGACCGACGGCCCGCCGGCCGGCTGACCATTCCCGCTGGCGGCGGCAGTGTGGCGCCGTCCGAAACGAAACCAGGCAGGGCGGGCGCAGCGGAGCGCCCGCACGAGACGGAACAGGAGCACAGGACAGGCATGGCGGACATCTCGGCCCAGGCGGTCAAGGAGCTGCGCGAGCGGACCGGCGCCGGGTTCATGGACTGCAAGCGCGCGCTGGAAGAGACCGCCGGGGACGTCGACGCGGCCGTTGGGCTGCTCCGCGAGCGAGGCCAGGCCGCAGCGGCCAAGAAGGCCGGTCGAGACGCCCGCGAGGGCATCGTCGGCAGCTACATTCACACGGGTGGCCGCATCGGCGTGCTCATCGAGGTCAACTGCGAGACGGACTTCGTGGCTCGCACCGAGCAATTCCAGAAGTTGGTCCGCGACCTGGCCATGCAGGTGGCCGGCATGCGCGCCGAATTCGTGGATGTGACGGACATCCCGGCGCAGATGCTCGAAGCCAGGCGCTCTGTTCTGCTGGCGGACGAGGCGACGGCCAAGAAGCCGGAAGGGATCCGACCCCAGATCGTCGAGGGCCAGCTCAAGAAGTGGTACCGCGAGGTATGCCTCCTCGAGCAGCCCTTCCGCGATACGGACCAGAGCGTTCGCGAGCTGGTGACCGGTGCGATCGCCACGATCGGCGAGAACATCCGCGTGCGCCGGTTCACTCGCTACGAGCTCGGTGAGGAGCTGTGATCGAACCTGAGCTGGCCTCGACTGGTACTGACGCCGCGGGATTGCGCTACCGCCGGATCCTGCTCAAGTTGTCCGGCGAGGCGCTCCTGGGTGACCGCCAGTACGGCGTCGATCCGGAGTTCTGTCGAACGATCGCGGAGCAGATCGCCAGGGTGAAGGCGGTCGGTGTCGAAATCGGAATCGTGGTCGGCGGCGGCAATATCTTCCGCGGCCTGGCGGCCTCGGCCCGGGGCATGGACCGGGCGACCGGCGACTACATCGGCATGCTGGCGACCGTGATGAACGGGCTGGCCCTGCAGGACGCCCTGGAGAAAGTCGGCGTCCCTACTCGCGTGATGACCGCGATCGCCATGCACGAAGTGGCCGAGCCATACATCCGCCGCCGTGCGGTCCGACACCTCGAGAAGGGTCGGGTGACGATCTTCGTGGCCGGCACAGGCAACCCGTACTTCACGACCGATTCGGCCGCGGCGCTGCGTGCCATCGAGATCGGCGCCGACGTGCTGCTCAAGGCCACCAAGGTGGACGGTGTCTACGATGCGGACCCGATGACGCATCCGGGCGCTCGGCGCTACGCTGAGCTGGTCTACGCGGATCTGCTTCGCGACCAGCTCAAGGTGATGGATGCAGCCGCCGTGTCGCTGTGCATGGAGAATGACCTGCCGATCGTCGTATTCGACCTGCACGAGCCGGACAACATCGTCCGAGTCGCCCTGGGCGAAGCCGTCGGAACCGTCATTTCTGGAGGCAATCGGCAATGAGCAGCGAGACCCTCGTCTCGGTCGAACGGAAGATGGCCCGCGCTGTGGAGGCCATGGAGCGCGACTTCCAGGGACTGCGCACCGGCCGCGCCTCCACCTCGCTCGTGGAGCGCCTCGTCGTCGAGTACTACGGCACGCCCACGCCGCTCAACCAGCTGGCCGGGATCAGCGTGCCAGAGGCGCATCAAATCGTCATCCAGCCCTGGGACCGGGGTGTCCTGGGCGCGATCGAGAAGGCCATCCTCAAGAGTGACATCGGGCTCATGCCGACCGTCGATGGGGCAGTCGTCCGGCTCAATATCCCTCCGCTTACGGAGGAGCGTCGACGCGATATCGTCAAGACCGTGCACAAGCGGATGGAAGAGGCCCGGGTCGAAATCCGGAACCTGCGCCGGGAAGCCAATGATGCGCTCAAGAAAGAAGAGCGTGACGGCGACCTCGGCACGGACGCCGCGCACAAGGAGCTCGAGGCGCTCCAGAAGCTGACCGACCGAGAGGTCGGCGAAGTGGACCGGATCGGCACCCACAAGGAGCACGAGGTGCTCGAGGTCTAGTGGCCCGTTCGCCGCTGGCCCGACCTACCGACGCCCCACCGATCGCGCATGCGGCAGACGCCGCCGAGGTCGACCTGCCGGTGACCGCCAGCGTTGGCCAACCAGACAGGCTGGTGCCCCTCGACGAGTCGCCCCGTCACGTGGCGATCATCATGGATGGCAATCGGCGCTGGGCCCGCGCCCGGGGACGTTCGGAGATCGAGGGCCACATGGCCGGCGTGGAGGCCATCCGAGGACTGCTCCGCCACGCTGTTCGGCGCGCCGTGCCCGTGCTCACGCTGTACGCCTTCAGCCGCGAGAACTGGGCCCGCTCCGACGACGAGGTGACCGGCCTGTTCGGGCTGCTCGAGTCGGCTATCCGGAGCGAAACGGACGAGCTGCGTCGGCAGGGTGTCCGGGTGCGCCTGCTCGGTCGACTGGACGAACTTCCCAGCGAGACTCGAAGTTCGATTGAGGCGGCGCTGGCGGCCACCATCCAGGGCGACCGACTATTGCTCAACGTCGCCTTCAACTATGCCGGTCGCACTGAGTTGGTCGACGCCTTCCGGACCCTGGCCGCGAGCGGCATCCAGCCCGGCCAGATCGACGAGGCGACGGTGAGTGGCGCGCTGTACACCGCCGGACTGCCAGATCCGGACCTGGTCATTCGGACCGGCGGCGATCAGCGGCTGAGCAACTTTCTCATCTGGCAGTCCGCCTACGCTGAGCTCTCGTTCAGCCCGTTGCTCTGGCCGGACTTTGGGCCGGACGCGTTCGATCAGGCGTTGCTCGAGTTCGCCAGGCGCACTCGCCGGTACGGACGGTAGGCGAGGGCATGGCGGAGCGCACACGGAGCGCCGCCATCTTCGTGCCGCCACTGTTGGTCGTGGTCGTGCTGGGCGGCCCCTGGATCACGGCCCTCGTCCTGCTTGTGGGCGGCCTGGCCGCGTACGAAGCCCTGCGTCTGTTGCGGGCCGCGGGCTATCCGGTCCTGGTCGGGTTGGGGGTGACCATCGCCTTGGCGCTCATCGCCGATGCGGCGGTGCCGGTGGACCTGGCAGGTTCGGCGGCCCTTGTTGCGGCCGTGGCGATGGTCCTCGCCGCCGTGGGCGCCTTCGGTCGGGCGGATCCTCGGGAAGGCCTCGCCGGCTGGCTGGGCACGGTCCTGGGAGGCACCTACGCGGGCATGCTCGGCTTCATCGTCCGGATCGGCCTGCAGGCTCCGCCACTCCCGACTGGCGCAGCGCTGGCGACGCTGGGTGCGCAGCGTGGCTGGGTCCTGCTGCTCATCCTGGCTGTCTGGGCCTACGACACCGGCGCCTACCTGGCGGGCCGAACCTTCGGAGCGCGCGTCGGTCGCCTGTTCGGCCGGGAGCGATTTCTGGAGCAGCTCTCGCCCTCCAAGACGTACGCCGGGCTGTTCGGTGGTCTGCTCGCCGGCAGCCTTGTCATGTGGCTCGGTCTGTGGGCGCTCGGTGCGCCGGTCTGGCACGCCGTACTGCTCGGTCCGGCCGTGGGCCTGGCCGCTCAGGCCGGTGATCTGGCCGAGTCAATGCTCAAACGGGCGGCCGGCACCAAGGACTCGGGCCGCCTCCTGCCCGGCCATGGCGGCGTGCTTGATCGCGTCGATTCGTTCCTGTTCGCCGCGCCCGTGCTGAGCCTGTACGTCGTGGCCTTCCTGCCGCGATGAGCCCGTGGACGGCTGGTGGGCGTACGCCGGGTGTGGCCCTGCTCGGGTCGGCTGGGTCCGTGGGACGGCAGGCCGTCGAGGTACTGGCTGCGCTCGGCGACGCCGTCCGCGTGGTCTGCCTGGCCACCGGCAGCCAGGCGCGAGTACTGGAGGCACAGGCGCGCCGACTCCACCCGGCGCTGGTGGCGCTGCCTGGCGATCCAGCCGCCGAGCGCACCCTGGATCTGCCCGTGGGTGTCCGCGTCGCGACGGGTCCCGAGGCGCTGGTCGCGCTGGCCACCCATCCGGACGTGGACCTGGTGGTCGTCGCGACCGGTGGGATGGTCAGTCTGCGACCGGTCCTGGCGGCGCTGCGCGCGGGCAAGGTGGTGGCTACGGCGAACAAGGAGACCCTGGTGGCGGGCGGACACCTGGTCATGCCTGCGGCGCGTGCCCTGGCTGCGACCGTGGCCGCCGTCCGTCCGGGCGATCCCATGGCCAGTGCGCTGGCCTGGTTGCGGCCCATCGACTCGGAACACTCCGCCCTCTGGCAATGCCTGGTCGGCGAACGGATGGCCGACGTAGCCCGGCTCATCCTGACGGGTTCGGGCGGGCCGTTCCGCGAGACCAGCGCCGCCGAGCTCGAGGTGGTCACGCCGGAGCGTGCGCTGCGCCATCCGATCTGGTCGATGGGTGCCAAGATCAGCATCGACTCGGCTACCCTGGCCAACAAGGGGCTGGAGGTCATCGAGGCGCACTGGCTGTACGATGTCGGCTACGACGTGATCGACGTGGTCATCCACCCGCAGGGCATCATCCACTCCGCCGTCCAGTTCGTCGACGGTTCGCTCAAGGCCCAGCTCGGCAACCCGGACATGCGCCTGCCCATTCAATACGCCGTGACCTACCCCACCCGGCAACCGTCAGCCGCGCCAGCTCCGGATCTGGCCACCATCGGACGGCTCGACTTCGCACCGCCTGATGAGACCCGTTTTCCCGCCCTGCGGATCGCTCGTGAGGCGGGCCGGATCGGGTCGCGCGCGACGGCCGCGCTCATTGCCGCAGACGAGGTGGCCGTCGGCCGGTTTCTGGCCGGTTCACTCGACTTCCCGGGCATCGCCCGGACCCTGGAGGATGCCGTGGACCGCTTCGGACCGGGACCGGATCAGCAACCGGACGTCGCGGAGCTGCTCGCGCTTGAGGCCGAGGTACAGGCGGTCTATCGGACCGGCGGGCCGGCCTGATGCTCGCCGTCGTGCAGTCCGCCATCACGATCGTCATCTTCATCGTCATGCTCGGCGCGCTGGTCGTCATCCACGAGCTGGGGCACTTCCTGACGGCTCGCCTGGCCCGCGTCCGCGTCCTCGAGTTCGGCATCGGCTTCCCGCCCCGGGCGCGGGTGCTGCGCTCGGGTGGCGAGACGCTGTGGACGCTCAACTGGCTGCCGATCGGGGGCTTCGTCCGGCTCGAAGGCGAAGACGGTGACTCCGACGATCCGCGTTCATTTGTGCGAGCCAGCCTGCCGGTCAAGTTGATCATCCTGGTGGCGGGTGTGGCGATGAACGTGCTGCTCTCGTTCGCGATCTTCTTCGCCATCGCCTGGCTGGCCAACCCGACGCTCAACCTCACCGTTCGTGCTGTCCAGGCGAACTCGCCGGCCATGGTCGCGGGCATCGTGGTGGGCGATCGGATCGTCTCGTTCGACGGCCAGCCGTTCGACGCGTTCGGCGACGCGACCGGTGCCCCGGGGTCGATCCTGCGGGCACACGCGGGCCAGACCGTGGGACTGGGGATCGTGCGGGCCGATGGGACCGCCCAGACGGTCGTTGCCACCCTGCGGCCCCCGGCGCAAGTGGTCGGCGGCCAGGGTGCCCTCGGGATCACCTTCGGCAGCGCGGCCACGGGGCACTATTTCCAGCGATCCCCGATCGACGCAGCGGGCATCGCGGCTACCCGCACCGGACAGGCGCTGTCGCTCATTCTCAATGGGCTGGGACAGCTGGGCAGCTCCATCGTCAACCACCCAACCGAGGCGCCGCCCGTCGCCGGTCCCATCGGGATCGCCAGCCAGGTCGGCGATGTGTTCTGGCAGCTTGGCCCGATCTTCACGCTCTACCTGGCCGGGATCTTGTCGGCCAACCTGGCCCTGGTCAACATCCTGCCTTTCCCGCCGCTCGACGGCGGGCGGGTGGCGGTGCTCCTGCTCAAGCGGCTGACCGGCGAACGGATCAGCCTGCGGGTCGAGCGGCTGACCTACCTGGTCGGGTTCAGCACGCTCATGGCGTTCCTGGTCTGGATCACGTTCTTTGACATCACGGCACCGGGACGCGGACAGTGACCGACGGGGCCATCTTCCAGCCGATCCGCCGTGCGACGGTGACGGTCGATGTCGGCGGCGTTCCGGTCGGCTCGGCTCAGCCAATCGTCGTCCAGTCGATGACGAACACGGACACGGCCGACCCGCACGCCACGGCCATCCAGGTTGCCCGCCTGGCGCACGCCGGCAGCCAGCTGGTCCGGGTGACGGTCAATGCCGAGGCGGCCGCTGCGGCAGTTCCGGAGGTGGTCCGGCGTGTCCGAGACCTCGGTGTGGATGTCCCGATCGTTGGCGATTTTCACTACAACGGCCACCTGCTGCTCACTCGCTTTCCGGAGATGGCGGCGGCGCTGGCCAAGTACCGGATCAATCCGGGCAACGTCGGGGCGAAGCGCCACGACGAACATTTCCAGGCCATCGTCCGGGTCGCGATCGAGCGCGACAAGCCAGTCCGAATCGGGGTCAACTGGGGCTCCCTCGATCAGGCCCTGCTGACCGAGCTGATGGACGCCAACGCTCGAACGGCCGAGCCGCGCGATGCCCGCGACGTGATGATCGAGGCGATGGTCGAATCCGCCCTGCGCTCGGCCGAGCTGGCGGAAGCGACAGGCCTGGCCCACGATCGGATCATCTTGAGCGCCAAGGTGAGCGGCGTGCGGGACCTGGTCGATGTCTACCGACGCCTGGCCGCGCGCTCGAATCAGCCGCTCCACCTGGGCTTGACCGAAGCGGGTATGGGCATGCGCGGGATCGTCGCCTCGACCGCTGGCCTGAGCCTGCTGCTGGCTGAAGGGATCGGCGACACGATCCGGGTGTCCCTGACGCCCGAGCCGGGAGCTGGCCGGGAACTCGAGGTGGAGGTCGCCCAGCAGATCCTGCAGTCGCTTGGGCTGCGCTCTTTCGTGCCCCAGGTGAGTGCCTGCCCGGGCTGCGGTCGGACCACCTCGACGTTCTTCCAGGAGATGGCCCGCGACATCCAGGATCATCTCAAGGAACGGATGGCAACCTGGCGCGCGACCTATCCGGGCGTCGAGGAGCTGCGCGTGGCGGTCATGGGCTGCGTGGTCAACGGACCGGGCGAGAGCAAACACGCCGACATCGGGATCAGCCTGCCAGGCACGTTCGAGGAGCCGGTTGCCCCTGTCTTCATTGACGGACGGTTGGACCGGACACTGCGCGGCGAGGCCATCGTGGGCGACTTCCTGGCGATCCTCGACGAGTACGTGGACAACCGATTTGGCACGTTCCCAACGGCGACACGCGCCGAAGCCGAGGGCTGACACCGAGGCATCCGGCCCGAGTTCCGGGCCGGATGCGACGGGGACCTCTGTTTGGGGCCGGCGGCCGTCCCGGTGTATAGTGCCCACAACTGAACGGCCGCTCCTGACGTGGGTGACCCCCACGTTTCTTTTTGAGCGGGCCACACTTTGCGTTGGACCGTGACCGTCGGTAGTAGTCCTGAAGGGAGGCAGCACAGCGTGAATCGTGACTTCGTCACTGCTCTGCTGCAACTCAACGCCGAGAAGCAGGTTCCCCGCGAGCAGCTGGTCCACACGGTGGAGGACGCCATTCAGTCTGCCTACCGCCGGACAGAAGGCGACGAGGACATCAACGTCCGGATCGATGCCGAGACAGGTAGAGTGCGAGTCTTCCGTGGTCGCCAGGTCGTTGCCGTGGTCGAGGATCCGCAGACCGAATTCAGCCTGGATGAGGCCCGCGCGATCAAGCCTGAGGCGCAGGTCGGTGATCTGGTCGAGACCCAGGAGATGGATCCCGAAGCGTTCGGTCGGATCCACGCCCAGACCGCCAAGCAGGTCGTGCTGCAGCGCCTGCGCGAGGCCGAGCGCGACGCCGCCTTCGATCAGTACGCCAACCGCGAGGGCGAGCTGATCACCGGTACCGTCAATCGAGTCGAGCCTCGGGCGATCATCCTCGACCTGGCTGGCCAGGGCAGTGCCGCGCGCGCCGAGGGCGTGCTGTCCACGACCGAGCAGTCGCCGCTGGAGCACTACCGGATTGGTCAGTCCGTCAAGGCGCTCGTGCTCGAGGTCCGGCGCGGACTGCGTGGCCCGCAGCTGTTTGTCAGCCGGTCGCACAAGAACTTTCTGCGCCGTCTGTTCGAGCTTGAGGTTCCGGAGGTCCACAGCGGTACGGTCGAACTCAAGGCCATCGCCCGCGAGGCGGGATCGCGCTCCAAGGTCGCCGTGGCCAGCCGCCAGGACGGCCTCGACCCGGTCGGCGCGGCCGTCGGCCAGCGTGGGGCGCGGGTACAGGCAGTGGTCGCCGAGCTGGCCGGTGAGAAGATCGACGTCATCCCCTGGAGCGACGATCCGGCCGTGTTCGTGGCCAACGCCCTCAGTCCGGCTCACGTGCTCGGCGTGACGATCGACGAGGAGCATCGCATTGCGAGTGTCACCGTGCCGGAACGCATGCTCTCGCTGGCGATCGGACGCGAGGGTCAGAATGCCCGGTTGGCGGCCAAGCTGACGGGCTGGCGGATCGACATTCGCAGCGACGTCTCCGTGGCCGAGGCCAAGGCGGCCGCCGAGGCTGCTGCGCAGACGGACGCGTCTGGCACGGCTCCTGCCGCGGCGGATGCCCACGGTGGGTCGCCGACCGAGCCGGCCAGGATCGCGGAGACAGGGGTCGCCCAATCCGATACGGACGAGCCGGCAGTGCCGGTCCGAAAACCGCGAACCAGCCGCGCGAAGACCGCTCCGTCGGCCGAGACCGCCGCGTTGGCCGAGCCTGCCGCGAGCGCGGCTCCGGCCGCGCCCGCCAAGCGTGCCGCAAGCGCGGCTCCGGCCGCGCCCGCCAAGCGTGCCGCTGGCGCGGCTCCGACCGCGCCCGCCAAGCGTGCCGCTGGCGCGGCTCCGACCGCGCCCGCCAAGCGTGCCGCAAGCGCGGCTCCGACCGCGCCCGCCAAGCGTGCCGCAAGCGCGGCTCCGACCGAGCCGGTCGCACCCGCCGCTCCCAAGGCCAAGGTTGCCCGCCGCAAGACCCCGTCGGCCGACGCGGAGGTGTCGTCGTAAGCGGCGTGATGTCCGGTGCCCGCCCCCGTGCGGTCCCCATCCGGACCTGCGTGGCCTGTCGCGCCAGCAACGCGAAGCGCGAGCTGGTTCGAATCGTGCGGACGCCCGACGGGCTGGTGCTGCCCGACCCATCCGGTCGACTGGCTGGCCGCGGTGCGTATCTGTGCGCCGACGGCTCCTGCTGGGGGATTGCCCTGCAAAAGGGCAGCTTGGCGCGCGCCCTCGGCGTGCCGCTGCCGGAGGACCTGCGGAGCGAGCTGGCCGAGCGCGCCCGCACGATGACCGCGACTGCGATCACCGCGACCACGATGACGACCGTGACCAAGGACGACGAAGGAGGCCAGCGTGGCGAGAAGTAGGAGCGGCACCCGCGGCCGCCGCGGGCCGCGCAAACCGCAGCGCCGCGACGCCGGCGCCCAGCAGTCGCAGGTCCAGGTGGCCGATCCGCGCGAGCGTGCGGCGATTGAGCTTCCGTCGACGATCTCGGTCAAGGAACTGGCCGAGCTGCTGACAGTGAACCCGGCAGACGTCATCCGCGAATTGATCAAGAGCGGCATCTTTGCCACGATCAACCAGCTCATCGACCGTGACACGGCCAGCCTGGTGGCGGGCGAACTCGGCTACGAGGTGGCCGAACCGGTCGTAGCCAACACGGGCAGCGGAGCCGGTGATGAGGCCGATCCCGTCGGGGCAGCCACCAAAGAGGTTCTCTACGAAGAGGACGATCCCGCCCTCCTCGAGACCCGTGCGCCAATCGTCAC
This sequence comes from Chloroflexota bacterium, assembly GCA_031370565.1. Classification (GTDB taxonomy): domain Bacteria; phylum Chloroflexota; class Limnocylindria; order Limnocylindrales; family CSP1-4; genus Chersky-267. Next base: position 70,313 of record JANMQO010000004.1, read on the forward strand.
GGTGATGGGCCATGTAGACCACGGCAAGACGAGCCTGCTCGATGCGATTCGGACGACCGAGGTGGCGGCCGGTGAGCGCGGCGGCATTACCCAGCACATCGGTGCGAGCGAAGTGACCCGAACGGATCGACGGATCGTCTTTCTGGACACCCCGGGCCACGAAGCGTTCACGGCCATGCGGGCCCGAGGCGCCCGGGTCACCGACATCGCCGTTGTCGTGGTCGCCGCCGACGACGGCGTCATGCCCCAGACCCTCGAGGCGATCCATCATGCCCGGGCGGCCAAGGTGCCGATCATCATTGCGCTCAACAAGGTCGACAAGCCCGACGCCAATCAGGACCGGGTCAAGACGGAGCTGTCCGAGGCCGGCGTCATCGTCGAGGAGTACGGCGGCGACACGCCGCTCGTGCCGGTTTCGGCCAAGACTCGCTTCGGTCTGGAGGACCTGCTCGATATGGTCCTGCTCGTAGCGGACCTGCAGGACCTCAAGGCCAACCCGAAGCGACCCGCCATCGGGACCATCGTGGAAGCCGAGCTGGACAAGGGCAGAGGCCCGGTGGCCACCGCCATCATCCAGACGGGTACCCTGCGTGTCGGTGACGTGGTCGTCGTCGGCGAAACGTCGGGCAAGGTCCGGGCCCTGGAAAACGAGGCCGGCAAGCGGGTCACCCAGGCCGGGCCGTCAACGGCGGTCGTCATCCTGGGCATGTCCGCTGTCCCGCAGGCCGGCGACATCTTGCGCGTGGTTGCGGACGAGAAAGAGGCCCGCAATCGGGCGGAGGCAACCCGTACGGCCACCGCGGTGCGCGTCGGAGACGGCAGTGGCCGGGCCACCCTCGAGGACCTCTATCGGCAGATCCAGGCCGGTCAGGCCAAGGAACTCCGGATCATTCTCAAGACAGACGTGTCTGGCTCGATCGGCGCCATCACCCACGCCCTCGACCAGCTCAATGGCGAGGATGTCCGGCTGAACGTCCTGCATGAGGCGGCCGGCGAGATCACCGACAACGACATCATGCTGGCGGCCGCATCCAATGCGATCGTCGTTGGCTTCAACACGCGGGTGACCGAGACGGCCCGTCGCTCGGCCGACGCGGAAGGCGTGGATATTCGCCTGTACGACATCATCTACAAGCTGACCGACGACATCGACGCGGCGCTCAAGGGTCTGCTCGAACCGGTCATCGTGGAGGGGATCGAAGGCCGGGCGGAGGTCCGTCAGGTGATCCGCGTTGGCAAGAACACGGTCATCGCGGGTTCGTTCGTGACCGACGGCCGGATCATCCGCGGCGGCGCACGCGTGTGGCGCAGTGGCAAGGTCATCGCGACCGACCGGATCGAGTCCCTGCGACGCTTCCGCGACGACGTCCGCGAGGTTGCCACCAACTTCGAGTGCGGGATCGGCCTGGCCAACTTCCACGACCTCGCCGAGGGCGATGTCATCGAGTCGTTCAGTCAGAAGACAGTCAGCCGGTCGGCGGCCGGCTAGTCGGCTGCTTGCCGTCTCGCTGCCATCGGCCGGACCCGGCACACTGCCATGACCCAGCGCACTGACCGACTCGATGAGCTCCTGCGCCAGGAGATCGGGATGATCCTCAGCCGCGAGGTGAAGGATCCCCGAATCGGCTTTGCCACGGTCACCAGGGTCCAGACGATGCCGGATCTCGGCCACGCGGTGGTCTGGGTGAGCGTCATCGGCGAGCCGGCGGCTCGCACGGAAACGATGCGCGGCCTGGAGCAGGTCATGCATTTCGTCCGGCGCGAGCTCGGTACGCGCCTGCGCCTGCGTCGCATTCCGGAGCTGCACGTCCGACTCGACGACTCGGCGGAACGCGGGACTCGGATCCTGCACCTGATCGAAGAGCTCGGCGCCGGCCGCCCTGTCCCGATCGATGACCAGGCACCGGATGGCGAGACGCTGCCCACGCCGGTCAGCCGACTCCGGCACCCCGGCGACCTTGAGAGCGAGCCACCCGCGGCGGCCGAACCGCCTGGGGCGGGCAAGCGCGCCCGAGCCAACCGAGGCTCTCAGGGCATCCGCCCGACGAGCGCCCGACAGCCTGGCGGGCGACCCACAACGGGGGGCCGGTCCACAGCCCGTGGCGGGAAGCCGACCCGAGGTCCGCGGTGAGCAGGCAGGCCACCGTCGTGACCGTCGACCTCGCCGGCTGGGCCGGGGCCGTCCCGGACAGCGTGGTCGAGCGGATCGGTTCGGCCCGTGACGCGCTCGTGGTCAGCCACGAGAACCCGGACGCGGACACGCTTGGGGCGGCTCTCGCGGTGGCGCTCATCGTGGAGGCCCGGGGTGGCCGGGCCACAACCGTGTGTGTCGATCCTGTTCCGCCCCTGTACGACTTTCTACCGGGCATCGATCGAGAGCGGACGGATCCGCTGCCGGACGCAGCCCACGACCTGCTCGTCGTCGTGGACTGCGGCACGCTGGATCGGGTGGGTGCCGTCCGGCAGCGTCATGCAGCCTTGTTCGAGCGCCTGCCGAGGGTGGTCATCGACCACCACCTTTCCAACGCGGGCAGTGGACCGGCCGACTGGATCGATCCCGGCAGCGCCGCGACCTGCGAGATGGTCGCCCTGCTCGCCGTGCGGCTCGGCGTCCCACTGACCGCGGCTGATGGTGCCCTGGCTGCGGTCCTGATGGCTGGGATCGTCATGGACACGGCAACCTTCGCCCACCCCAACGCGACACCGCGGACGCTCGCGGTGGCGGCGGCACTGGTCGAGGCAGGGGCGCCGTTGAGCGATATCTCGCGCCGTTTGTATCGCACCAAGCCGGACGCCCAGCTGCGGCTCTTCGGGCGCGTCCTGGATCGGCTCGAATCCGCCGAGGAAGGCCGGGTCGTCTGGTCGACCCTGCTTGATGCGGATCTGGCCGCGACCGGCGCCCTGCCGGCGCATTCGGAAGGGATCATCGATCTACTCGCCCAGGCCGAGGCAGCCGAAGTCGCGATCTTGTTCAAGGAACACGGTCCGACGACCCGGATCAGCGTGCGGACCCGACCGGGCGGCGTCGACGCCACCGTGTTGACCGGCTTGTTCGCTGGCGGCGGGCACGCCCGAGCGTCGGGTGCGAGCGTCGCCCTGGCCGTGCCTGAGGCGCGCACGGCCGTGCTGACGGAGGCTCGTCGGCTGGCGTCCGCGGTCCGCCGGTGACCGATCGCTCCGTTCGTCCCAGCGGGCCGGGCCTGGACGGCGTTCTGATCGTGGCCAAGCCGGCCGGTCCCACCTCGCACGATGTGGTCGCGCTCGTACGGCGCCTGGCCGCCACGAAGAGGGTGGGCCATGGCGGCACGCTGGATCCGTTCGCCACGGGCGTATTGCCGCTCTATCTCGGTCGAGCCACCCGCCTCGTCGAGTACCACCTGGCCGACGGCAAGGCGTATCGGGCGACGATCTGCTTCGGAGCGGCGTCCACGACGGACGATCTCGACGGCGAGCGGACTCCGGTCGAAGGCCCCGCGCCATCGCGGACCGCCGTGGAGACCATGCTCGCCACTTTTCGCGGCACGATCTCGCAGGTGCCACCGGACTATTCTGCGGTCAAGGTCGCCGGACGGCGCGCGTACGCCATCGCTCGAGACGGGGCCCAGCCCGAGGTGCGGCCGCGCCAGGTGACCATCGACCGGCTCGAGTTGGTTGACTGGGACGGGACCGATCCGGGGCGACCGATGGCCGTCGTCGAGGTGGACTGCTCGGCCGGCACGTACGTTCGCTCGATCGCGCGCGACCTGGGGCGCGCCCTGGGCAACGCGGCCTACCTGGGCGGGCTCAGCCGGACGGCGTCGGGTCCGTTCCAGCTGGCCGATGCCTGCTCCCTGGAGGTGATTCGCGCCGCGGTCGCGGATGGGCCTGCCGGGCTCGTCGCGCTGCTCCTGCCAATCGACGCCGGGCTGGAGCAGCTTCCTCGGCTGGCCTTGACCGCGGCCGAGGTCGTCGCCGTCAGCCGCGGTCAGTTCGTCCGTCCGGCGGCCGGCTTGCCGCGACTCGCGACACCCGCCGATCGGCTCATTGCGCTCGATCCCGACGGTCGGATCGTGGCCGTGGCCGGCATTCGCGACGGCCGACTCGCCCCCGACAAGGTCCTCGTCGACTCGCCAGTGGGCGGGCGTTCCGAGCGCGCCAGCGAACACGAAGGCGGCGCAGACGACGAAAGGGACGCCAAGGTGGAGGCCGAGCTGAAGGCCGAGTTCGCCAGCGAGGTGGATGCGCCGTCGTCGATTGATCCGGATCCGGCCACGCCCGACGATCGCTGAGGGCAGGGCACACGCGATGGACGTGGTCAGTGGGGTCGCCCGCCTGGCGCCGGCGCACGGCCGCCTGTTCGTCGCGATCGGCGTCTTCGACGGGCTCCATCGCGGTCACCAGCACCTGCTTCGGACGTTACGCGGCGAGGCGGCGCGACGAGGCGCGCGCCCGGCGGTGATCACCTTCGACCACCACCCGGACGAGGTGATTCGTGGCACGGCCCCGGCGCTTTTGTGCGACCCTGCCGAACGACTGCGCCTGCTGGCCGAGGCCGGCGTGGAGGTGGTTGTCGTCGAGCACTTCGACGCGGTCCTGCGGACCACGCCCTATGACGCCTTCATCGCCGCGATCGCCGCCCGGGTGGACCTGGCCGGCTTCCTGATGACACCAGACGCGGCCTTTGGCCACGACCGGGCCGGCACGCCGCAGGCGGTCGCGCAGCTGGGCCAAAAGGCAGGCTTCGAACTGGTGGTCGCGCCCGTCCTGGAGCTGGACGGCCAGCCGGTGCGCAGTTCGCTCATCCGGACGGCGCTCGCCGTCGGCCAGTTGCGCGAGGCTCGCCGGTTGCTAGGCCGGGCGGTCGAGGTGATCGGCGACGCCGTCGTGACGGACGACCGAACGGTGCTCGTTCACTTCGCCCTGCCACTCGCCCTGCCACCCGACGGTCGCTATCGGGCACTGCTGGGACCGGAGCTGGCACGTCGCCAGGCCTGGGTCCGGACCGTTGCCAGTCTGGATGGCGGGCAGCTCCGGCTCCGCTGCCCGAAAGGGAGGTCCCCGACCGGTCGAGTCCGGGTCCGCCTGCAGGCCGCCCTGGCCTGAGGCGCAGGGCGACCCGGCCTGTCTGCTGGCGGTGCCCGACGTTTGCCCAGTCCGACGAAGCCTGCTATCCTCCGGCGGTCATAGAATGGATCACCATTGAAAGTTCGTGTTCGGAGGACCGAGTGCCGCTCGCGCGGGAATTGAAGCAGCAGGTCATCGGGGCGTTCGCCGTCAAGGACGGGGACACCGGCTCACCGGAAGTCCAGGTCGCGCTCCTCACGGAGCGGATCAAGGAGCTGACGGGGCACCTGAAGGGCTTTCCCAAGGACAACCATTCGCGTCGCGGCCTCCTCAAGCTCGTCGGCCAGCGCCGTCGCCTTCTTGCCTATCTGATCAAGAAGGACAACTCGCGCTACCGCGCCGTCATCGGACGGCTCGGACTCCGCCGCTAGGCGATCGCCGCCACGGACCCCAAGTCTACCTTGCGGTCCTCTCGCGTCCAGCGTCTCTCGGCAGGCCACGCGCCCGCAAGGTCCCTCCTCCTCGCACGATGAAGGAGGAACGCACCACATGTCTCAGATCTTCGAGACACAATTCGGCGGCCGCACGCTGACCATCGAAACGGGCAAGATGGCCCGTCTCGCCGGCGGTTCGGTCACGCTCCGCTACGGCGACACCATGGTGCTCGGCACGGCCAACCGGTCGGAGCCGCGCCCGGGCCTCGATTTCTTTCCCCTGACGGTGGACTTCGAGGAGCGCATGTATGCCGCGGGCAAGATCCCGGGCGGCTTCATCAAGCGCGAGTCGCGCCCGTCCGAAGCCGCCATCCTGGCCTGTCGTCTGACCGACCGCCCGATTCGGCCGCTCTTCCCGGAGGGCTACAAGGACGACGTCCAGCTGGTCATCACGGTCCTCTCGACGGACCACGAGAACCATCCTGACGTCCTCGGTACGATCGCCGCATCGGCCGCGCTCACGATCAGCGAGATCCCGTTCCAGGGCCCGATCGGCGCCGTCCGGGTCGGCCGGATCGACGGCGAGTTCGTGGTCAACCCCACCTACGCCCAGCTGGAAGAGTCGGAACTCGACCTGATCGTCTCCGGAACCCGCGACGCGATCATGATGGTCGAGGCCGGCGTCAAGCTGCTGCCTGAATCCGTGATGGCCGACGCGATCCTGTTCGGCCACAAGGCGCTCCAGCCGCTCATCGACCTGCAGGAGCAGCTCCAGAAGGCGGTCGGCAAGGCCAAGCTGCTGCCGTACATCGAGCCGACCATTGGTTCGGTCCTGGACTTCGTCAAGGCCGTCGAGGCCAAGCGCGAGTTCGTGGTCGTCGACACCGAGACCACCGGCACGGACCCCAAGATGAGCGATCTCGTCGAGATCGCCGCCGTGCGCGTCAAGGGCGGCAAGGTCACCGAGCGCTGGTCGACCTTCGTCAACCCGGGCCGCCCGATCGTCGGCAACCAGATGCATGGCATCACGGACAAGGACGTCAAGGGCGCGCCGACTCCGAAGGCCGCCGCGGAGACGTTCCGCACGTTCGCCGGCGACGCGCTCATCGTGGGCCACTCGGTCGGTTTCGACCTGGGTTTCATCGAGCAGGCCCTCGGCGACGGCTTCCGCTTCAAGCCGGGGACCTACCTGGATACGCTGGTCATCGCCCGCGAGGCCAATCCGGGTGCCGAGTCCTACAAGCTGGTCGACCTGGCCCGGTTCTACGGAATCGAGCTCAGCCCCAACCATCGCGCCCTGCCGGATGCCGAGGCGACGGCCGCGCTGCTCCTGGTCCATGCCGCTGAGTTGCCGGGCCGCCTGGCGGCCCTGCGAGAGGGGATCGCCGCATCCATCCGGGCCAATCGCACCGGTGGCGATGCCAAGGGTCTGCTCGAGGCAGCTCGTCGACAGGCGCGCGTCAGCAAGGCCCTGTTCGGCCTCCTCAACAAGAAGGTAGGGCGCCAGCTCGTCCTCGACGAGGGGATCCGGATCGACGGCCGCCAGGTCGATGAGATCCGCCCGATCACGGTCGAAGTCGGCCTCCTGCCGCGCGCCCACGGTTCGGGCCTGTTCACCCGCGGCGAGACGCAGGCGCTGACCGTGGCCACGCTCGGCCCGTCCTCGGACGTCCAGCGGATCGACACGATCAACCCGGAAACCGAGAAGCGCTACATCCACCACTACAACATGCCGCCGTACAGCACCGGCGAGAACAAGATGATGCGCGGGCCTGGCCGGCGTGAGATCGGCCACGGCCATCTGGCTGAGCGAGCGCTCCTGCCGGTCCTGCCGTCGCACGACGCGTTCCCGTACGTCATCCGCCTCGTCAGCGAGTGTGTGACCTCGAACGGCTCCACCTCGATGGCCTCGACCTGCGGCTCCACCCTGGCCCTCATGGATGCGGGCGTGCCGATCAGCGCACCGGTTGCCGGCGCGGCGATGGGCCTGATCTCGGAGCCGGACGGTCGGTTCGTGGTGCTCACGGACATCCTGGGCAAGGAAGATGCCCTGGGCGATATGGACTTCAAGGTGACCGGCACCCGCGACGGCATCACCGCCCTGCAGATGGACATCAAGGTCCAGGGCATCAGCGAGGCGATCATCCGGCAGGGTCTGGCCAAGGCCTTTGAGGCCCGCGTCGCGATCCTGGACAAGATGCTCGAGGTCCTGCCGCAGGCCCGCGAGACAATGTCCGACTTTGCCCCTCGAATCACCACGATCAAGATCAACCCGGAGAAGATCCGCGAGATCATCGGCAAGGGTGGCTCGATGATCCGCAAGATCCAGGACGAGACCGGCACGAACATCAACGTCGAGGACGACGGCACGGTCGAGATCTCGGCCGTGTCCGCGGAAAACAGCCGCAAGGCAGTGCAGTGGATCGAGTCGCTCACCCGCGACGTGGAGATCGGCTCGCTGTACCTGGGCAAGGTCACCCGGATCATGGGCTTCGGCTGCTTCGTCGAAATTCTGCCCGGCAAGGAGGGCCTGGTCCGGATCGGCGAGCTCGCCGACTACCACGTGCCGACCGTCGAGGACGTCGTGTCCGTCGGTGACGAGGTCATGGTCGTCGTGACCGAGGTCGACCGACAGGGCCGGATCAACCTGTCGCGCAAGGCGGCCATGCAGCGTCATCTGGCCAAGGAATCGGTCTGACCGACGCCTCGGGCCACCTGCCCGGCCGGCCGCAGATCAAGGCGCGCCGCCGGGAGACCGGTGGCGCGCTGCTATACTCCGGCCGTGCCGGGAACTGACTAGCAGCCACAGTGGAGTCTTGCCCGGAATGACCCGCCAGCCGCTCACCGTCGCCGTCGTCGGCGCGACCGGCGTCGTCGGCCGGACCATGATCCAGATCCTGCTCGAACGCGACTTCCCCATGGGGGAACTACGCCTGATGGCCTCGGGCCGCTCGGCGGGCAGCAGCGTGTCCGTCCGAGGCGGCACCCATCAGATCGTGGAGGCCACGCCGGCGGCGTTTGACGGTGTCGACATCGCGCTGTTTTCCGCGGGCGGATCCGTCTCGGAGGACCTCGCTCCTGCCGCGGTCGCCCACGGCGCGACCGTCATCGACAATTCAAACGCCTGGCGGATGACGCTCGACGTGCCGCTTGTCGTGAGCCAGGTCAACCCGGACGATATCGGGGCCCACCAAGGCATCGTGGCCAACCCGAACTGCTCGACGATGCAGCTGGCTCCCGTACTCATGGCCCTGCGCGACGCGGTCGGCCTCGAGCGAGTCGTGGTCGACACATACCAGTCCGTGTCGGGTACTGGGGCCGACGCGATCGCGGAGCTCGAGGACCAGGTCCGAGCCCACGTCGCCGGCAACCCCGGCACGTCGTCGGTCTACCCCCATCCGATCGCCTTCAACGCACTGCCCGAGATCGACGTCTTCCTGGACAACGGCTATTCACGCGAGGAATGGAAGGTTGTCAGCGAAAGCCGCAAGATCCTGCACCTGCCGGAGCTGCGGATCTCCTGCACTGCCGTGCGCGTGCCGGTCTTCGTCAGTCATTCCGAGGCCGTCCACGTCGAAACGCGAGAGCCGATCACGCCCGAGCGTGCTCGCGAGCTGTTCGCGGCGGTGCCGGGAATGCTGATCCGCGACGACCCCGCCAACCACGTCTACCCGCTGGCCACGGAGGCCGCCGGCCGAGATGAGATCTTCGTCGGCCGGATCCGTCAGGATCCGTCGATCCCGGACGGTCGCGGACTCGCCCTATGGGTAGTCAGCGACAACCTGCGCAAGGGCGCCGCGACCAATGCCGTGGAGATCGCCGAGCTGCTCGTCAGCCGCGACTGGCTGCGACCGGCGTCGGCGCGCCTGGCGTCGGCCGGTTCGGCGTCGGTCGGTGCCCTGTGGGGGAGGACGCGGTGACGGAGTCCGGGCGCGCCGCGGCGCTCGAAGCGATCGCCGCCGAGGTTCGTACATGCACGCGCTGTCGGCTGCACGCGGGACGGACGAAGACCGTACCCGGAGAGGGCGATCCGCTGACCGAGGTCGTGTTCATCGGTGAGGGACCAGGTCGGGACGAGAATATCGCCGGACGGCCGTTCGTCGGGGCATCCGGGCGTTTGCTCACCGAGCTCATCGAGTCGATCGGCTGGCGCCGCGAGGATGTCTTCGTCACCAATGTCGTCAAATGCTGGCCGCCAGGCAACCGAGACCCTGCCCCGGACGAGATCGCAGCCTGTCGACCGTACCTGGAGCGTCAGCTCGAGGTTTTGGATCCGGCCGTTGTTGTCTCGGTCGGCAAGCATTCACTCGGGGTGGTCATGCCCGGCGAACGGATCAGCCGCGTCCACGGCACGACTCGTCCCATGGATCCTGCGACGGGCGCCCCGCACGCTCTCTCGTTCGCCATGTACCACCCGGCCTTCGCCCTGTACGACGGCTCCAACCGGACGACGCTCTTCCGCGACATCGCGCAACTTCCGGCTGCGCTCCTGGCGGCCCGCGATCAGCGCGACGGGTCGTCGGCCGAGCGGGGAACCGCGCCTGAGTTGCCGATGACCGGGACCAGCGCCGGAACATCGGAGCGATCCCTGCCGCCCGTCCCGATCGTCTCGCCGGCTCCGGCGGTCCCATCCGCCCCGGCCACGCCGCCAGTTGTGGCCGCCCCGTCCATGCCGCCGACCCTGGCGGTGCCGTCAGGCCAGCCACCGCTGTCCGACGCCGACCAACTGACCCTGTTCTGAGCCATGTTCATCGCACTTGCGGCCGAGTGCCGCCCCGCACAAAGGACCCCATGACTTCCACCAACACTCCGCTCCGGATCATCCCGCTCGGCGGGGTGGGCGAGATCGGCAAGAACATGTACGTCTTCGAGTACGGCGACGACATCGTCGTCATTGACTGTGGGCTCATGTTCCCCGACGAGGAGATGTTCGGGATCGATCTGGTCATCCCCGACATCACCTACCTCAAGGAGCGACGCAAGCACGTTCGAGCCTTTCTCATCACGCATGCCCACGAGGACCATGTCGGCGGGCTGCCATACGTTCTGCCGGAGTTTCCCGGGGTCCCGGTCTATGCCTCGACCCTGGCCCGGGGCCTGCTCGGCAACAAGATCAAGGAGCACAAGCTCCACAACAATCCGCTCCTCGCGCTGGACCCGGGCGACGAGATTCAGATCGGTCCGTTCGGGGTCCTGCCGTTCCGGGTCGGCCATTCCATCCCGGACGCCATGGGCATCGCCCTGCGGACGCCGGTCGGCACGGTCGTCCACACCGGTGACTTCAAGTTCGACCACACCCCGGTCGATGGCAAGCTGTCCGATTTCCATATTCTGGCCAGGCTCGGCGAGGAGGGCGTCATCGCCCTGCTGTCGGACTCGACCCGGGCGGAGAATCCAGGCTACACCCCGTCCGAACGGACCGTCGGTGAGGCCTTCCGCGAGATCATGGAGCCGCTCGACGGCCGGGTCATCGTGGCCACCTTCGCCAGCAACATTGCCCGAGTGCAGCAGGTCCTCGACGCGGCGGCAACCTTCGACCGCAAGGTTGCCGTGATCGGCCGCTCAATGGAGCAGAACTTCCGGATCGCCAGCGACCTGGGCTACCTGACCTACAGCGCCGACCGGATGGTGGCCAAGGACAAGATCGGGGAGGTCGCTGCCGACAAGCTGGTCATCTGCACGACCGGCGCCCAGGGCGAGCCGATGGCCGGCCTGGCCCGGATGGCCAACCGAGACCACCGGTTCGTCGAGATTCAGCCAGGCGATACGGTCATCGTCTCGGCCAGCCCGATCCCGGGCAACGAGGAGTACGTCAGTCGGACGATCGACAACCTGTTCAAGGCCGGCGCCAATGTCTTCTACCACACGATCAAGCGCGCCCACGTATCCGGTCACGCCAGCCAGGAAGAGCTCAAGCTCATGCTCGGGCTGACCAAGCCGACCTACTTCGTGCCGATCCACGGCGAGTTCCGGATGCAGGTCCAGCATGGCCGCCTGGCGATCGAGACCGGCGTGCAGCCGGAGAACGTGTTCATCATCGAGAACGGGGTCCCCATCGAGATCTCGCACGACGGCACGGCCCGCCGCGGCACGCCCGTCCCGGCCGGCTATGTATATGTCGACGGGCTATCCGTCGGTGAGGTCGGTGACGTGGTCCTGCGCGATCGGCGCGCTCTCGCCAACGACGGCATGTTCATGATCGTGGTCACGGTCGACAAGCAGACCGGCGCGGTTCTCGGCCGGCCGGAGATCATCACCCGTGGCTTCGTCCACGGCAACGAACGCGATCCGATGATCGAGGGTGCCATCGATCGGGTCATCCGCTCGATCGAGAACCCGGGCGACCACATCAGCGAAATCGCCCTGCTCAAGAGCCAGATCAAGGACGGCGTCTCGCGCTACCTGTACGAGCAGACCAAGCGCCGACCGATGGTGTTCCCGGTCGTCGTCGAGATCTAGGGGTGGTCAGCAGACGTCGCGTGGCCAGCCCGCGCCGCGCGTCCAGGCCAGGCGGGACGCTCGGTCGGCCGCCAACCGGCCGTCGCCGTTCGAGCAGCAGCGCGTCGCCCGGCCGGGCGAACCTGCGGATCAGTCCCGACGTGGCGCGCTCACTGGTCGGCATCACCCTGCTGGCGATCGGCGCGGTCACCCTCATCGCGTTGGCGCTGCCCGGTCAGGGGACGCTCACGACCTGGTGGCGCGACTTCTTCGCGCCATGGTTCGGGACAGGCCGCTGGATCCTGCCCTTCGTGCTCATCGCCTCGGGGGTCTATGTCGAACGGGCGCCCACGGCCGGTCGCTGGCAGCTCACCCTGGTCGGCGCCGGCATTGCGTTCCTGGCCGTGCTCGGGCTGCTCCATGTCATCGACGTGCCACTTCGCAGCGGCGGTCGGATCGGCACGTTTCTGGGCCAGTTGCTGGTCGGCCTCATGGGCCCGGTCGGCGCCTTCATCGTCCTCGCCGCGGTGGGCATGGCGGGTCTGGTCATCATGCTCGACACGAGCCTGCGGGCGCTGGTCGCGCCGATCGGACGGAGCGCCCTCGCGGTCGGCGATCGTCTGGCGGCACCCAGCGAGGAATCTGATCAGGGCCCGGACGAGGGACGGGCCGGCCAGCTCTCAGCTGAGCTCGGCTCCGACGGGCGGCTCGCGCGCCGCGGTGGGGCGCTGTCGACGGCACCCACCCAGGCAAGCGGCTCGCGCGTCGGCGTCGGTCCGGGTTGGGGTTCGGGCCGGGAGCCCACCGCGGACGAGCTACCGGCACCCATCCCGAGTCCTGCTCCAATGAGCCAGACGGTCTGGTCCGGGCGGCCGGGAGGTGCTGGGGAGGGGTCACGCGGCGAAATCCTGCGCGGTCAGGTCGGAACGCCCGCGGACGCACATGCCCCGGAGCACAGAGGAGACGTCCTCGTCCAGGAGGGGCCCGCGCTGTCAATCCATGACGTGGCCTGGGTCCTGCCGCCGCCGGCCATGCTGGAGGAGCGCCCGGTCACGCGGGCCGGGGCGGGGGTCGATCACAGCCGCAACATCCAGATCATCGAGGACAAGCTGCGCAGCTTCCAGATCCCGGCCAAGGTCATCGCCACCAACAGTGGTCCCGTGGTCACCCAGTACGAAGTCAAGCCCGAGGCCCACGTCAAGCTTTCCCGGATCGAGGGTCTGGCGGACGACCTGGCGATGGCCCTGGCAGCCCGCTCCATTCGGATCGAGGCGCCCATCCCGGGCAAGAACGTGGTTGGGATCGAGATCCCCAATCACTCCAGCGAGGTCGTCGGGTTCCGGGCGCTCATCGAGGACGCCGATATGCTGGCCGCGACCAGCCGGCTGACCTTCGCCCTGGGCCGCGACGTGTCGGGCAAAGCCTTTGCCGTGGACCTGGCCAAGATGCCCCACCTGCTCGTGGCCGGGGCGACAGGGTCGGGCAAGAGCGTCTGTGTCAATGCGCTCATCACGAGCATCCTCATGCACGCCCGACCGGACGAGGTCAGGTTGATCCTGGTGGACCTCAAGCGGGTCGAGCTCGCCCCGTACGACGGCCTGCCCCACCTCCTCCAGCACGTCATCGTGGAGCCACACGAGGCCAAGGCCGCACTCAACTGGGCGGTCCATGAGATGGAGGAGCGCTACAAGTTGCTCGCCGGGCGCACGGTCCGCAATATCGCGGGCTACAACGACAAGGTGGCCCCGGATGCGCGCCTGCCATTCGTCGTGCTCATCATCGACGAGCTGGCCGACCTGATCATGCGCGAAGGTCGCAAGGTGGAGGATCCCATCGTCAAGATCGCGCAGAAGGCGCGCGCCGTCGGGATCCATCTGGTCCTCGCCACGCAGCGCCCGAGCGTCAATGTGGTGACCGGGCTGATCAAGGCCAACGTGCCCAGTCGGATCGCCTTCGCGATGTCCTCCAACGTGGACAGCCGGACGGTCCTCGACCAGCCTGGTGCGGAGGACCTCATCGGGCGCGGCGACATGCTCTACCAGCCGGTCGATCTCCCCCGACCGGTGCGCATGCAGGGCGTCTTCGTGAGCGATCGCGAGGTGACTGCGGTCACCGATCACTGGCGACTCCAGGCGCCAGACTCGTACTACGAGGAATCGATCTTTGCGTTCGTCGATGGTGAGGACGGCGGCAACGGCAGCCAGTTCGCCTGGCTGTCCAAGATGGTCGAGGACGACATGGCGGTGCGCGCCGCCGAGCTGGTGACGGCGACAAACAGGGCCAGTACCTCCATGCTCCAGACGAAGCTCAAAGTGGGCTTTTCACGAGCCAGCCGGTTGATGGACGAGATGGAGCGCTACGGCATCATCGGTCCACAGGATCAACGCAACCCGGCCACGCCGCGCATCGTCTACGGTCCGGACAACTGGCTCCGGAGCATGGCCGATGTCGACGATCCGGGCGACTGACCGGCGGACCGTCTGTACGGCCGGGAGAGTCGTTCGACACGAGCGGGTATCCTTGGCGACGACGATCAGGGCCCACCGCCCTGCCGCCCCCCACGACCAGGACGATAAGCGCAGCGCATGACCACCCGAGATGAGGCGCGTCGGGACACGGAGCGTCGACGATCAAGCTCCGACACCACGCAGCCGGTTGCCCCCGCGTCGACGACCCTGCTGCCCGAGCGTCTGCTCGCCGCTCGCGAGCGCAAGGGGGTCGACCTGTACCGGGCCGAGCGTGACACGAAGATCCGGGCGCGCTACCTGGCCGCCCTGGAACGGGGCGAGTACCGCGAACTGCCCGGGGCCGTCTACACAAAGGGTTTCCTGCGCAACTACGCCCTCTACCTTGGTCTGGATCCGGACGAGATCCTGCAGCAGTGGCGCCAGGAACGGGGCGACGGCGCCAGCCTGAGCGAACCGGCCATCGTCGTGCCGCGGCCGCTCAGCGCCCCGCGCCACGGCTTCACGTTCTCGGTGGGCACGTTCGTCGCAGCGATCATGACCGTGCTTGTGGTCCTGTTCGTGGGCTACCTGGCCCTCCAGTTCCTGCGCTTCACGAAGCCGCCTGAGGTGGCCCTCACTGATCCGGCCACGCTCGTGTCGACCGTCGCCGACACGGCCACCCGCTACACGCTGCAGGGCACCTCGGCGCCCGGAGCGCTCGTCTCCATCGAGGTGGCCGGCCGCGGCCAGCCGCTCCGCGTGACGGTCGGCCAAACCGGCGTGTGGTCGGCCGACGTGGAGCTGCGTCGGGGCAGGAACCAGTTCAGCATCAGCGCGACGGATCCCGCCACGGGCCACAACTCGGACAAACCGCTGGAGGTCTTCATCACCGTCCCGTTCTCCGAGGTCCTGGCGCCGACCCTGACGGTCGATCAACCGGCAGATGGGGCGATCTTCGAGAACGGCGGGATTCCCGTGCAGGGGACTGCCTCGAACGCCAAGACCGTGACGGTCAGCGCGACCACGCCGGTCGGGACTCCGACCGCGAGCTCGTCGCCGTCCGGCGTGCCTCGGCCGACGGCCGCCGGGTCCGGCGCCCCATCGCCGGCGCCACCTGTCGCGCAGACCGTGGACGTGGCCGCCGACGGGACATTCAGCGTGCCAGTCGAGTTGACCGGCGGCAACTGGCTGCTGACCATCACAGCGTCAAGCGCCGAGGGCAAGACCGTATCGATCAGCCGTTCCGTCGTGGTGCGCTACCAGGGCGTCAACCTGGGCGTGACCGTCCGCGGTGGACCCGCCTGGATGAAAGTCTGGGTGGATGGTCAACTCGATCCACGTGTCGGTGCTGGGCGGGTGTTCCAGGACGGCCGGACCATCACCTTCAGCGGGAGCCAGTCGATTGAGGTCTTCACGGGGTCGGCCGGGGTCACCTACTTCACCCTGAACGGCACCTCCCTGGGTGCGTTGGGGGCACCCGGTTCGCCCGAGACGTGGCTCTTCGCGCCCCCGGGCCCGCCGTCCCAGACCAATCATCGCTGAATACGCGGTGCCGATGGACGAGGAGCTGCAGCCGCTCATCGAACGCCTGCAGGAGGCCTGCCTCACGCGCCATCTGCTGGTGGCGACGGCCGAGTCCTGCACCGGGGGCGGACTGGCCAACGCCTTGACAGACATGCCGGGATCGAGTGGCTACGTGCTCGGCGGCATCGTCGCGTACTCGGACCGGGTCAAGGTGGACCAGCTGGGTGTCACTCCCGGTGTGCTGGCCGCCCATGGTGCAGTGAGCGCCCACGTCGCCCGCGCGATGGCGCTGGGAGCACGGGCGCGGTTCGGGGCGGATCTGGCCCTGGCGATCACGGGCGTGGCAGGCCCGGACGGTGGCACCGCGGCAAAACCGGTCGGGCTGACCTATCTCGCGGTGGCCGGACCGGCCGGCGTCGAGATCCGCCGATGCGTCTGGGCCGGCGACAGGAGCGCCAACAAGCGCTCGAGCGTACGGGTGGCAGTGGAGCTCCTGCTTGGCGCGGCGGAACCGGCAGGAACCCCATGACCCGGACCAGCGAAGAGATTGCCCGGGGCCTGGAATCCATCCGGGACCCGCGTCCGATCATGCCCGGCGAGCGGATCCACGTCCTGGGTGCGGCCGGCTCCGCAGCGGCCGCTTCGCTCCTGCTGGCCGCGGCGGCCGGCGCCCGCGCCAGTGGTTGCGACTCGGGCGAACCGACCCGCTACAGCGAGGCGGTCGTAGCCAGCGGGATTCCGATCGTCTGGCGACACGACCCGGCCCACCTCCTTTCGGACGACGGCCGGCCGATCGATCGGATCGCCGTGTCCAAGGCGCTCACCGCGGTGGACCCGGATCAGCCGGAACTGCGAGCCGCCCACGAAGCCGGGATCCCGGCCAGCAGCTGTCAGCAGCTGATCGCGGACGCCATCGAAACGCGTGGCGGGCAACTCCTGGCGGTGGCTGGGACTCATGGCAAGTCGACGACGACTGGCTGGCTCGTCCACCTGCTCGTGGGTGCGGGCTTTGATCCATCGGCCTTCGTCGGCGCGGTCCTGCCGGCGGAGCTCAGCGGCGGCGTTCCGTCCGTCGTGCGACTGGGGCAGGGCAGCGTCACGGTCGTCGAGGCGGACGAATACGCGGGCAACTTCGACCCGTACCGACCGAGCCTGGGCATCTTGCTCAACGCTGACTGGGACCACCCCGACGTGTTTGCCAGTCGCACCGACGTCATCGCCACGTTCGAGGCCTGGATCCGGCGGTTCCGCCCCGGCCCGACCACCCAGCCCACGGAGGTGCCGCCCACGCTCGTCGCCAATGCCCGGGACTCGGGTGTGGCGGCGCTCCTGGGGCGTCTGGTTGACTGGCCCGGCCGGCTCGTCGTCACGGCCGTCATCGACGGCGATGCGGCCGCTGCCGAGGCGCACCGGAGCACCCTCATCCGAACTTGGCGCACGGCGCTGGGACCGGCGACGGCGCTCGTCGGACGGTACGGGACAGGACCGAGCGGTGCGGCCCAGTTGACCATGCATGGGCTAGCCACTCGGGACGGCGAGACGGTCCAGCTCCAGCTCGTGGGGCGACACAACGCGGACGACGGCCTGGCGACCGCAGCCGGAGCACTGGCACACGGCGCCGCGCCGGCGGCGGTGCTGGCGGGCCTGGCCACGTTCCGGGGAGTCGGTCGCCGTTTCGAGCTGGTCGGAGAGGTCGGCGGTGTCGTGGTTCTGGACGACTATGGCCACCACCCCACCGCGATTGGGGCGACCCTCGACGCCGTGGCGCTGCGCTACCCTGGCCGGCGAGTGTGGGCCGTCTATGAGCCACTCACCTTTCACCGGACGGCGGCAATGCTCGAGGACTTTGCAACGGTCCTGGCCCGGGCGGATCGAGTCGCGATCGCCGACATCTTCGCGGTGCGCGATCCGGACACGACGATCGTGAGCGCGGCGGACCTGGCGCGGGCGGTCCAGCGTCACGACGTGCCAGCCATCGCACCGGGCTCGGTCGAGGCGACCGCGGACGCGCTGGCGACCAGGGTTGAGCCCGGGGACGTCGTGTTGATCATGGGTGGTGGCCGCTCGTCGGTCATCGCCAGTCGTCTGGTGGCGATCCTCCGGGCGCGCTAGCCGCCACCGTGCGGGCGCGCCGGCCATTCCCGCCTGGCCCGCTTGGGGCCGACGGAGCCGGTTGCGGAAGCGAGCACGGCACCTGAGGCCGACGACGTGCCAGTCACCGAGCGAGGGCGACATCCACCGCCGCGGTCTCGTCGAGCGCGGCCCGCTCGTCGTCGGTCAGGCGGCGGGCGCTCAGCTCGTGACCCGCGGACGTCAGGCAGCGCCCGCCATCCAGTTCGAACTGCCAGCCATGGAGCGAGCAGGTCAGGATCTCGCCGTCGGTCGTGGCAAAGCGGGTCAGATCCGCCTTCATATGCGGGCAGCGCCGCTGGACCTCCCAGCCATCGAGGACGAACGTCCCTTCGCTGCGGGCCTGCTCGGCGTAGAACCCCTCGGCGTACTGCAGCCGCTCCAGGTCCAGGCACTTGAACCACGTGTAGACGTACTCGTTGTAGGGCCCCTTGCGCGTCGCCCCAAACCGCAGAGACAGGAAGAGCGAGTTGACCCAATCCACCTCGTGATCGCGGACGAGGGTCTCGACCAGCGGTCGGGCGATGCGAAAGACGTAGCGGCAGGCTTCGGCGCCATCCCAGGCGCGCACTCGCTGGTCCACGAAGTCGAGCACGATCCCTTCGCTGCCCAGATCGAGCAGGACGGCGGCACCGATGCCCACGCAGATGAGACCACCAAAGCCCATCAGCGGCTCGAACCACGCGCTGAGCTCGGCCAGCAGATCCATCGGAGCCGCATCCGGCGGCGCGAGCCAGCGCCGGTGCTCCGCCTCGATGAGTGGCCGCATGCGGGCCTGGTAGGCGCGCAGGTAGGCCTCGCGCTCAGCGAAGATCCGCTGGAGCTCTTCGTCCGGCAGCGGGTGGCGGACATCGAAGCTGCCCGGGCGGAGCTCGCCGACGCTACCGGGGAGCATCAGTCGACCACCCGGCACACCCTGCTCGGCGAGGTGCTCCAGGAAGACCGTCTGGTCCGGAAAGATGTTGGCGGGATCGCGGTGCAGGTCATTCTGGGCGAACAGGGCGTCGTCAAGGAAGCACGGCGGGCCGGCGCTGGGCACGACGAACGCGGGGGCCAGGATCTCGATGTAGCGCTGACTCCGGGCCTGCTGGACGACCCGCTTCTTGTGGGCCAGTGTTTCCTTCGCCCGGACCGGGAACTCGTAGACCATCGGGTACCAGATGGCGCCCGAGAACTGCAGGAAGAGCAGGTCCAGGGGCCCGAAGGCCAGCAGCTGGTCAGGGTCGATGGGTCGCGAGTCGTTCATGTTGAGCAGCCGCGTCTCGCCGTCGTCGATGAGCAGGGCCGAGTCGCCCAGCGGACCGTCGGTCGGCGCGTCGAGGGCCATGACCATGATCCGCAGGTCGTCAGCCAGCTCGAACGGTTCGCAGTCGGCTGTCTCGACGAAGCGCCGGAAGCCCAGGCCGTGGAGTTCGTGGCGGAGGTCGTCGACCGGAAAATCCGGCAGGATGACGGTGGCGTCCTTCGAGCAATGGTCGCGCAGCCAGGCCGGATCGAAGTGGTCGTGGTGGAGGTGGCTGACGTAGAGATAGGTCGGATTGCCGATCGTGCGCGGGTCGATTCCGTCGTTGGCCGGAAACGGGAACCACGAGCCGAAGTAGGCAGGATTGAACCACGGGTCGCACAGGATGCTGCCGGCCCGCGTCTCGATGAACAAGCCAGCCTGGCCAAGGAACGTGACGCGCATGACTGCGATGGTATCGGACCGCGCCCAATCGGACCGCGCCCAATCGGACCGTGGCCCGCCGGGTCCGCTACCATGGGGCACCGCAACCCGGTGCAGCGCGCGACAGGAGGGTCGATTGGCCGGCGATGTCTCGTTTGACGTAGTGAGCGACTTCGACGAGCAGGAGCTCCGCAACGCGCTCGATCAGGTTCGCCGCGAAGTCGATCAGCGCTTCGACTTCAAGGCTGCCCACGTCGAGATCGAGCAGACGAAGACGGAGCTCGTGCTGGTCACGGACGACGAGTTCCGGGCGGGCGTCGTCAAGGATCTCATCGAATCGAAGGCGATCCGGCGCAGCTTGTCGCTCAAGATCTTCGACTGGGGCAAGGTCGAGCCGGCCGGCGGCAACCGCGTCCGCCAGCAGATCGCACTCCGGCGCGGCCTGCCCGACGACATCGCCAAGCGATTGTCCAGGCTCATCCGCGAAGAGTTCCCCAAGTGCAAGGCCCAGATCCAGGGCGATGCCGTGCGCGTCTCCGGCAAGAGTCGGGACGATCTCCAGCGTGTCATCACACGGTTGCGGGAGCTCGACGAACCGGTCCCGCTGCAGTTCGAGAACTACCGTTAGCGCGCCGCAGCTCCCTGCTGGCGAGGAGGACCTCAGCGTGATGGAGATGGCGGATACGGAGCTGCCGGAGCCGGCAGCGGCAGCCGCGCCGGAACCCGTCGTTGCGCCGGAGCCCGTCGCCGAACCGGAGCCCGTCGTTGCGCCGCGCACGGTCGGTCGTGTCATTGCCGATGCCCTGCGGGCCGCAGGCGTAACGATCGCGTACACAGTGCCCGGCGAGAGCTTTCTGGGCCTCCTCGAGGGTCTGTCCGCCGCCGGGATCCGGGTGGTGGCCACCCGTCACGAAGGCGGGGCCGCGTTCATGGCGGAGGCCCATGGCCAACTCACGGGTCATCCCGCGGTCTGCCTGGCCACCCGGGCGGTCGGGGCCGCCAACCTGGCCATCGGGATCCACACCGCTCGCGCCGATTCCACGCCGCTGTTCGCCCTCGTCGGCGGTGTGCCCCGCGCGGTGCGCGGTCGCGAGGCGTTCCAGGAAGCCGATCTGGTCGGCTCGATCGGGCGGCTGGCGGCCTGGGCCGCCGAGATCGACACGGTGGACCGCGTCCAACCGCTCCTGACCGAAGCCGTCCGACAGGCGCTGTCCAGCCGACCGGGACCCGTGCTGCTGGCCGTTCCGGAGGATCTCCAGGACGACCTGATGGACGGCCAGGCAGCAGCGTCGCCGGCTCCCTTCCGGGTGAGTCGGCGCGAACCCGAGGCGGATGATGTCCGGGCGGTCCTGCAGCTGCTCACGGGAGCGCGTCGGCCCGTCATTCTGGCTGGTGCCGGGATCCTGCGCTCGCGTGCGACGGCGGACCTGGTCCGACTCGCCGAGCTGCTCGAAGTCCCGGTCATCGCGTCATGGCGGCGTCCCGACGTCTTCCCCAACGATCATCGGCTGTATCTCGGCATGACCGGGCTGGGCGCCCCGGACACCGTTCGCGCTCGACTCGACGCCGCCGACGCCATCGTCGTCGTGGGTTGCCGATTGAACGAAGTCTCGTCGTTCGAATACGCCGTGCCTGCATTGGGCATTGCCTGGGCACACGTGGACCTGGAACCGCGGGTCGTCCACGCGGGCTTGCCCGCACCGACGATCGCCGTGCATGCCGACGCGCGAACCTTCCTGCGCGTGGCCCGCCGGCGTGTGTCCGGCGGCGTGCTGGCAGCCGAACCATACGACGCGCGGCTGGCCGCCAACGAGCTGGACCGTGCCGCGTACGAGGCGGCCAGGCAGGTCGATGCGCTGCCATGGGACGGCCCGGGCGTCCACCCGGGCCGCGTCATCGCCACGCTGAACGAGGTGTTGCCCGCACAGGCCATCCTCACCACCGACGCCGGGAATTTCGCCGGCTGGGCGGCCCGCGGCTATCGGTTTCGTCGACCGGGCACGTTCGTCGGTCCGACATCCGGAGCGATGGGCTATGCCCTGCCTGCTGCCATCGCCGCGGCATTGGAATTCCCTGGCAGGCCGGTGGTGGCGCTGGCCGGCGACGGTGGCTTCGCAATGACCATGAACGAGCTGGAAACGGCCGTCCGCGAGGGCGTGTCACTCGTCGCGCTGGTCTTCGACAACGAGCGCTATGGCACGATCCAAGTGCACCAAGAGCAACGTGGGACGGACGTCGGCATGGCCACCGATCTGGGCCCGATCGACTTCGCCGCGGTCGCTCGGGGCTTCGGCGCCCACGGCGTGCGAGTCGATGACGATGCCGCCTTCGAACCGGCCCTGCGGTCGGCCCTGGCGACCAGCGGTCCGACCGTCATCCAGCTGGGCGTCGATCCCCGCTGGAAGGCTGTCGGTCGGCTCGATCCGGCCTGACGACCGTGCCCGCAGCCAGGACGACATTCCACCTCGTCCCGGTCGAAGTCTGGGCGTCTGCCGACCCGACCCGACCGTATGCGGCCGCGAGCCTGGCCACAGAAGGCTTCATCCACTGCACGGACGGCGTGGCCCAGATGGTGGCCACGGCCAATCGTCACTATCGGGCGGACCCGCGCAACTTTCTGGTATTGACTGTGGATCTCGACACGACCGGAGCGCCCTGGCGGTTCGACGATCCGGGCGCCACCTACCCTCACATCTACGGCTCGATCGAGCCTGTGGCCATCATCGCTGTCCAGCCCATCGGGCGGGATCCAGACGGCATTTTTCGGGACTGGTCCGGAGCGCCGGATGCCGGGGTCCAGCACACCGTCGATCGAGGGGACACCTAGCAAAACCAAACGCGCCGCCTTCGGGGGCGTTATAGAGTCTGGGGGTCCGAGCGTTCGTCCAAGGAGCCCAGCCTGTGGCCAGTCGCTCTCGCAGCGGGGGTGCCGGTCGGTCGAGTGTCCCGGCGGGCTTCATTCGTGGGCTCAGTGCCCTGCCGATTCGAGTGCAGCTGGTGCTCCTGGTCCTCGCCGTCGGCCTGCCCTCGCTTGCCGTCATCGGCTATGGGGCGTGGGCCGGTTCCCAGCATGATCTCGACGTCGCAGCCCAGACGAGCGCGTCCATCGCCCGGGTGACGGCAGCGAACACGGAACGCTTCCTCGCGCGCGGCCAGCGTATCCTCGCGACGCTCGCCGATCGTCCGCAGGTGCGGGCCGTGGACGCCCGCAACTGCGATGCGTTCCTGGCCGAGGTGCCCCGCTACGAGCCGCAGTACGCCAACCTGGGGCTGATCGACCTCGGCGGCCACGTTATCTGCTCGGCCGTGGCGCAACCCGGTGGCCAACCCACCGACGTGTCCGGGTCGACCTGGTTCCGGGCCGTTCGTGATCGAGCCGCCTTCGTCGTCGGCGCTCCCTTCATCGGTCCGATCACGCACAAGTGGGTCTCCGTCCTGGCCTACCCGGTGTTGGGCACAGGTGGTGCTGTCGCCGGCTACCTCGCGCTGCCGATCGACCTGGCGGCGTTTGCCGGTTTCGCCACGGACGCGGAGTTGCCGGCGGGCAGCGTCGTCTCGATCATCGACGCCGACGGCGTCATCGTGGCCCGCTCGATCGACGCGCAACGCTGGGTCGGTCAGAACGTCAAGGGTGTGATGCCGATGCCAGATGGGCTCGGTCGAGCCGGCGTCGGTCGCGGTGTCGATGGCGTCGAGCGAGTGTATGCCTCGGCCACCGTGGCGCCCCCCGGTTGGTTTGTGGTCGCCGGTATCCCGACCGCTGCGGCGACGGCGTCGGCCCGCGAACTGCTGGCCCGCACACTGCCCGGGATCGTCGTCGTCATCGCGCTGGCCGGGCTCCTGGCACTGCTCATCGGTCGCTCGATCATGGGGCCCATCCACGCGCTTGCGGCCGCCACCGAATCCCGGAGCGTCTCGGATGGGGGCGCTATCGTGCCGGTCGCTGGCCCGGCCGAAATCGCGGACGTGGCGCGGCGGTTCAACGCCATGGTCCAGGCTCGACAGATCGCGATCGAGGACCGGATCCTGGCCGAACGGCGATTCCGGGCGCTGGTGGAGCAGCTTCCCGCGATGGTCTACGTCGATCAGATTTATGAGGCCGAGGACGGCCGAGAGCTGCGCATCGAGCCGGTCTACCGCAGTCCTCGGGCAGTCGCCATGTTTGGCTACCCACTGGACCATTGGCTGTCCGGCGGCGACCCCTGGACCATGGCCACCCACCCTGATGACCGCGCGGCCGTCGAGCTCGCCCTGGCTCGGTCCGTGGCCGACGACGTTCCGTTCGTCCACGACTACCGGGTGCAAACCGCCGATGGACGCTGGCTGTGGGTCCGAGATGAGGCACTCACGTTCCGGTCGGCCGATGGCACCCGCCTCCTGCAGGGCCTGGTCAACGACGTCACGGAGCGGCGGGAGTTGGAGGACCGGTTGCGCCAGTCCGGCAAGATGGAGGCGATCGGACAACTGGCGGGCGGGATCGCCCATGACTTCAACAACCTGCTCACCGCGATCACGGGCTACTCGGAGATGGCGCACCAATCGCTGCCCGAAAGCAGCCCTGCACGCGCCGACCTGGACCAGGTCATCGGAGCCGCCCAGCGGGCCACGCAGCTCGTCCGCCAGCTGCTGACCTTCGCGCGCCGCGAGGTCGTCCGGCCGGTGGCGGTCGAGGTGGATGGCGCGATCCAGACGCTTCTCCCGATGCTGCGCCGCCTGCTGGGCGAGCAGGTCAGGCTGCAAACGTTCCTGGGCGCCGGCGACGGGCGGATCCGGGTTGACAGCAGTCAGCTCGAGCAGATCGTCATCAACCTGGCGATCAACGCCCGCGACGCCATGCCGGCCGGCGGCGACCTGACGATTGCATCGGGCCGCGCGGCGGACAGCATCTGGCTAGAGGTCGCCGATACCGGAGTCGGTATTGCGCCGGAGGCCCGCGAGCACATCTTCACTCCGTTCTTCACTACCCGGCCGGTTGGCGAGGGGACGGGTCTGGGCCTTGCCACCGTGTACGGTATCGTCACTGCGGCGGGCGGCTCAATCGAGGTCGAGTCTGAGCCGGGCCGGGGCGCACGGTTCCGGGTGAGCTTCCCGCTCACCATCGACGAGGCACCGGTCACGCCACCCCCCACGCCTGACCCGTTGGTCCGAGGCAGAGGCACGGTACTCCTCGTCGAGGACGAAGAGGCGGTGCGAACGCTGGCGGGCCGCGTCCTGAAAGCGGCCGGCTACCGCGTCCTGGTGGCCGCCAACGGTTCGGCGGCGCTGGAACTTGCGGACCGCCACGGGGCGTCGATCGACTTGCTGCTGACCGATGTGGTCATGCCCGGATCGTCCGGACCGCAGCTGGCGCGCACGTTGTCCGAGGGCCGCCCGGACTTGCTGGTCGTGTTCATGTCCGGCTATGCGGACCGGGCGGGCGGGGGTGATGTGGCGCTCGACGCCCCGTTCCTGGCCAAACCGTTCACGTCGGCCGCGCTCGTCCATCTGGTGGGTAGTCTCCTCAACGGACGCCCGACGCACGGGTAGTTGCGGCAGCAACGACAATTGTGCGATGATGTCGCCGTAGCACTGAGGATCCACCCATGCCCGCCCTGACCGTCGACGACATCACCGTCCTGCCCCGTATCCCGGCACCCGACCCAACTGTGGCCAGGCAGCGTCCGGTGCAGGGCGTGACCAGCGCACCAAGCGGTTTCGAAGGGGAGGGCTTCCCGGTTCGCCGTGCGTTCGCCGGGGTCGACCTGGCCGAGCTGGACCCGTTCGTCCATCTCGATCAGATGGGCGAAGTGGACTACGCCCCGGGCGAACCCAAGGGCACGGCCTGGCATCCGCATCGCGGTTTCGAGACAGTCACCTACATCATGGACGGCGCGTTCGAGCACAACGACTCGAACGGCGGAGGAGGGATGATCACCAACGGTGACACCCAGTGGATGACCGCTGGCGCCGGGATCCTCCACATCGAGAAACCGCCGGAGGCGCTCGTCGTGAGCGGTGGCCTGTTCCACGGGATCCAGCTGTGGGTTAACCTGCCGCG
This sequence comes from Chloroflexota bacterium, assembly GCA_031370565.1. Lineage (GTDB taxonomy): Bacteria > Chloroflexota > Limnocylindria > Limnocylindrales > CSP1-4 > Chersky-267. The sequence continues at coordinate 96,032 of JANMQO010000004.1, forward strand.
CGCCCAGAAGTGGGCCGCGCCGCGCTACCAGGACCTCCGCGCCCGCGAGGTGGCACTCCTCTCATCGAGCGACGGCGGAGCGCTCGTCCGGGTGATCGCCGGCGAGGTCGCGGGTCACCAAGGCCCGGGCTCCACGTACAGCCCGATGACCCTCGTCCATGCCACGCTCAGTCCCGGCGCCCGCATGTCCATCCCGTGGCGGGCCGACTACAACGCCCTGGCCTACGTGCTGGCCGGTCACGGCACGGTCGGGATCGAGGGCCGGCCCGTGCAGACCGGGCAGCTGACCGTGTTCGGTCCGGGCAACGCCTTGACCATCTCTGCCGCTCCGCTGCAGGAGAGCCGCAGCCCGAGCCTGGACATCCTGCTGCTGGGCGGCCTGCCGATCCGCGAACCGGTCGCCTGGATGGGTCCGTTCGTGATGAACACCCGCGAGGAAGTGATGCAGGCGTTCTCCGACTACCAGGCCGGCCGCCTGGGCAGCATCCCGGCCGTGCACAACGCGCCGATCACGCTCGTCGAGTCCGGCGGAGCCGCTGACCCGGCCTGATCACGGAAGGCGGCGGGAGGCCCGTCGACGGCGGATTCAGATGGCCGCGTCTGCCGGCAACAGTCTGAACCGCTTCCCGCGCGGCCCGACGAGGGTCCGGAAGTGGCGCTCATCGAGTGTCAGGATGTCGGTTGCGTCATGGCGGTCGGCCAGGACGAGGAGTGACGCATCCGCCAGTCCGAGATCGAGGTCCGGATAGCGCTCCAGCACGGCGAGCGCACTCGCGACATCCTCGGCCGAGAACGGTTCGAGCTGGTAGGCGCCCCCGGCGACCTGGTCCAGGAATGCCCGGGCGATCCAGGTCGAGACGCGGGTGGAGAGCAGGTAGTCGAGCTCGGCCAGGACGAACGGCGAGAGCAACCGAGGCGCTCCTGACTCTCGCAGTGCTGCGGCCGATGTCGAATGCCGCGCCTGTGAGGCATCCAGTGCGGACAGCAGGCCGCTCGTGTCGACGATGATCACCGCTCGCCGAATCCCTCCAGCAGCTCATCGGCTCGCTCGGCCAGATCCGGAAGTCCGCTTTCGAAGAGCGGGATCGTCGGTTCGGCTACTCGGTGCCGGGCGGTGACGGTCGCAATCCCTTCGCGGATCAGATCCGCTTCGCTTCGGCCTTCCGAACGGGCGGCCCGC
>JANMQO010000115.1:0-3280 GCA_031370565.1 Chloroflexota bacterium
TGGCCAGGCTCGGCGCGGACCGGGTGGCCCAGCTGGTGGCCGCCTGGGCTGGCGGCAGCGTGGCGCCGGGTCGGCTCGACAGCGCGCCGGTCGAACCGGAAGGCGGCCGGCTGGCCTTCCGTCCGGGCCGAGTGAATCGGCTGTTGGGCACGGATCTGACCGTCGTCGAGCAGCGCGAGCTGCTGGCCCGTGTTGGCCTCACCAGCGTACCGGCCAGCGGACCCGAGCTGATCGTGATCGCGGAGGGTCTGCGGCCGCGGCAAGTGGAGGCCGCTGCGGAGGACACGCTGGTGGCCACCGTCCCGAGCTGGCGCCGCGACCTGGCCATCGAGGCGGACATCGCCGAGGAGATCGCCCGCGTGCGCGGCTATGAACTCGTGCCGGCCGTCCTGCCCCACACCCCCATGCCGACGTACCGTCCGTCGCCGCTGGACGTCCGGCACCGGGTCCGTGACATGCTGGCCGGTGCCGGGCTGTCCGAGGTCGTCACGAGCGCGCTGGTGTCGCCCCGCCTGGCCGAGGCGTTCTTGCCGCCGCACTCGCCGCTGGACGTACCGCCGTACTCGCCGGTGCAGGCCTTGCCGCTGTCCACCGTCCAGGGTGAGGAGCCCGCCGGCGGCGGCGTGATCTGGCTGACCAACCCGCTCTCGAGCCAGCACGCCGTCCTGCGCCAGAGCCTGGTCGGCAGCTTACTGGAGGTACTGGCCGGCAACCTGCGCAACGGCCGCGAGCGGGTCGCGATCTTCGAGATCGGCAAGGGCTACGGGCGGATCGGCGAGGATGGCCGGGAATGGTGGCGCCTGGGCTTCGCCCTGTGCGGGACCGCCGAAGCTCCCGCCTGGAACCGCGCGGCCCGGCCGTACGACCTCGACGACGCCAAGGGCATCGTGGAGCTGCTGTGCGCGAGGCTGGGTTTCGGCTCACCCGGCTACACCCCACTGGTGAACGAGCCCACGCTCCATCCGGGCCGCGCCGCCCGGGTCGTCGCCGCCCACATCGGCGGCTGGACGTCCTATCGTGCTGACCCGGCCGAGGCTCCGTCGAACATCGCTGGGCAGGTCGGCGAGATCCATCCATCGGTACTCAGCGCGTGGGACATCCGGGTCGAGCCGGTGATCGTCGGGGAGCTGGCCATCGCCGGGTTGAGCGGTGGCCCAGAGCTCGCCCTGGGCGCGAGCGGGGCCCGCGGCTTCGGCACAGGCCTCGGCCAGGGCCTCCCGGTGCGCGCCGTGCCGATCGCCCGCCATCCCGCGGTCGAGCGCGACATCGCCGTCGTCGTCCCGGCCACCACGCCAGCCGCCGCCGTGGCGGCCACCATCCGGGCGGCTGGCGGACCATTGCTCAGCAGCTGTCGCCTGTTCGACCTCTACCGCGGCGCGCCGCTGGCCGGCGACGAGAAGAGCCTCGCCCAGCGCCTCGTCTTCCAGGCCGCCGACCGGACGCTCACGGACGACGAAGTGGACGGTGCCATCGCGGCGATCACCGACGCCCTGACCGCCAACCTGGGCGCCCGTCTTCGGACATAGAGCCAGTCCGGCTGGTCCGGTCCGGGCGGAGCGGCGCGGGACGGAGCGGGGCGGAGCGGCGGGGCGGAGCGGCGGGGCGGACCGGCGCCTGGCGAGGCCACCCCAACCAGCGGCCGGCGCGAAAATCAAGCCCCTTGCGACGCCGGAAACGGCACTGCTACGCTAGTGCTCGGCGAACTCCCGGGAGCACGCACGACGTGGGCCGCCGGCGCCCCAAGGAGAGCACGTGAACATCGTTGAGTCGATCACCCGAGTCTCGCCCTTTGACTGGGTCGCACTGGGCCTCCTGGTGGTGATGTTCATCCTGGGATTTGCGCAGGGTGCGATCCGGCGCCTGCTGGGCATCGCGGTGATCCTGTTCGCCTTCCTGCTCGCGGCCAACCTGCGGGACAGCCTGGGCTCGTTCCTCACTTCGAACTGGACCCAATGGCCACGCGAGTACGACTTCATGCTCGCTTTCGGCTTTCTGTTCGTAGTCGCGTCGATCGCCTTCTCGATCCTCATCCAGGGGCTCTACAAGCACACCCCGATCTCTGCCCGCGCACCCATCGTCGATGAGCTGGTGGGTGGTCTGCTGGGACTCGTCCAGGCGGTGGTCGTCCTCGGTGCGATCGTGATCATCCTCGGCTCGTTCTTCCAGAAGTCGATCCCCATCGCGGACAGCCAGGTCCAGTGGCTGCGCGACCTCAACGGCGCGGTCGATGCCTCGGCGACGGCGTCCATCTTCCGGACAGTGCTGCTGCCACCCTTCCTGGCGGTCAGCGCGCCGTTCCTGCCGCCGGACCTTCGGCTGCTCTTCCCGTTCCGCTGAGCGCGGAGGTCGGCACCGTCGGCACCGTCCTCGCTCGCGAGACCCTGGCCCAGGCCACCCTGGCGGCAGCCACGGAGCTGCTCGGCTGCCGGCTCGTCCGAGCGGATGAGACAGGCCGGCGGGTGGGCCGAATCGTGGAGGTCGAGGCCTACATCGGGCCGGACGATCGCGCCTCCCATGCCCGCTTCGGCCGGACCAGCCGCAGCGAGCTCATGTTCGGCCAACCCGGCCGCGCCTACCTGTACCTTGTCTACGGCATGCATGTCTGTCTCAACGTCGTGACCGAACCCGTCGACCAGCCCGCTGCTGTCCTCATCCGAGCCGTCGAACTGATCGAGGGCGTCGAGCTGGCCCGCACCGCCCGGCTCGAGCGAACGCTGGCCAGCTACCGCCAACGGCCTGATCCTGCCCGGCAGGCCGTCATCGAGGCCCGCCTGGCCCAGACTGCCACCCATCGCCTGGCCGCCGGCCCGGGCCTGGTCGGCGCGGCGTTCGGACTGCGGGTGGACGCGGGCGGCACGGACCTGTGCGACCCGACCTCGTCCCTTCGCCTGGAGCGGCACCCAGCAGGGGAGGACGCGCCCAACATCGGATCCGGCCCTCGGATCGGGATCGGCTACGCCGGGGAGCCATGGCTGGACCGGCCGTGGCGGTTGTTCGACTCGGGGAGCCCAGCCGTGTCGGGTCGCGCGGCGCCTTCGAGACGTCCCGTGCCGGTGGATCGTCCAACGAGGCTGGATCGTCCAACGAGGCTGGGTCGCCCGACGCCCCCGGATCGTCCGGGCCTGCCCTGATGGACGCGAAGTCAATCGCCTTGCTCGAGTTCCCGCTGGTCCGCGCCCGCCTGGCCGAGCTGACCACGTTTGCGCCCGGCCGGCGGCTGGCCGAGGCCCTGGAACCATCGAACGACCCGGTCATCATCGCCCGCACCCTGGACGAGACC
>JANMQO010000147.1:0-4111 GCA_031370565.1 Chloroflexota bacterium
AGTCTCGGGTCGTCCGCGCCGGCCGCGGTATGGGCTGTGGCGCCCGGTGCAGATGTACCGTGCGGGCCCGACGCTGATACGTCGTCGCCCGCGAACCGCGCCGACCGTCGCGCGCTCGTCGGCTGCGAACCGACCGCCCCCCGACCCACCAACCTCCTCCGCCATCTGCATCTGGAGCACCATCATGACCACCGGCTATGCCACCGATCACGCGCTTGTCGACGCCGACTGGGCCCGCGCCCACCTCGCCGACCCCGCCGTCCGCTTCGTCGAGGTCGACGTCGACACGACCTCCTACGGCCAGAGCCATCTGCCCGGGGCCGTGGGCTGGAACTGGACCAGCCAGCTCAACGACGGCGTCCGGCGCGATATCGCCAGCCCCGAGGATCTGGCTCGGCTGCTGGCCCGGTCGGGAATCGGCCGGGACACGACGATCGTGCTCTACGGCGACAACAGCAACTGGTTCGCGGCGTACGCGTACTGGCAGCTCAAGCTGTACGGGCATCGGGATGTGCGGATCCTCAACGGCGGGCGCAAGTACTGGCTGGACCAGGGTCTGCCCCTGTCGACCGATCTGCCCAGCCATCCCGAGACCGCCTACGAGTTCACGGAGCCGGACCTCTCGCTGCGCGCCTTCCGCGAGGACATCCTCAGCCACCTCGGCGAGGCGCAGCTGGCGCTCGTCGACGTCCGCTCCCCAGCCGAGTACAGCGGCGAGATCATCGCCCCTCCAGGCATGACCGAGACGGCCCAGCGCGGTGGCCACATTCCTGGTGCGGCGTCCATCCCGTGGGGCCAGGCGGTCCGCGAGGACGGCACGTTCAAGAGCGCCGACGAGCTGGCCGCCCTGTACCAGTCCAAGGGCATCACCCCCGACCGGGACGTCATCGCCTACTGCCGGATCGGCGAGCGCTCCAGCCACACCTGGTTCGTCCTGCACGAGCTGCTGGGCTACAGCCGGGTACGCAACTACGACGGCTCGTGGACCGAGTGGGGCAGCCTCATCGGTGTGCCGATCGAGAAGGCGGTCGCGGTCGCCGCACCGCGCTGACGGGCGAAGCCTGGGGTCCGGGCCGGTTGGCAGGCTGGTACGTCGGCGCAAGCCTGCTCCTGGCATTGGTTCCGGCCCCGGCCCCGCGAGTGCACGAACCCACGACGTCGCCAGGCAGACCCCCGGCTCACGGCAGACGCTCCGCCTATCATCGCCAGGTGACTGCGATGGTTCGTCCCACACCTGCCCGCGGCGCTCCGCCCGTTCGAGGTCGCGCGCACCACGCGCTCCCGAGTGTTCGACTGGAGCGCCTGCCCCAGCTTGACGCGGTCTCGCCGATGGACGCGGCCGAGGTGTTCCGGGATCTGCCCGGGCTGGCCCTCCTCGAGAGCGCGCGACTCGGGCGGAAGTCGCGCTGGTCGTACCTCACTGCCGACCCGCTGGCGATCCTTTGGGAGCCCACCCCCGGGGCGGATCCGTTCGCCGAAACTCGCCGGCTCGTGGCGCGGCTCGACCGCCGCGCGCCCGAGGTCGGCTGTTCGGACCCTCCGCCGTTCCTCGGCGGGCTTGTCGGATTCCTCGGCTACGACCTCGGTCATGCCCTGGAACGGCTGCCGACGATCGCCGCAGACGACCAGGGCCTCCCGTGCATGCGGCTCGCGCTCCACGGCTGGGTTCTCGCATGGGATCGGCGGACTGGCCGAGCCTGGCTGGGCGGCCGTGCGCTGGACGGCGATGCTGCCGCCCTCAACGACCGACTCCAGGTGGTCCGCGAGCGCCTGGTCGGTGGATGGGCGACCCCCGCCGAGACCCTTCCAACCGACGGTTTCACGTTCACCTCGAGCCTGGACAGAGCGGCCTACGAGGCAGGCGTCGAACGGGTCCGCGCAGCCATCGCCCGGGGCGACATCTACCAGGCCAACCTCGCGCGGCGCCTGGAGACCCCGTTCCGGGGCGATCCGTGGCCGCTCTACCGCGCCCTCCGGACCGGCGATCCCGCGCTCTTCGCCGCCCACCTGGACCTGGGTCCGGCCGCCGACGGCGCCCCTCGCGCGATCGTCTCGGCCTCCCCCGAGCCGTTCCTGTCCGTCGACCGCGGCGGCCGCGTCCAGACCGACCCGATCAAGGGCACCCGCCCCCGCGGCGGGACCCGGGAGGAAGACCGCGCTCTGGCCGCCGAGCTGCTGGCGAGCGGCAAGGACCGCGCCGAGAACGTGATGATCGTCGACGTCCTGCGCAATGACCTTGGCCGGGTCTGTCGGCCCGGGTCCGTCCGGGTCCCCAGGCTGTGCCGCCTCGAGCGCACGGCGGCCGTCCAGCACCTCGTGTCCACGGTGACCGGCCGCCTCGCCCCCGGCCGGGACGCCTTCGATCTCCTCGCCGCCAGCTTCCCCGGCGGATCGATCACCGGCGCCCCGAAGATCCGGGCGATGGAGATCCTCGAAGAGCTCGAGCCGGTCCGTCGCGGCTCGTACACGGGAGCGGCGCTGTGGCTCGGGCCGGACGGCGCGCTGGGCTCGTCGATCCTCATCCGGACGTTCGTGGCGGACGGGCGCCGACTCACGCTGCACGTGGGTGGTGGGATCACCTGGCGCAGCGATCCAGCCGCCGAGTGGCAGGAGACCGTGGTCAAAGCCCGCGGCCCGCTGCGTGCGATCAACGGCCGCGAGGTCGGCTCGGAGCCCTGAGCGGCGGGGCGCCAGGTGGCGACGCCCGGCTGAACCTACCCGCGGACGGCGACCGGGTGGTGCGCCTTTGGGTGATCTCCCTCCGACCAGGTGGCGATCGGCACGCGCTGGCCATCGAAGACCGCGGCGACCTCGAGCCGGCCACCGAGCGCCTCGACGTACTCACGGAGCGAGGAGAGGTACACGTCCTCCCGCCGCTCGATCCGCGACACGTTCGGCTGCGCGATCCCAAGCCGTCGCGCCAGCTCAACCTGGCTCACCTCGCGCGACGTGCGCAACTCGCCGAGCGTCACCGCGTCGTCGATCGCGTCACGAAATGCCTGCACCTCGGGATCACCAGGATCCCGACTCCCGCGGATCTCCGCCCACTTCTTCGTACCCATCTTGTCAAGGTCCCTGTTCATGCGCTCAAACGCAACAACTCGTCTTGGTTTACTGCATCCACGGCCGCATGCCCGTCAGGCAAGGGAGAATGTCTCGGCATACGGGATGAGACGGAGCTTCCGCGCGACGGCGCGAGACGCCAGGTTGTCCCACGAGGTGCTGTAGAGAGGCTGGCCTCCCTCTTTCTCGATTTCATTTCGCCACGCTGAGACGACGAGCGTCCCAAGTCCCCGGTTCTGATACAGCTTCTCCGTGTCTACTCCCGCTTCGCAGGCGCCCGACCGCTTCCGAGCGCAATAGCAGGCCGAGACCACCCAACCATCCACGACCACCCCGACAATTGGCATTCGCGAGGTCAGTACCGATTGCGTGTAGGGGAAGTGGCGTTCGAGCAGATGTGCCGAGGTCTCGTCGACGACCTTCGCCTCGGCCTTGGTCCGCACCTCGGCGCGCTCGACGAAGCGGTAGGCCGGACCGTTCGACTCACTCACGACGGGCGCTTCCTGCGCGACAACCGTGCGAAGGGGGTCGTAGAGCGACGGGGTTGGCGACTGTCCATCCCATCGAGGGAGATCCACCGCGATCGCCCGACACGCTTCGACAATGGCAGCGGACACATCCGCTCGAAACCAGATCCGGTGCGTGGTTCTGCCACGGGCGAGGAACAACCTGGGTGCGGGGTCGTCCCCAGGCTCGTTGAGGCCAATCAACCTCTGGTTCGCATCCATCCGGAAGAGCACGTCGGCATGCTGGTCGAGCAGCGCGACCTCGTCTTCGGGTGTGCGTCGGACCTTCCCCTCGGCCATGTCGTCATGATGGGGCATCGGGGACGCCATGCGGGCGCCGCGGCGGGAACCGTGGCCGTCCGGCATGATGACGCGGTGCCCACCTGGATCTGGCTCGACGGACGGCTCGTTGACGCCCATGCGCCGCACCTGAGCGTGTCTGATCGCGGATTCCAGCTCGGCGACGGGATCTTCGAGACTGCGCGCGCCCGGCGGGGCGTCGTCATCGAGCTCGATGAACACCTGGAGCGGCTGCGCGAGAG
>JANMQO010000156.1:0-8772 GCA_031370565.1 Chloroflexota bacterium
CGATTCCTGTTCTCCGACGCGCGCGCCGCCTGGCTCTGGCTGGCCGTGCGCCTGTACCTGGGCTATGAATGGCTGACGGCCGGCTGGGACAAGATCATGGATCCCAAGGGCCTGTGGGTCGGCGATGCGGCGGGCACGGCCGTGGCCGGCTTCGCCAATGGCGCCCTGGCCAAGGCGACCGGTGCCCACCCGGCTGTCCAGGATTGGTACGCCGGCTTCCTGCGGGACTTCGTCCTGCCGAATCCGGCGCTGTTCGCCCATCTGGTGGCCTGGGGCGAAGTGCTCGTCGGGCTCGGCCTGATCGTCGGCGCGCTGACCGGCGTGGCAGCCTTCTTCGGGATCCTCATGAACGCCAACTACCTGTTGGCGGGCACCGTCAGCACCAACCCGATCCTGGCCTTCTTCGCGATCTTCCTCATCCTGGCCTGGCGCAATGCCGGCTGGATCGGCGTCGACCGCTTCCTGCTGCCGTTGCTCGGTACGCCCTGGCAGCCCGGTCGGTTGCTCCACCGCGGAACGGCGCCTGCCGCCTGAGGACATCGCCAGGACATCGCCAGAACGTCCTTCTCCGTCCTGCGCCACGACGGCCCGGATATCCGGGCCGTCGTTGTCGTTGTGCCGGCGCACCGGATCGGCAGGAGCGACCCAGGACGAGAATCCGGTGTACGCGGTCACCGGCACGTGGTCCTTGTCCTCGCGCGCCCTTGCCGCGCCATTCGCGAAGCGCATACTGCGGTCCCGGGGGTTTCCGGACGACCCATGACTTTCGTCCGGGCTGGAGGGGTTCCATCCGTCGCGCCGTACTCGCGCCTGCGCACAAGGTCGCGCTGAGCGTCCGGCTGCATGGAATGAGCCCCTTGGGAGGAGCTTGATCGATGCGCACGCGTCGTCTGTCCGCGCTGGCTGCTGTCCTGGCCCTGCTGGCAGCCCTTCTGCCTCCGGCGGCGGGTGCCGCGCTGGCGACATCCACCACGGTGGTCGTGAAGCCGTCGGCGATGCACGGTTGGTTCTTCTGGGATGACACGCATGACAGCCTGGCGACGGCCACCGGTAACTTCATGGCTGGTCCGGCATCGGCTCCCCTCGGGACCGGCAGCGCTCATCTGACGGTGGCATCCTCGACCGATGGGCAGGCACTGATCACGCCCGTGACCGGGTTCAACTTCGCCGATCTCAGCACACTCTCCTACAGCACCTACCGGAGCAGCGCCGACGTTGGGAACAACCTGGCGATCTCGTTTCAGCTCAACATTGACTACAGCCCGACGGATGCGAACACGGGCTGGCAGGGTCGCCTTGTCTTCGAGCCCTACAACGGAGCGAGCGGGACCGTCCTGGCGAACACCTGGCAGACGTGGAACGCCCTGAACGGACAGTGGTGGGCCAGCAAGACGACGGCGGCTGGCTCGAACGGGCTCTGCCCGCAGTTGTCACCGTGCACCTGGAGCCAGGTGCTCAGCAACTGGCCGAACGCCCGGATCAATCCGGTCGCGCCCGGGGTGGTGCTCAAGGCTGGCAGCGGCTGGCCAGGGTTCGATGGGAACGTCGACGGCCTGACGATCGGTCCCAGCGGCAACACGACTACCTATGATTTTGAGCCCGAGACGCCCTGCACAACCGTCTGCTACGTCGACGCCGCGACCGGCAATGATGCGTTCGGTGGCGACACGCCGACCAGTGCCAAGAAGACCATCCAGGCCGCGCTGAACCAGGTCAGCAGCGGCGGGACCGTCCACATCGCGACCGGCACGTATGTGGAGAACGTGATCGTCGGCAAGCCGCTGACGATCGTTGGTGCGGGGCAGGGTTCGACGATCGTCGAACCGGCCACGTCGAACCCGAACTGCGGTGGAGCCGGTGGTGGCTCCCTCTGCGCGGGCGGGAGCTACGTGGTCCTGGTTCAGGCCGACAACGTGACCATCAGCGGCCTCACGATCGACGGCGACAACCCCTCCTTGACTTCCGCGGTGAACGTCGGCGGGGCCAACATCGATGCCCGAAACGGCATCATCACGAACCACGCGTTGGGGACATTCAATGGGCTCGACGTCCACAACGTCACCGTCCGCAACATCTATCTGCGTGGGATCTACGCATCCTCGAGCGGCACGTTCAACTTCCACGATGACACCGTGTCCAACGTGCAGGCTGACCCAGCCTCGATCGCGATGTTCGCCTATGGCGGGCCCGGGACGATGGCCCGCAACACGGTGTCGGGCGCGAACGATGCAATCTCGGCGAACCATTCCAAGGGGATTGCCTTCGTCGACAACGTCGTCACGGACTCGCAGTCGGGGGTCCACACGGACAACACCGGCGACGGCGGCGGTGGTGCCGATCTGATCTCTGGCAACTCGGTCACCTGTTCGCCTGGCGGGTACGGCGTGTGGATCTTCGTCCCGTATATCGCTCCGACCGTCCAGGGCAACGCCGTCACGAACTGTTCCGTGGGCCTCGGGGCGTTCGGCGGTGCGTTCGCGCCGAGTCCGACCGTCACGACCGCGTTCACTGACAACCGCGTCGACGGCGGGGGAGCGCCCGGGAGCATCGGCGTGCTCGTCCAGACCGGGACATTCGGCTACGGGAATACGAACATGACGACCACCTTCGTCCACAACACGATCGTCCACAACGCCACCGGCGTCCAGGTCGACGAGTCTCTCGATCCGTACTACGGCGGCCCGCCCCAGCCCGTGGCATCGGCCAGCGTGACCCTCCACTACAACGTCATCGCGGGCAATCCAACCATGGGCCTGACCACGAACAGCGCCGGACCGGTCGATGCCACGAACAACTGGTGGGGCTGCAGCGGCGGTCCCGCCGACACGGCGAACTGCAACGGCGTGAGCGGCACGGTCAGTGCCAACCCCTGGCTCGTCGACCGAATCACGGTCGCCCCGATCGAGGTCAACGCAACCGGACCGGTGACCGCGGATTTCACCTACAACTCGAACGGCATCCAGCCCGGCGGCACCGTTCCCGACGGCACCACCGTGCATTTCACGGCGACCGGGGGCACCATCGCCGCGTCGTCCACGACGACCACTGGCGGGCACGCGAGCGCTTCGATCACGGCGGGAGCCGCCGCGGACCTCTACTCGGCCTGCGCCCAGGCACCGGACGTGTACGGCGCGCTGGAGTGCACGCCGTATCCGGTGTACGACCCATCGGCCGGGTTCGTGACCGGCGAAGGTTGGATCAGCTCGCCGAACGGTGCCTGCCAGCAGCTGTCCGTCTGCCAGAACGTGACTGGCAGGGCCACCTTCGAGTTCGTGGCGCGGTATCGCACGGGCGCCAGGGTGCCGTCCGGGCAGGCGGCATTCCAATTCGAAGCGGGCGGCCTCGGCTTCGAGTCGACCAGCTACCAATGGCTGGTCATCGCCGGCCGCAAGGCCCAGCTCATGGGCACCGGGAGGATCGATGGGGCCGCCGGCTACGCCTTCACCATCAAGGCCCTCGACAACGGTCGCACGGGCGACACGTTCCGGATCCAGATCCGGGATGCGAACGGCCATACCGTCTACGACAACGGCACCGACGCAGTCCTCGGCGGCGGCTCCATCGTCATCCATCGGGGTGACCGATCGAGTGGGGAGGGACCAGCCGAGTGACCCATGCGAGCCGCGTGCCCGGCTTTCGACAGCGAGGAGGCCTATGACCCTGGTCTGAGTACGGTCGCGTCGTTTCTTCAGTGACAGCAGCGAGGGATACATGCAGTCGCGCAAGTTTCTGACGACCATGTCTGTGCTCGCGCTCCTTGGGAGCGTGCTCACAGTGACTCCGACGGCACTCGCCGCAGGGTCGGGTCTCACACGGTTGATCTCATCGGCGGGAACGTCGTCGCCCCGGACCGGCGGTTTCGTGGCCGCTGGCGACGGACTCGGTTCCCCGGAGTTCCCGAGCCAGCTCGATAGCCAGGCCGGGCCCGGCGCCTACAACGGGATCATCGACCGCAGCCTGTCGACCGACGACAAGGGCGCGTCCAGCGATCACGGCAACGGGTCCAACCCGACGAGCGGTGAGCGCGCCCGGTCGGACAACCCGGCCCTGTTGGGCGGGTTTGAGGGGCTCAACCTGTTCCAGCAGCGCTACGCGCGCGGTGGCAACCAGTTCACCCTGGAGCCGCCGGACCAGGGCCTGTGCGTCGGCAACGGCTACGTCGTCGAAGCCGTCAATGACGTGCTCAACGTGTACAACCGGAGTGGCGTCTCACTGCTGCCGGCCAACAACGTTGGTGGCGCCGTGGATCTCAACTCCTTCTACGGCTATGCACCTGCGATCAATCGAGGGACGGGTGTCTCCGGACCGTTCATCACCGACCCCAGCTGCCTGTACGACGCGGGGACCAGGCGGTTCTACCTGGTCGTGCTGACCCTCGACACCCTTCCGAGCGGTGCCTTCACGCTGGGCAACCACCTCGACGTGGCGGTCAGCAACAGCTCGGACCCGACCGGCAGCTGGACGATCTACAAGGTCGACGCGATGAACGACGGATCCAACCCGGACCCGGCCAACGCCTGTCCCTGCCTGGGCGACTACCCGCACATCGGCGCGGACGCCGCGGGCTTCTACATCACCACGAACGCCTACCCGTGGCTGGGCAACGGCTTTGATGGCGCGCAGATCTATGCCTTCTCCAAGGCCCAGCTCGCGTCCGGCGCGGCGACCGTGAACGTCACCCATCTGGACACCTTCGGGGCGGTCAACCTGCCCAGCGCAGAGACGCCCAAGCAGCCAGGCTTCACCGTCTGGCCGGCCCAGTCCCCGGCAACCTCCTCGTTCGCCATGGATGCCGGTGGCACGGAGTACTTCCTGAGCTCCAACGCGGCCGACGAGGCGACCCACCCGGTCACCGGCGCAGGCGGCACGCACCAGTCGGACCGGCTCATCGTCTGGGCGTTGGCGAATACGTCTTCGCTGGACACGGCCACACCGGCCCTCAGCCTCACCAACAAGGTGCTGCGGGTGAACCAGTACGCCGTGCCGCCCAAGTCGGACCAGCCGGGCTCGGGTGGCGCACCCGGCACGAACGATCCGCTCGGACACTGCATCAACGACACGACGACCCCAACGGTCGTCGGCGTCGGCTGCTGGAAGCTACTCTTCGGGCTTGAGCCGGCCCATACGGAGGTCGTCTCGAGCCTCGATTCGAACGACACCCGCATGCAGCAGGTCAGCTACGCGGACGGCAAGCTGTGGGGAGCGCTCGACACGGCCGTCAGCTTCTCGAACAATCCGGCCGACAACAGGGCCGGCATCGCCTGGTACATCGTCAAGCCGGAAGTCTCGGATCAGGTCGTCGACGCCGAGGTTGACCAGCAGGGTACGTACGGCATCGCCGGGCTCAACCTGACCTACCCCGCCATCGGGGTAACGGCCAAGGGGCGTGGCGTCATGGCCATGACGCTCGTTGGTCCGAACGACTACCCGAGCGCCGCGTACGCATCCATCGATGCCGATAACGGCGTCGGCGCGGTATCCATCGCGGCTCGTGGCACCGGCCCCGACGACGGCTTCACGAGCTACAAGTCCTTCGTCGGCGATCCGCCCCGCACCCGCTGGGGTGACTATGGGGCGGCCGCCGCGGATGGCAACTCCATCTGGATCGCCAGCGAGTACATCGCCAGCGACTGCACCTACACGCAGTGGGGAGGATCCCTGTTCACGGGTGGCAGCGGGACGCCGTTCCGGTGCCTCGCCGCCAGTGGCGCGAGCAGCCGGCGAGGTGCCCTCGCCAACTGGTCCACCCGGATCAGCCAGATCAAGCCCTGACCGTTCTGTGAGCTAGCGCCGCTCGGCCCGTTACGCGCGGGCCGAGCGGTGAACCGAGGCCCCGACCAGCCAGGCTGGTCGGGGCCTCGTTCGTTGGCCGGGGCACCCAGTCGTTGCTCACGGGAGACGCCGCCGAGACGCGCCTGAGACGCCCGGGTGGTTGTCTGCCCGTGAACCCGGTCCGATCGACCGGCTGGCACACCGTCCCGCTGGAGGAATCCGTGGCTTGGCCCACAGCGGGGTCCCGAGGAGGACGCTCGCATGGCACTCGGCGACGGCATTCGACGCAACATCGCCTCGGTGGAACCCACTGAGCGGGCGCTGCTGCGCGACGCGCTGCTGGAACTCAACCACCGCTACTTCCTGGGCTCTCGGACCGATGTCCTGCCGGGTGGGGTGACGTGGTGGTTCAAGCAGGACGAGATCCACCAGGCCACCCACGTCCACGGTGGCCCCGAGTTCGTGCCGTGGCACCGCGAGATCGTCAATCGCCTCGAGGTGATGCTTCGCCAGATCAACCCCCAGCTGTCGCTCCACTACTGGGACTGGACGCAGGATCCACGCAACATCCCCGGCGCGAACCTGGGCGGTGGGACGACCGGCAACCTGAACCTGTTCAGCCCGGATTTCATGGGCTATGGCGGCTCCTCGTCGGATGTCATCGGCGCGCCCTGGGCGGGCTATGGCTTCTACGTGCCCGGGGCGGCGAACTACCGGAGCACGGACCCGTTCGACTCGGTCCACAACAACCCGGCCGATCCGCCCCGCGAGGTCACCCGGTCTGTGTCGGGCTCGCCAGAAGCGGCCGGCAACGACACGGCCACCCTCAACCAGCTCGACTATGCCGGGATGAGCGGCAGCCTCGAAGGCTCGCACAACTCGATGCATGGCTTCGTGAACATGGGCGGCCAGCACACGTCCTTCCGCGACCCGTTCGTGTTTCTGCTCCACTCCAACGTCGATCGGCTGTTCGCCCGGTGGCAGACGGATCCGGCTCACACTGCACGGCTGGATCCGAACACGGTCTACGGCTCGCTGAGCGGCGACGCCGGCTTGAACGGCGACATCCAGCCCTGGTCGGGTGGGACGGGCACGCGCCCGTGGGCGGCGCCGGAGAACGAACAGGCGCCCAAGAACTACAAGCACCCGTCAATCGTGTTTCCGCCCTGCTACGACACGAACCACACGGCCGTGCCGATCGTGGAGGTGGTCAACGTGGGAGCGCCGCCGGTCGTCAACTTCAATGACATCCCAAGTGGCGACACCGCGGTGCGGGCGGCCGTCTTCCGCATCTACGGCTGCGGCAACGTGACCATCCGGGTCAAGGCTGGAGCGGGTCCCGCGGCGCCCTTCTCCGTCCTGTTTCCGGCGTCCGGTTCGATCACCGTCAGTCATGGACCGCACCTGGCCGTCGAGGCCAGGATCTGGCTGGCCTACACGGCGGGCGCGGCCGGGGTCGCCGTGCCGGACGGCAGCGTCACCTTCGAATGCCCCGAGAACGGCGCGGAGTTCACGTTCGTCCTGCGCGCCAACGCAATCATCCGGCCCCGGGTTGCGGTCATGCTGGCGCTCGACCAGTCGGGCAGCATGTCCTGGGCGGCTGGTACCTCCGGCGCCACGAGACTGCAGGTCCTCAAGGATGCGGGCCGCACCTTCATGGAGCTGGTCCAGCAGGACAATGGCGTCGGGCTCATCCGCTTCGACAACAATTCGTACGCGCCCAACGACGCCACGTATCCGGGGCTGCCCGTCACCCGCATGCTCTCCAACGGCATGTTCGACGCGGGGCGGGTCGCCGCCGTGGCGGCCGTCAACGCCCACACGGCCAACCTCGCCGGCAACACCTCGGTTGGCGACGGCGTCGATCGGGCCCGCCAGGTCCTCAACGCCCTGCCGCCCGGTGACTACGACCAGCGCGCCATGATCGTGCTGACCGATGGTCTCGAGAACGACCCACTCTGGATTGCCGACGTGGCTGGCTCCATCGACAGCCGAACCTTCGCCATCGGCCTGGGCAGCGAGTCCCAGGTCAACACCGCCGCCCTCCGTTCGCTGGCCAACGGTACCGGCGGGTCCTTGCTGCTGACCGGCCTGCTGAGCTCGTCCATCGACGACTACTTCCGGCTCAACAAGTTCTTCCTCCAGATCCTGGCCGGCGTGACCAACACGAACATCGTCGTGGACCCGAACGGGTTCATCGGCCCCGGCACGACCGTCCGCATCCCGTTCCTGCTCAGCGAGGCGGACATCGACTGCACGGCCGTACTCATGACCGACGAGAACGTCGTCAAGCTGGCTCTGGAGACGCCCGACGGATCGATCATCGACCCGATGAGTGCGTCCGGGTTCGGAATCAGCTACGGCGTGGGTGCGCAGACTCGGAACTATCGGTTCACCCTGCCAGTGGCCATCGGCAGCGGCCAGCGGGCTGGTGTCTGGTACGCCCTGCTCGAGGTGGACCGGGCGGAGTACAAGAAAGCGCTCTCGCGACTGCGCGACGGCCAGACCGCGCACGCTCAATCCTTCGCGGCCCATGGTGCCCGCTACAGCGTCGCCGTCCAGACGTACTCCAACCTGCGGATGGCCGTCACGCTGGAGCAGAGTGGCTTCGCACCCGGCGCGGACGTCACCTTCCGGGCCGTGCTCACGGAGTACGGCCTGCCAGTCGACCATCGCGCGGGCGTCCTGGTCGAGCTGACCCGACCGGGCGGGTCCATGGTCACGCTGGCGATGCCCGAACAGGAGCCGGGCGCATTCGAGGTGACCACCAAGGCGACCCTCTCAGGCGTCTACCACGCTCGAATCGTGGCCAAGGGGGCCACTCTCCGCGGGTCACCATTCACCCGCGAGCAGTTGGCCAGTGCCGCGGTCTGGACCGGCGGCGATCAACCGTACGAACCGCCGCGCCGGACCGGAACCGAGGCGTGGTGCGACCTGCTGTCCTGCATCCTGGGCCAGCACCATCTGTCGCCGGAGCTCGAGAAGCGTCTCGCGCGCGAA
>JANMQO010000226.1:0-3147 GCA_031370565.1 Chloroflexota bacterium
GGGGGTGCAGGCCTGCTTGCCGTGACCGTCGCCGGGCCGGATCCGGCCTGGGCGGAGGTCTGGAGCAAGAGCCTCTTTCTGGCCGGTCCCGGCGGAATCACCGGGCTTGCCCGAAGCCGCGGCCTGGCAGCCTGGTGGACGGGCGAGGACGGAAGTCTTGCAATGACCGCCGCCGCCCGCGCCCAGACCATCTGGGTGGCCGGCGAGCGCTGACCGCCGGCGTGCGACCGGAGGCCTACCGAACGGGTTCGGCGGAAGCCTCCTGCGCGATCACGGTGTCGAGGGACACGGCGGTCGGCATGCCGGCCCGAGCACGACCGCTCGCCAGAAGCTTGTCACGTGTGGGCCCCTATGCCCCGGTGATGAACTCGCCGCCGTCCACGCCGATGACCTCGCCGTTGATGAAGTCCGTGCCCTCGCCGCTGAGCGCGACGATCGTGTTCGCCACGTCCTGGGTCGTGGTCATCCGGCCGGTCGGGTTGCGCCTGGTGGCGGACGCGATGATCAGGTCGTGCTCCGGAATCTTCATGAGCGCGGGGGTCATGGTCACGCCGGCTCGAATCGTATTGGCGGTGATCCCCCGGCCGGTCCGGGCCAGCTCCATCGCCAGCTGACGCACGTGCGATTCGAGCGCCGCCTTGGCCGAGGAGACTACGCCGTAGGAGGGCACGACGCGACTGGAGCCCTCGGACGTCATCGCGTAGATCTTGGAGCCCTGCTCGAGGAATCCGCCGCGGTACAGGTCCTGGACCCAGTAGACCAGGCTGTTGGCCATGACGTCCTGGGTCATCTCCATCTTCTTGCGATCGACCGCGGCCTTCGGATCGTCGCTGATGTACGGGACAAGCGAGCCGAAGGCGAGCGAGTGCATGACGACCCGGACGTAGGGATGGCGGCCGGCGACCCGACTCGCTTCGAAGCGTTGGGCCAGGCTTGCCAGGGCGGCGGCCCGCTTCTCGTCGTCGGCGGCGTTCATGTTGCTGTAGAGCGCCTCGGATCCGAGCGCCTCGATCGCGGCCTTGACCTCCTCGACGTGCTCGAGCGCCGCCCGGAAGTCGAGGTGGATCCCGAAAATGCGGTAGCCGGCTGCCGCCAGCGCCTTCGCGGTGGCCTCGCCCATGCCGGACGACGCGCCGAGAATGACTGCCCAGCGCTCGCGATCGTCGGTCATCGGGTGGGTGCCTCCTGGCGTGGTCGTTGCGCGGGTCATCACGGCCGCGTCTCCGGCTGGCGCCGTCGGCCGAGTCTAGCAGCGGTCATCGGACGCAGCCGGGCCGTCCGTGCACGGTCGCACGGATCGGGCGGCCGTCGGCGTCGTCAAGCGCGGGGTCGACCGGCTGGGCGGCTCAGCGGCTGGTCGGCCGCTCGGGACGCTCGGGCCGCTCGGGCCGCACGGCCGCCTACGTGCCCCGCAGTCCGCCCCGGTTGGCCTTCCCGCCGCTTGCCGCGATGGCCAGCACGCCGGCACCGATGAGTGCCCCGCCCACCAGGAACAAGGGTCCCAGGTACTCGCCCAGGATGAGCACGCCGAGCGTCGCGCCGACAACGGGTTGGGCGAAGAACACAGCGGCCGAGACGGTCGACGGGGCCGAGGCATAGCCCCGGTACCAGAGCGACCAGGCCAGCGCGGTCGCCATGACCCCGAGGTAGAGCACGGCCAGGACGGTCGCCGGCTCGATCGGCGGCAGGTGGCGGCCGGCCAGCTCCATGCCCGCGAACGGGGCGATGAGCACGATCGCGACACAGCTCGCCTGGAAGATGGCCCGGAAGGCCCCCACGCGCTCGACCAGGGGTCGCCCGACGGACGAGAAGAGCGCCCAGGTGGCAGCCGAACCGACGAGCAGGAGATCGCCGACGAGGGCGGACGGGACACCGGCGATGGTCGGTCCCGGCGCGAGGCTGCCCGACCCACCAAACCCCCCATTGCGGGCGGCCAGCACCGCGACACCGAGCAGCGCGGTCGCGACGCCCAGCCAGGCCAGTCGAGCCACCCGCTGGCGTTCGAGCAGGACGCCGAAGACGAGCACAAAGGCCGGCGTGGTGGTGGTCAGCAGCGCCCCTTCGGCGCCGCCGGTCAGGCTGGTGCCCACGAACTGGAGGGCCATCGTCAAGGCGACGATGGCACCCGCCATGACGACCCGCCCGAGCGGCGCCTGTCCGAAGCCGACCCGTCCCCGGAACGCGACGAACAGCACCACGATCCCGACGACCAGGCGTAGGAACCCCAGGCTGAGCGGCGGAATCCGGTCGAACGTCGCCGCGCTGACCACGTACATCCCGCCCCACAGTGCGGACGCGGCGAGCAGGTCGAGGATGGCGCCACGCGTGGCGACTCGGCCGGGCGCGGCGCTCCGGTGGGTCGAGTCGGCCGGAGCGGTGTGGCCGGTGGAGTCTGTGTGATCGGGCGAGCGGTTCAGATGACCCCCTCGGCCCGCAGCCGGGCAATCGCGTCAGGGTCATAGCCGAGGTCGGCCAGGACCGCATCGCTGTGTTCGCCGAGCAGTGGCGGGGCGGTCCGGATCGTCGCCGGTGTTACGCCGAGCTTGAACGGAATACCCACCTGGCGCACCGGCCCGAGGCGTGGATGTTCGACCTCGACGACCATCTCGCGGGCCGCCGCCTGGGGACTCGCCAGGGCCGTCGCGATGTCGTTGATCGGGCCGCACGGGACCTCGGCCGCCTCGAAGCGAGCCAGCCAGGTGGCCGTCGGTTGGGTGGCCAGGCGCGCCGCAAGGATCGGCCGAAGGACGTCTCGGTGGGCAACCCGGTCGGCGTTCGTCGCGAAGCGCGGGTCGGCGGCCAGCGCGGTCGGTGCCATCGGTTCGGGCGGTGCGACCGGTGTGGTCGGTTCGGTCGGCGCAACCGACTCGAGGGCCGCGCAGAAGCGCAGCCACTGTCGCTCGGAGCCCACCGCCAGCGCAATCTCGCCATCGGCGGTCGCGAACGTCTCGTACGGGACGATGTTGGGGTGGGCATTGCCTCGGCGGGTCGGCGCGACACCGGAGACGAAGGCGTTGTGGGCCTGGTTGACCAGCACCGCCAGGGTCGATTCGAAGATCGACACGTCGATCCGCTGGCCACGCCCATGCGCCGGCGACCCAGCCCGCTCCCGACCGGCCAGCGCCGCCAGGATCGCGACGGCGCCCT
>JANMQO010000032.1:0-14886 GCA_031370565.1 Chloroflexota bacterium
CGCTCCGTTGCCTACCCGCTCGCCATCCCGGTGCCGCCTGGGTGGCCGGCCTCCTGGGTGGCCTATGACGCGACGAACGTCCGGGTCGTCGTCACCACCGGGGTGAACTGTCCGGACCGTGGGGTGAGTCGCCAGACGAACGTGTTCGGGCGGGGCTGGGACTGGCTGCTCACGGCCGGCACGGCCCGCTATGTCGGTCGGGTCTGGGATCGGCGCTACGGCTGGTGGGTCGTCCGTGCCCAGCGGAACGGGCACGAAGGGTCCGTGGCGGATCTCATCCGCAACGCGGACATCGCGGAGAGTGACTTCGAGTGCTCGATGACCCGCCAGTTCCGGCAGCACGATAGCGGCACCGTCTTCGCCATCGACCCGCGCGTCGCCCCGCTCATGGCCAAGGCTGGCTTCGACGTGGCCACGATCGCCGCGGACCACAACACGAACGTGGGCACGGGCTCGATCGTCGAGACGGTCGACCTGTTCCGGGCCAACGGCATCCAGCCCGTCGGTGGGGGACGCACCCTCGCCGAGGCCCTTCGTCCCGCCGTCATCGACGTCCGGGGCGTGCGCTTCGGCTTCGTCGGCTTCGACGCCATCGGCGGCTCCGTGTCGGCGACCGCAACGCGGCCGGGCGTCGCGCCACTCACCGCCAGCACCGTGCGCAAGGCGATCGCAGCCGCCCGAGCGGCCGGCGCCGACGTCGTCGTGGCGCTGCCGCAATGGAGCTCGACGGAGTACCGTGCAGCCTTCACGCCGTTCCAGCGAGGGCTGATCGGCCTGCTCGAACGGGCCGGAGCCGATCACATCGTAGGCGCCGACTTCCACTGGGCGGGCGCCATCTCGATCACCCCGGGCGGGGCCTCAGGCTATCGGTTCGTGAGCGCCAGCCAGGGCAACTTCTGGTTCGGTCAGGACTGGAGCCGCCAGACGCAGGAGGGCATCATCACGACCCTCACGTTCGTGGGCAGCCAGCTCGTGCAGGTTCGGCTGGTGCCGACGGTCGTCCTGGACGACGCCCAGCCGAACCTGACCGACCCGTCGACGGATGGCCGGTTCGTGCTCCACCAGGTGCTCTCCGTGTCGACCCTTTTGGACCGTTGACCGGCAGGACGATCCGAGGGATGTGCCAGAATCAGACCATGACCTACCTTCCGGCCACCACCCGCTACGACACCATGCCCTACCGACGAGCAGGACGGAGCGGACTGCAGCTGCCCGCGATCTCGCTCGGGCTGTGGCAGAACTTCGGACACGACCGGCCCATCGACGGCCAGCGGGCGGTCATCCGGCGCGCCTTCGACCTGGGCGTCAGCCACTTCGATCTGGCCAACAACTACGGGCCGCCATACGGCGCCGCGGAGGAGAACTTCGGGCGGATCCTGGCGACCGACCTGCGTGGCTACCGGGACGAGCTGATCATCTCCTCGAAGGCCGGCTACGACATGTGGCCGGGACCGTACGGCAACTGGGGTTCGCGCAAGTACCTCCTGGCGAGCCTCGACCAGAGCCTCAGTCGGCTGGGCCTGGACTACGTCGACATCTTCTACTCGCACCGGTACGATCCGGCGACGCCGCTCGAGGAGACGATGGGCGCCCTCGACGCCGCCGTCCGCCAGGGCAAGGCGCTCTACGCCGGGATCTCGTCCTACTCGCCCGAGCACACCCACCAGGCTGCCGCCATCCTGCGCGACCTGGGTACGCCGCTGCTCATCTCGCAGCCGTCCTACTCCATGCTCAACCGCTGGATCGAGGGCGGCCTGCTGGACGTGCTGGGCACGGAGGGGGCAGGCTGCATCGTCTTTTCGCCGCTGGCCCAGGGTCTGCTCACCGGCAAGTACCTGGCCGGCATCCCGACCGACTCGAGAGCGGCAGGCGGAGGCTCCTTCTCCAGCAGTCTGCTTGGCGAGGACACCCTGGCCAAGGTGCGCGCGCTGGCCGAGATCGCGACGCGCCGGGGTCAGAGCCTGGCCCAGTTGGCGCTGGCCTGGACGCTCCGAGACCCTCGCGTCACGTCGGCGCTCATCGGGGCGGGCAGCGTGGCTCAGCTGGAGGACAACCTTGGCGCGCTGCGCAACCTCGAGTTCTCCGACGCGGAGCTGGCTGAGATCGATCGCCACGCGACGGAGAGCGGGGTCAACCTCTGGGCGGCCTCCAGCCGCAGCTGAGGGGCGCGTCGTGACGTCCGGTCCGTCTCACTGTCGTCCCGGGTCCACCGCCAGGGCTCGGCTGCGACCCTCCGTCCCGCCTCCGCGCCCTCGCTGAGTCCGGCAGCGCCGTCGGCTCCGACCTCCCGGGCGTGCCGCCTCGTAGCGTCCGCCTTCGCGATCCCGCCCCCTTCGCGCATCCCTGGTACGCCGTTTGCGTGTGACACACAAGCGCGACCAGCTGACACGGGATTCGGTCGAATCTGTTCGTCGCACGCAAGAACGGTGACGGTTCGGTCGTGAACGGTCACGATTCGTTCGTGACACGCACGATTCGTGCAGCTGGACCGTTCGTCAGGTCGCGCTCATGCGTGCAACGCAAACTGGAGTTCAGGGAACGGGGGGCGAGCTGGGCGGGAGCGGGGACCGGAGCAGGAGTTCGGACCGCGGCGGGGGCGGCGACGGCGCGGCCAAGGGCGGGCGTGTTCGCCGGGACAGGGACAGGGTCAGTCGGCCACCGCGGCATCGGCCAGCGGCGAACGCCCGCCCGCGGCGCGATTGACGTCTCGGGCTGTCGCCGGGAGGTCCATTCCCGCACCCACTGGCACGAGGCGATCCAGCCGCGCGATCACGGGCACGGCCCCGAGTTCGACGAGGATCTCGCGCGCCTCCGCGGCCACCGTCCGGACGACCGCATGTTGTGGTCCGAGGAGCGCCGCCATATCGAGCCCGGTGATCGCCACATCGAAGCGCAGGCCGAGGTCGCGGTAGATCGTCAGCGCTGTCCGATAGCCGGTCAGCGCATCGTCGACCCGCCGGTCAAGCGCTGCGATACCGGCTCGCAGGGCCGCCAGATCCCCATCGGAGGCGCCCCCGAGGCTGGGCTCGAGGATGGACGCCACTCGTTGAGCGGTCTCCACGTCCCCAAGGTGAACGGCTGCCCGCCCGACCCAGAATCGGATGTACGGGCCGGCGAACTCGTGCTCGAGCAAGCGTCGGCCGTAGGCCACTGCGGTCTCGAAGTCCTCGCGAGCGAAGGCGATTTCGAGCGCCCACTGGCATGCGTTGACGAGCGCCTGGGGATCCCCAGTTGCCTCCGCCTCGGCGAGGAGCGCCTCCGGACGGTCGCCGACGTCCTGGCCCAGCCATGGCAACTGCCAGTTGCCAAAGTCGGTGATCCATTGGACCGTCCCGGGATCCCGGCTCTCTTCGGCGAGCTCCGCCGTGGCGCTGCGGACCCACGCCCACTCGCCCAGCCGCAGTGCGACGTACGCGTTCGAGGCGTGATAGCCGGCGAAGGTGGTCATGCCCAGCCTTCGGGCCGTGGCGATGCCATCGCGGGTCCGCTCCAGCGACGAGCGCGGGTCGACATCCCCCGTCATCGCGGCAAGGTTGACGCCTGCTCGAAGGGCGGCGATGTGCTCAGCATGGGCGAGCGCATCGACCAGCGCCCCATGGAGCAGGGCGATACCCTCGCGATTGCGCCCCGACAGGACCATGGCCGAGGCCTTCGTGACGAGCGCCATGGCAAGGACGTCGTCGAGTCGAAGCGACGCGGCCAGCCGAAGCGCCCGGTCCGACCAGTCGATCGCAGTCTCGTAGCGCTCCGCCCGGAAGGCCGCCCGGGCGTAGATCTCCGAGAACCAGGCGATGCCCGTGGCGGCCGCTGGATCGCCGGCAAGCGCCTCAGCTTCGTCCCGGACTGCCTCGAGGGTCGCCTGGGCGCGAGCGATCTGGGCGGCCGACAGTTGCGCCGAGGCGAGCAGCGCGGTGGCGTACAGCGCGTTCGCCCGGTCGCCGATCGTCTGCCAGACGGCTATCGCCTCCGTGAGGGAGCGCCCGGCATCGTCGTATCGGCCAGCGAGTCCCGCGACCCAGCCGATGCGCTTGAGCAGCTCGGCGTGTTCGGCCGGCTGCAGCGTCACCTCCCGGGCCGCGCGTAGCCACTCGACGGCCTGACCGAGCGCCCCGAGTGCCTCGGCCCGATCGGCCGCTGCCCGGAGCGACACACGGGCCTGGGCCGCGGCGGCCTCGCCCTCGGGCCCGTCCGGCGCAGACCGGTAGGCCGCCAGGTAGTGCGTCGCGAGGGCGCCCGCCAGCTCGTCGTCGTCGAGCGACTCGAAGTAGCGCGCTGCAGCGAGGTGCCGGGCACGACGCTCCTTCTTCGACAGGGTCGCGTAGGCCACCTCGCGGATGAGAGCCTGGACGAACGCGTGCTGGCCGCGAGTGGGCGCGCGCGGATCCGTCTCGATGACCAGGAGATCGCGTCGCCCGAGGCTGGCCAGCTGCGGTACCAGGGCCACCGCGTCCTGCCCGCTCACGGCCGCCAGCGCCGCCAGGCTGAACGACTGGCCCAGGACGGCGGCCTCCTGGATGAGCGTCCGCTCGGCGGCGGGCAGCGCGTCGAGTCGCGCAGCGACGAGCGCCTGGAGCGTGGCTGGCACCTCGAGGTCGCCGAGGTCGCCCGTCGGACGGTACGTCCCGTCGCGCGCCTCGAGTCGACCGTCGGCGAACAGCATCCGGATCGTTTCGACCGCGTAGAGCGGGATGCCGTCAGCCCGGGCGAGGATGCGCGCCACCGCGGGCTCCGGAAGCCCCGGCGCCAGTCCGGCCAGGAGCTCGCGCATCGACCCATCGGCCAACGGCTCCAGCCGCATCGCGATCGCGCCCTGCCGTTCCGTGCCCCAGCCCGGCCGGCGCTCGAGCAACTCTGGGCGGGCCAGCGTCACCACGAAGATGGCGTGCTTGCGGCTCCAGTCCAGGAGGTGCTCGATGAAGTCGAGCAGCCCGTCATCGGACCACTGCAGATCCTCGAACACGAGCGCGACGGTCCCGTGGGCTGCCACCCGCTCGAAAAAAGTGCGCCAGGCGGCGAACAATTCCTCGCGGCCACCGCTGGGCACGTCCTCGACACCGAGCAGGGCCAGGATCCGAGCCTCCATCCAGCGCCGCTCGTCCGCATCCGGTACGTGCTGGGTGAGCATCGCCGAGATCGCCGCCCTCGTCGTTGGTTCGTCGTCGCTCTCGGCCAGTCCGGCGCGCCGCCGGATCATCTCGCCGAGCGCCCAGAAGGTCACCCCCTCGCCATACGCCGGCGAGCGGCCGCGATGCCACCAGACCGTCTCCACCAGGCCGTCGAGGTACTTCTCGAGCTCCCAGGCCAGCCGGCTCTTGCCGATGCCGGCCTGACCGACCAGCGAGATGAGCCGAGCGCGGCGCTCCCGGCCGGTGGCGTGAAACTGCTCCTTGAGGAGGCGCAGTTCGTCCGTTCGACCGACGAACGGGGGCTCCAGCGCGTCCGCCCGTCCCGCGCCTGCACGATCGGCGATCAAGCGCAGCGCGCGATAGGCCGGCACGGGGCTCACCTTGCCCTTCAGCACGGCATCGCCGGCCGGCTCGAAGGCGATCGCCGCGTTCGCGGCCCGGTACGTGGACTCGCCGACCAGAACGGTCCCGGGTGCTGCCACCGACTGGAGCCGGCTGGCGGTATTGACGAGGTCGCCGGCAACCATCCCCTGGTTCGTCGCACCGAGGGTGACCGCGGCCTCCCCGGTCAGGACGCCGGCTCGGACCCGGAGTTCCAGCTGGGCCTCCTTGCCCAGTGCCGGCACTGCCTCGACCAGGTCAAGCGCCGCCCGTACGGCCCGCTCGGCATCATCCTCGTGGGCGGTTGGGGTGCCCCAGACGGCCATGACCGCGTCACCGATGAACTTTTCGATCGTGCCACCGTAGCGCCCGACGATCTCCCGCGCCGCCTCGAAGTAGCGGCCCAGAAGTTCGCGCACGGCCTCGGCGTCACGGGTCTCGGCGACGGTCGTGAACCCGACGAGGTCGGCGAACAGGACGCTGACGATCCGTCGCTCGGCCGAGGGCCTCGGCCGAGCCTGGCTCTCGCCCGGGTCGGCTGACGACACATGGCCGCCTGCCGACGCGGTGCCCGCGGCCGCTGCGCTCGTGCTGCCGCCGGCCAGGCCGGTCCCGCACGAGCCACAGAACTTGGCGGCAGGCTCGTTTGTGGCACCACAGGTGGGGCAGGCTGCCACCAGGGGCGCACCGCACTCCAGGCAGAAGCGGCGGCCTTCGGCATTCGTGGTTCCACACTGCGCGCACGTCACGACGCGAGCGTACCCGAGTTCGGCCCGGATGTGGAGGGTGTTACTGGACCGTGTAGCGCTCGATCGGCGTCCACGGGCTGGCCAGGTCATCTGGTGTCGCATTGGCCATCGCGCGGACGAACCAGCTGCCGGCCGTTGCGAAGGTCCACGAGGTGGTCGCCCGTCCGTTGGCGTCGGTCGCCAGGGATCGCCTGGCGTAGAGCTGCCACGAAGAGCCGACCCGCCGGTAGACGGTGAAGGTGACCGTGGCGCGCGGGAGCGTGGCCCGGATGGGTCGGACGAGGACCGTGAAGGCGATCGTCGTGCGCCGGGCGACCGTCCTGGTCACTCCCTTGTTCGTCGGCCCGAGGACGGCGATCTGACGAACGCGGACGACGGTCGTGCCGCTGGCCGTTGGCGCGAGGTCCGTGGCGCCCCCGTAGATCGCTCGGTAGGTCAGGTTGGTTGTGGGCCGGCGCACGAAGGACGCGAGGCCGCTGCCGTCCGTGTCGAGCGTCGCGATCGTCGCCCAGGCGACACCGTCACCGGAGGCCTGGAGTTCCATCGGGCGGACGCCCGGGCTCGGCATGGCAGGACCGACCGCCAGTCGGGCCGACAGTGTGACGGTGCCGCCATAGGCAATGGTGGCGGCTGTCGCGGTCAGGGAGATCGCGGGTAGGGGAGTGCCGGGCGGCACCACGTTGAAGGGGGTCGATGTCGCCGGGGTCAAGCCCGGAGCGGACGCCGTAATCGTGTAGCTGGAGGCGGCCGGCGTGACCGAGCAGCCATCGAAGGTGGCCAGCCCCGCCACCGCCGCCCGCGTCAGGCCCCCGACGCAGGACAGCACATCGCCGCCCGTGATCGGATTGAGTGTCAGGGTGATCGTGCTGTTGCTCGTCGAACCGGTCCTCACCGGTGCCCCGCTGGCGTCGAGCAAGCGGACGAGCGGCTGCCCGCCCAGTGGGCTGCCGGCCGCGGCCCCCAAGGGCGGAGCGACGAACGCGAGGGCTGTTGCCGCCGGTCCCTCGATGGAGAGTCTGGACACCCACGTCGCCCAACTCGTCCCGTCTGCGTACTGGTTGGCCTGCCACACGCTGCCTGGCTCGGTCGGGTCTGGGGCCACGCCCACATAGTCGCCCCAGCGGGTGCCCGGATAGGTGCCGCCGCCGGCCTTGAGCAGGGTCGCCGGACGGACGCTGCCCAGGGCGTCGCTGAGCAGCCGGTAGGTCGCGTAGGAGGAGGCGGCCGACGTCGTCGAGGAGCGCGTGAACGCGATGTACAGCGTGCCGTCCTGCGACAGCCCGATGCCGCCGGTATAGGAGTCGTAGCCCGCGGCGCCGATCTTGAGCGTCTGGCGCACGGTCGGCGCGCCGGAAGTCCCGAGTGTGCCGGTCGCGTTCGTGCTCAGCTCGCGCACGTAGACGCACGATCGAACGGCGTCGTAGACGCACGAGCCGGTGGCCACGAACCACAGGCTGCCGTTCCGCCAGAGCGCGTCCGTGGGGCGCTGGTCGCGCACGGCGGCGATGGTGGCCGGCGTGCCTGGCTGGCTGGGCGACGGCGGCAGGGTCAGGCTGATGGGGAGCGTGACGATCGGACTGAGCGTGACGTCGCCGCCGGCATTGGTCCCGGTGATCGTGGCGTACCCGACCCCACCATCGGTCATCTCGACGATGGCGTGGACGGTCGTGCCGGAGGACAGGTTGACGGTCGGGCGCCAGGTGAACAGATCTGGATTGGCCGCCAGGTCACGATGCACGCTCAGGCTGCCGTTGAGCACGTCCGCCCAGTCGAAGACCCGCATACTGGCGCCTGCATACGCGTTGTTCTGTGCAATGCAGTCGGGCGCCGCTGGATCGATCCGGTACTCGTTGGTGGACACCACGATCTTGTCGGTCGAGACGCCGAGGGCGGGATAGTCCGGCACCCGACCAGGGAATTCGACGTGCCAGCGCCACCAGGCGCCCGTCGGGTCCGCCGTCTGCGAGGCGGCCAGGTAGAGATGGCCGGTCGTGCAGTCGTAGCTCAGGTAGCTGGCGATCCAGCGCTGGTGCGGCACGTCGAACAGCACACGCGGGTCGGAGTCGGTCTTCTGGCCGGGCAGGACGTCGAAGAACGTCGGCGTGTCGACCGTGAGTTCCGGCGTTCCGCTTCGACTGGTGATCCGAATGAAGGAGTTGACCGACTGCACGATGTCCCGCGGTCCCACGGCCACCCAGGGATCGGGTGGTTCCTCGCACGGCTGTCCGCTGCAGCCCAGGCTGCGGTTGCTCGCGTCGCCCAGGCCGGCGAACCCGTCCGAGGACACGAGGGACTGCGCATCTGACGAGACAACCTGCGGCGCGCTGACGACGCTGGCGGAGAGGTTCGCGTTGGTCGGGGTCAAGACCGAAGCGGCCAGCTGCCTGGTCAGATCGACAGTCGTCGGCATGGCGGCGGGTGGCCTGGAGCGCACGGTGCGGGCGACGATCGATCCCAACGCGACGACCGGCCTGCGTTCGCCGTGCGAGCCGACTGACGCGGGTGATCCGACCGGGTCGACGTCCCGGTCGGTACCCGCGGACGCCACCGCCGCCGGCACCTGCCCAGACACGTGCTCCGCCACCGCCGCCGGCCGCGGCACCGCCACCGGCGCGGTAGTCAGCACGCACAGCAGCGCCACAACCAGGCCGAGATGCGTCCGCTGTCTGGCCACCAACGCCTTCATGCTCCCCCCACCATCGAGGTCGCCCGCCGGCCCGAGCCGGGCTCGGTTCGCGCCGGCGAGTCGGTCAAAACTGATGCGCGCGAGCGGATCAGAGGTTGACCCTGGTGACGGCCCCTGCGAACAGGTTCGACTGGGCCACCGACGACCCAAAGGCGTGCGAGACCCACAACGAGCCGTTGCCGACCGCCACGTCCACCGATTTGAGGCCAACCGGGATCTTCGCCGTCAGGGCGCCCGTGGTAGTGCTCAGCTGGGCGACGACAGGGTCCCCAGAGAGCGCGACGTAGACGGACCCGCCACTGACCACGAGCCCGATTGGGTGGTACCCGACGAGCGTCTGGCCGGCCACCGTGTTGGTCGCGGGATTGAGCCGGGTCACCTGACCCGTCGACTCATTGACGAGGTTGGGACTGGCCACCCACACCGAGCCGCCTCCCGCTTCGACCGCCTCCGCGGTGCCGGTCACGATCGTCGCGACGACTGCATTGGTGGCGGGGTCGATCCGCGAGACCGATCCATCGCCGCCATTCGCGACCCAGACGCCGCCCTCCCCAACGGAGACGTCGACCGGGAAGGTGCCGACGGTGATCGTCGCGACGACGGCATTGGTGGCGGGATCGATTCTGGACACACTGTTGCCCAGAACATTGGTCACCCAGATCGATCCGGAGCCGGTCGTCACGGCCTCCGGATCGCTGCCGACCGTGATGGTCGCGGTCACCGTGTTCGTCGTCGGGTCGATCCGCGAAAGGGTGTCGTCCAGCGAGTTCGTCACCCACACGGCCCCCAGGCCGACGGCGACGCCCACCGGCAACTTGCCGACCGTGACCGTGGCACTGACCGCGTTCGTGGCCGGATCGATCCGGGACACGGCGTTGCCCGTGAACGAGACCACCCACACCCCTGTACTACCGTCTGTGGCGATGCTCTGGGCCCAGTGCCCGACGGCCACCGTCGTGATGACAACCGGCTGCGACGTGAACGTGCCGCACTTCGTGAGGGCGCCCGAGCCGACCCGCATGGCCGCCCCGCCGCCGTTGAGGGCGGTCCGGATCGCACTGACCTGGCCAGCCGTCATGGTCACCGTCTTCGTGATCGCGCCGCCGCTGGTGGTCGTCTGGGCGGCCAGCAGGCCGACCCGGGCGCCGATGGTCGCGCACGACCCGGCGTGCAGGGCGACGGCGTAGCTCGTCGAGGCCTTCAGGCCCGTGAGCTTGAGCAGCAACGAGCCGGTTCCGGTGGCGAGCACCTGGACGGTGGCGGTCCCGCTCCCGATCTTGGCGACCCAGATGTTGACCGGGGAGGCCGCCGACACGCTCGGCGCGATCGCGAGGCTGCTGGCCAGGGCCAGGCCCAGACCGGTGATGAGCGCGCGCGAACGCGCGCCGCGTCGTGCGGTGGGTCGTCCGGGAACCATGGTCAAGCCCCTCCATCCGTGGTATGGCGTCATGCTGGCGCTGACGCCCTTTGAGTGCCGGCCTGCTCCTGCGGTCAGGGACCGCGGCGCCGGCGCGGCAGCCGATAGCATACGCTCGGCGACCCCGCCGCACGCGGTCAAGATTGGGGATGGTCCGAGCTCCTGGCGGGTCGTTCCAGCCCGGGTGCGGGCGACCGAGGTTGATGTGACGTCCGAACTGCGAGACACTGCAGCGATGAACGGTGGGCGCGCTCCCGGGTCTGGCGCGGTTGCCCATTTGAGCGGGTCGATGCTGCCTCACGCGGCCCGAGCCGTCCCTTGATGGACGCGGTCACCGCGACCCAGCGCGCCGATGCACTCCGGGTGCTGCACGTTCCGGGCCAGCCGCTGGTACTGCCCAACGCGTGGGATGCGGCGAGCGCCCGGGCTGTCCAGGCCGCCGGTTTTCCGGCCGTGGCGACGGCCAGTGCCGCCATCGCTGCAAGCCTGGGCTACGAGGACGGCGAGCAGATGCCCGTCGACGAGCTCTTCGCGGCCGTGGCCCGGATCGCCCGGTCCGTTGAGGTGCCCGTCACCGCCGACATCGAATCCGGCTACGGATGTCCGCCTGAGGAACTGGTCGCGCGCCTGCTCGCTGCGGGCGCGGTCGGCTGCAACCTCGAGGACACGGATCACCGCGCGGGCGGCCTGATCGACGCCTCGCGACAGGCGGACAGACTCGCCGCGTTCCGGGAGGCGGCAGTAGAGAGCGGCGTCTCGATCGTCCTGAACGCCCGGGTAGACGTGTACGCCCACGACGAATCCATCCTCGATGCGTCGGTCAAGAACGCGGTCGTTCCCGGGGGGCAGCTGGACGGCGAGCAGTCGGGCAACACGGCTGCAGCGATGGCGAACCGCGAGCGCGCACGCCTGGAGCAGGCAGTCCGGCGAGGTCGCCTCTACGCCGCGGCCGGCGCCGACTGTATCTACCCGATCCTGGTGACGGACGACGCCACCATCACGGCGCTGGTCCACGGGATCGGCGCACCGATCAACATCTATGCGCAACCCAGCGCGCCAGCCCTCCCTCGGTTGGCGGCATTGGGCGTGGCGCGCGTCTCCTACGGGCCGTGGATCCAGCGTCTCGCGGCGCGGGCCACCCAGTCCATCCTCGCTCGAATTCGAACTGGCGAGAGTCCGTACGACAGTCGTTGATCCCGCCTTTGCGTCTGGTCCTCCTGTCCGTCGGCGATGCGTCCGGATCCGTCCGGCGGGTCCGATTCGGGACGCGATGGGCGCGGATCTGTGGCCGGATCGCCTGCCGCGACTGGTCCGTCCGGTACCAAGGTGCGGTGCGCTGCTGACCTTGGTCCTGCGCCGCACGGCCAGGGCGCGCGTAACGTAACCCCCGTCCAGCCGTTGTTCAGGGCGAGAAGTGCAGCGCTGCGGCGTGCCACGCAAGCAAGTGAGAGGAAACCATGACGAATCGAAAACTGCTGACAGGGGGCGCCGCCCTCCTGACGTTGACGTTGCTGGGCGCCGGTCTGGTCATTGCCACGCCGCCAGCCTCGTCCCGCGGCGAGGCCGCTCGCGAGTCCACTCCCGAGCATGTGACGGGCCGACCGTGCACACCGACCCCGACCCCGACCCCGACGCCGACGCCGACGCCGACGCCGACGCCAACCCCGACGGCGACGCCAACCCCGACGCCGACCCCAACGCCGACGGCGACGCCAACCCCGACGCCGACGGCGACGCCAACCCCGACGCCGACGCCGGTGCATGCGCTGCAGTTCACCGCGCATGTCACACCCGGACATGCATGCGGCACGATCAAGGTGCAGGCCAAGGTCCGCCACCCGGATCGCTCCATGGCCTTCAGCGCGACTGCCGTTGCTCACTTCTCCAGTGGCGACGTCACGATCACGCTGCGACGTGCCGGCAAGTCGTTCGTGGCCGTTGGCAAGATCCGCGTTCCCGCGGGACAGGCCGCCGGTCCGGTGCTGGTCGACGTGACCATCACCTACGGTACCGGGACACATCTGGTGACCAAGACGTCACAGATCAAGTCACACTGACGCACACCACTTCCGCTCAGCCTGTGAGGCGCCGCGAATGCGGCGCCTCACTCGTTGTAGAGGGGCACTTCCGCTCTGGCATCAGCGCCGCAACAGGTCCGCCCAGCGCGGGGACACCGTGCAGGCGGCACACTCCTCGTGACGAGCCAGTACCGGAGGAGTCGTGCGACCCAATCCCACAGGAGTGACGCCCCGCCCGACGCATTCGGTCAAAACCAGCGCACTGGCGTCCGTGGCATCGCTGGCAGGCTGGTCCGGACCTCTGGTCCTGGCCGCCTATGAACTGTGGCGGCTGCGTGAGACTCGCCTGGGCCCGGACGGCGCGATCCTGTGGGCCGTCCTGGCTGCGCTCGGTCTGGTGGGCGTCACGCTGTGGCGCCGTCGGTTGACCGTGAGCCCGGCCGAGGTCATGGTCGCCGGCGTTCTGGCCGCGGCGCTCGTAGGCGATCTCGCCAGCTCCAACGCGGGCGCGCTGCGTGACCTGCGCCTGTACCTCCGCGCGGGAGAGCACTTCGCGGCCGGCGTCGGTGTCTACATGACCGTGCCGATCAGCGTCTATCCGGCCGATGGTGCAGCCCTGCCGTTCCTCTATCCGCCCCCCGTGCTGCCCTTCTTCGGGCTGCTTGCCCAGCTGCCGTTTCCGTTCGTTGCCGCGACCTGGGTGGCGGGCTGCACGGCGCTCATGGTCTGGTCGTTGCGGGCGATCGGGCTGTCCTGGCGCTGGGCGGTGATCGCGCTGCTGTGGCCGCCGATCGAGCAGGGCATCTTCGTCGGCAACGTGGCCCTGCCGGCGTTCGCCTTGCTGGCGATGGCACCCCGCCTGGCGTCGGGGCTCGTGCTCGGTCCGCTGCTCAAGCCGCAGAGCGGGATCCTGGCGCTGTGGTTGCTTGGTGAGCGCAAGGGCCGCAGTCTGATCGTCGGCCTGGCCAGCGTGGTCGCGATCGTGCTCAGCAGCTTGCCTCTGACCGGGATCGCGCGTTGGTCGGAGTGGCGTGCTGGTCTACAGGCGTACGAAGAGTCGCAGCACTTGCTGCCGGGGCTGTACGGCGTGGGGCTGGATCGCTGGCTGCCGATGCCGCTGGTCGTGCTGCTGGCCGGGCTGGCGATCGGCCTCGCCCTCTCGGCCAAGGGGCCGGAGAGCCTGGCCCGCCTCGGGTTGGCGTCCGTGATCGCCTCGCCCTCGGTCTGGAGCCACGGTTTTCTGGTCGTGATCCCGGCGTTCCTGCGGCTGCGCACCCCCTGGCTGTGGCTGGTGGTCGGGCTGCTGTGTGCCGGCACGAGCCCTGGGCCACAGATCGCGCTCGCGCTGACGGTGCTGGGCTGGCTCGTGCCCGGACTTGTCCGCGGCGAGGCACAGGCGCACGACGCGAATGCCCGACTGCATCCGCTTGGAGCCGAGGTCGACCCCTGGCCGGGCTATGGAGAAGTGTCTGGGCGCACGAACGCCCGGTCCGCACGCGGACCGGGCGTTCACCGTAGCGTGGAGCGAAGGCGCCGCGAGGCGGCCTCTGCTCCCCGTGACGGGTCCTAGGCGGACTGAACCTTCACGGCGCGAGGCCCACGCGGGCTCTGCTCGACCTCGAAGGAGACCTTCTCGCCACCGGCGAGGCGGTCAAAGTCGATTGACCGATCCAGGCCGTCGCGATGGAAGAAGTAGTCCTTCGCATCGTCATCGGCGGTGATGAAGCCGAAGCCTCGGTCGGACACGACCTTCTTGATGGTTCCGGTTGCCATTGCAATCCTCAGTATTCTCTTCTCGACCGATAGCTGCTGCGCACGGTCGGCTCGAGAAGGAACCAGGGACCAGGCGACGGACCCCGGGCATTCCGGGGAGGCGCTCAGTGTACGCCCTCTGCGCCGTTTGCCAACCACCCAGTTTGGGTCGGCGGCGATCAGCGGGCAGTCGACCCGTGGCTTCGGAACGATGGTACGGTTGCCGCGACGCTCTGCGCACTGGCTGCGGCTCGCCTATTCACGGGCCGACGACAAGGATGGAGCGGAATCGTGACCTGCAATGAAGCCCGTCAGCCGACCGACGACATGTTGGCCAACCCATGAGGCATGAGTGGCGACTACGGCTCCTGCGGGTCAGCACCGGAGTCGCCATCGTCGTTTTGGCAACCTACGGTTGCGGGCAGGGCACCTCTTCGCCCAGCTCCGGGTCCAGTAGCTCTCCCGCACCGACCAACGCGGTCGCGTCGTCAACCGCAGTTGCATCGGCCTCCGGAACGGTTCCGTCGGGTCCGCCACTCGCGGAATGGACGACGTTGAAGTGGTCGGTACCATCCACCCTTCCTGCCGATGCGGTCCCGACCGATGCAGTGCACACAGCGGCCGGCGTGGTGGTCGTCGGCGCATCGACGAACTCGCAGGGCGCGGGCGCGTGGCTTTCCACGGACGGGCGACAGTGGCGAACCACGCTCGACGACCGGGTCGATGGCTTGACGGCATCGATCCTGCATGTGGTTGC
>JANMQO010000237.1:0-2201 GCA_031370565.1 Chloroflexota bacterium
ACCGGCCTCGACACCGTCCTTGGTCAGGCGGCCAACCCACTCAGCCTCAACCGCTATCTGTATGCCTGGGCCAATCCAGGCTCGATGATCGATCCCGATGGCCACCGGGCCTGCAACTATGGTGCCGATGACTGTGCCGAGCTCGCCCTGGCGCCCAGGCTTGCCGCCCTAACCAGTGCCGCCAACGCCGCCTCGGCGAAGTATGCCGTGGCCCTGCAGGCTGCCGATCGAGCGGACCTCATCGCCGCCATCGCCCGAGACGCCGCCAACCAGCAGTGCCGCTTCGGCGAGGCCGACGTGTGTGCGTCCTGGCACGCCTCACGCGTGGCGCGGGCCGAGCAGGCCCAGGCTGCGGCGGCAACCGCCGGGGCCGCTGCGGTAGCTGCCGCCCGGACCTCCGCGAGCGCCTGGGCCGCCCTTGCTGCCGCCCAGACCCAGCTGGCGGCCATCCAGCGCAGTCACAGTTCGGCTCGGCCGACCGCGTCGACCTGCCGGGGCAGGGGATGCAACCTGTATGGCTCGGGTGGCTCCGGCAAGGAGGATGTCCTGAGCGAGGTGATCGGCGGTGCCGCCCGAGGGGTGTGGGACGCCACCGGCGGGTTCGCGGTCAACCTCGTCCAGGATCCCGGCGGCACCGTGCGCGGGATGGTCGAGCCGTTCGCCTACGTGGCGACGCACCTCTCTCAGGCGCCGGCCGACTTCAAGGCCGGCGTGGACTTCCTGCGCAGCCAGCCGGTCAGCACCAGGGTAGAGTTCCTGACATCGATTGCCACCGGGGTCGCGCTCACCAGGAAGCTTCCCTCGCTTCTCGGTGACGGGGCGGCAGCGGAAGCTGGGGCGGCAGCTCAGAACGGTGAGACGGCGGCGACGGCGCTTGGGCGGGCGACGCACCAAGCGTGGGACTACGGGCAAGGGTTTCGGAAGGAGTTCAAGTTGCCGAGTGGTCAGCGGGTCGATGCGATCAACTTCGCGACGCGCGAGATCCGGGAGTTGAAGCCGAACAACCCGCGCGCAATCCGGCTCGGTCAGACGCAGATCGATCGGTATCTAGGGGAACTGAACCGCGAGTTCCCGGGTGATCCGCCGTGGACAGGACAGGTGGTGACGTATCCGTGAGCAGACGTGACGTGATCCAGGCGACGCTCGATGCGTTCGGCCGGGAGATCGGACTCTCGAAACGATCGAACACGTGGTACTTGCGTCAGGCCGAGACGATCGCCGTCATCAATTTGCAGCGGTCGCAGTACGGGGCGCAGTACTACGTCAACGTCGCCCTCTGGTTGCTCCCCCTCGGGGATGCCGACAAGCCGAAGGAGAACGTCTGTCATGTCCGCACGCGGCTCGATGATCTGCTGCCGCCTGAGCGAGCGGCGCGCGTTCCTGCGTTGTTTGATCTGGATGTCGCGGTCGATGAGGAGGCTCGGCGGGACGAGATCCTGAGCATCCTCCGGTCGGACCTGCTGCCGGTGCTGAAGGCGTGCGCGACGGTCGACGGTCTACGATCGGCCGCTGGTGAGCGGCTTGCCAAACGATCGCTGGTCACCCGAGCTGCACAAGAACTTCTGCGAGCGACGCCGGGAGGCTGAGCTTCTCGCCGGCTCACTCGTTCCGACGGCACGACCACCGAGACGTACAGCTACATCGGGACCGGCTCGACGATCGGGCGGATCGACCATGGTGCCGGCGTCTTCACCGACAGCGCGATCGACGCGATGGGTGACCGACTCACCGTGGGCACCAGTCGGCTCGTGCCCAACGTCCGAGGCGATGTCGCAGCATTGCTCGACCCAGCCGCCGCCACGATCAGCGACGCCTATCGCTATGACCCCTATGGCGTCACCATCGCGACCCTGGGTACGTCAGTCAACCCGTACCGATTCGCCGGACGGCTGCTCGATCCGACCAGCGGCCAGTACGACTTCGGGGCCCGCTCGTATGACCCGGCCATCGGTGCCTTCACCGGGCTCGACTCGATCCTCGGGCAGGCGGCCAACCCGGTCAGCCTCAACCGCTACCTCTACGCCTGGGCCAACCCAGGCTCGATGATCGATCCCGATGGCCATGCGGCCTGCCGCTCGACAGGCCCTGCTTATCGGTTGACTCCGAACCCGGCGAGCCGCAGGCTGAGGACATGAGCAAGAAGACTGCCATCCAGGAGTCAGGCGGCGAGATCGTCGTCTACGAAGCTCCGGATGGCCATG
>JANMQO010000246.1:0-2137 GCA_031370565.1 Chloroflexota bacterium
ACCCGAGCGCCACGGGATGGTTGGTCCGTTCAGCGGGCGCCAACTCGCTGCAGTGGCCGGGATTCTCGTCGTGGCAGCCGTGCTCCTGACGGCCGCCACACGGCC
Source organism: Chloroflexota bacterium (assembly GCA_031370565.1). Taxonomy (GTDB): domain Bacteria; phylum Chloroflexota; class Limnocylindria; order Limnocylindrales; family CSP1-4; genus Chersky-267. The sequence continues at coordinate 106 of JANMQO010000246.1, forward strand.
GCTTGGTCGAGTCGGAGGCTCGGGCCCGGGTGACCCGCGCCCAACCGCCTACCTGCTCGGATCGCCTACCGTGGGCCTGCGGCCGGGCAGCCTGGCGCCGGAGCTGGCCGGAACCCGCGCCGATGGGACGGCCTGGGCGCTGACCGACGTGAACGGTCGGCCGGTTCGCCTGGCCGATCTCCGCGGCAAGGGCGTCTGGATCAATTTCTGGGCCACCTGGTGCCCCCCCTGTCAGGCGGAGACACCGATCCTGCGTGACACCTTTGAGCGCTACCGGGTTCGCGGCCTGGCGCTCATCGGGATCAGCGTTCAGGAGACGGACCCGGCCGATGTCGGGACGTACGCCCGTCGCTACGGCCTGACCTACACAGTGGCCGCAGACCTGTCCGCGGACGTCTTCCACCTGTATCGGGTATTCGCCCTGCCGACCCACGTGTTCATCGATCCAGATGGGGTCATCCGCTCGGTGATCCAGGGTCCGCTCAGCCCGGAAGCCGCGGCGGCACAGGTGGAAGCGATCCTGCCCGCCCAGCCGCCCATGGCGAGCCCCAGCACGAGTCCGAGCCCGAGCACGAGCCAGGGCCAGGCTTCGCCGAGTCCCAACCAGCCCTGACCCACCCGTCGGGCAGATCGTCCCGCCGAGGATCCATCAGGCCGCGGGTCCATTGGGCCGGGGCTGCATCAGGCGGGCTCGAACCGGTAGCGTTGCCCGTCCGGCTGCAGCCTGCCGATCGGTTGGCGCCGCTCGTGCGACAGGGCGACGATCCAGCCTTCGGTGGCTGCCCGCCGGAACAGTTCGCTCTTGACCTGCACGGAATCGAGCGGGAAGTCGTCGAACGCCGTCACCCATTTTGGGTTGGCACTCCACGGCCGCATGGCCAGATCCCCGAAGAATCCGAGCGTGCGACCGCCCGGGCCAGAACCCCGGACGACGATCGCCTGGTGGCCTGCAGAGTGCCCACCGGTCGGGATGACGTTGACGCCAGGCAACAGCTCACGCTCACCCTCGGCCCAGTCCGCAGCCCCCCAGTCGCGCACCAGACGCAACTCGGGCTGGTCGTAGCTCGCAACCAGCCGCGGGTTGTCGCCCAGGGCTATCTCCCACTCCGCGCGCTGGGCCACGATCCGGGCCCGCGGGAACGCTCGCCGTCCCGTCCCGTCGAGCAGACCGCCGGCGTGGTCGAAGTGGAGGTGGCTCATGGCCACGATATCGATGGTCGCCGGGTCCACGCCGGCTTGACGCAGCGCGGGCAGGATCGGCAAGCCCTCGTAGTGTCGGCTGGTCCGGGTCTTTTCGTCGGCTCGCTCGCCGATGCCAGTCTCGATGAGGACACGACCGGCGGGCGTCTCGACGAGCAGGCAGTTGAGGGCCTGGACCAGCCGATGATCGTCGCTCAGTTCGGCGCTGACGTGGTGCTCCCAGAGCAGGCGCGGCACGGGCCCGAACACCGCGCCGGCATCCGTCAGGAAGGTGCCAGCCTGGATCAGCGCGACCCGGCTGCCGCCGCCGAGGTCGACCGCCCAGTCGGCGGCATCGTTCAAGCCCATTGCCACCTCATTGTCAGGCTTGTCAGGCTTGTCGGGCGAATCCGCGCGTCCCGCCCGGTCCGCTCAGGGCTTGACGGGTCCGCCGCCGACCCGCCCGGGGGTGTAGTCCCGGTGAAAGGCGGACGCGGTCGGTTCGCTCTGACCCTGGTACCGGGAACGGAGCTCCGGGCTGCCGTATGGCCGGTCGACCGGGCTGGACAGGCGCAGGAAGCTGATCTGACCGATGCGCATCCCGAAGTACAGCGCGATCGGCAGGTTGGCGACGTTGCTCAACTCCAGGGTCAGATTGCCCTTCCAGCCCGGGTCCACGTAGCCCGCCGTGGAATGAATGAGCAGCCCGAGGCGGCCCAGCGAACTCTTGCCCTCCAGGCGCGCGACGAGATCGACCGGCAGTTCCACCCACTCGACCGTCTGACCAAGGACGAACTCGCCCGGATGGAGGATGAACGGCTCGTCGTCCTCGATCCGGAGCAGTTCGGTCAGG
>JANMQO010000074.1:0-1564 GCA_031370565.1 Chloroflexota bacterium
TCCTGCCGGCGCCGTCCCGGATCGTCTCGGCGCTGTGGGACGCCCGGACGGTGGCCGCCGGCCACGCCCTGACCACGCTCCAGGAGACCGCCGTCGGCTTCAGTGCCTCGGTCGTCTTCGCGGTCGGTGCCGCGCTGACAATGGACCAGCTTGGCTGGGTCCGGCGGCCGATCTATCCGCTGCTCGTCGCCTCCCAGACCGTCCCACTCGTCGCCCTCGCGCCGCTGCTCGTCATCTGGTTCGGGATCGGGCTGCTGCCCAAGGTACTCGTGGTCGTCCTGGTCACGTTCTTTCCGATCACGGTGGCGCTGCTCGACGGCATGGCCGGGACTAGCCGTGACGCCACGGACCTGCTCACCTCGATGGGTGCGACCGGCCGACAGCAGCTGCTCAAGCTGCGCCTGCCCGGCGCCCTGCCGGCGTTCTTCACGGGGCTCCGGATCGCGGTGACCTACGCAGTCATCGCGGCCATCTTCGGCGAAACGGTCGGGGCGGTGGACGGCCTGGGGATCTGGATCGTCCTGTCCAAGAACCTGTTCCGGACCGACCTGGTCTTCGGGGCGATCCTGGTGACGATGACGCTGACGCTGGTCCTGTGGGTCCTGGTGGGCGCGGCTGAGCGGCTGGTCATCCCATGGCACCGCGACGCGCGCCGCGCGCGGACCTGACGGACGCGGGAACCGAGACGACGCACCAGAAGGCAGTCACCGAGCGGTCGTGATCCTCGCCCCGGTGGCGGCAGATCCCCTACGGACAGGCCACGCTCGCCGGCACTGAAGTGCCGATGGAGATCATCAGGCCCGGGTCGGATCAGCTCGGGATGGAGCGGAACCGGCGCGATCGAAGATGGTCCTTGCCGCCAAGCTCAGACGGCCTGCGGAACGCCGTTCAGGGCGCCAGCCGAGCCCATTCGAGTTCGAGCGGCTGGGTGGGGTAGCCCCGAGCGTCGAGGGTGGATACCCCACGGGACCAGACCAGAAGATCGCCGGCGATATACGGACGCACGTCGTTCAGTGGTCCGACGGCCGGGAAGCGCTCGAGGAGCACAGCCCGGTTCGTGCTGAGGTCGACCACGTAGAACTGCGTCGTGTCCCAGCCCCATGCCGAGGCGAAACGTCGGCCCGCCGTTGGGTACAGGGCGGCGCCCCATGTTCCCAGGTCGAGTCCCGTTGTCGTCCCGTCGTGGAGCGAGTAGCGGACGAGCGCACCGGCCGAGAAGATGTTGACCCCCTCCTTCCAGATCACCGAATCCGTCGTCAGCGCGGGCATGGTTGCCTGGCCGGAGCTGTCCAGACGCCGTGGGATCGCGCCGCTGCGGCCGAGGCTGAGCAGGTCCACATGTTCCTGGTCCGTGCTGATGTCCTCGACGCCATAGGCGAGTTGATCGCCCAGCAGGGAGGGGAACACGTACTGCCTCTCGGCCGCAGGCGAACGCGCAAGGACATGCTTCGTGAGATCGGGCAGGGTCGCCATCAGCAGTTCGCTTGTGGCGTGTCCCTGCGGTCCGTGGAACGCCGCCCAGACGAGGCGCTCGCCGGTCATGGCCAGGAGGGGCAGTCCGCCG
>JANMQO010000292.1:0-2591 GCA_031370565.1 Chloroflexota bacterium
ACGTTGTGCAGGTAGACCTGGTCGAAGCCGAGGTCCAGGTAGCGCTGGATCTGCGCCCGATGGAGCTCCGGGTCGGACGAGATGAGCATGCGGCCACTGAAGTCCTCCGGCCGGACCAGCTGGGCCATCTGCTCGAAGTCGAACGGGGAGCGGATGTCTTGCTTGGGAAACTTCATCCCGCCGTTGGGCCACTCGGTCATGGCGTTGGCCAGAGCCTCCTCGTCGGTGGGTGCCCAGGACAGGTGCAGCTGGAGCAGGCGGGGCATCGTCGAGGGGTCCTTGCCGGCCTCGCGCGCACCCTCGTCAAACTTGGCGAAGATCCCGTCGATCTTCTCCTCGGGCGCGCCGACGGTGATGATCCCGTCGCACAGCGCGCCGGTCTTCTTCGCGGTCACCGGTCCGGCGGTCGCCACGTAGATCGGGGGTGTCTCGGCGGGCAGGGTCCAGAGCCGCGTCGTCTCCATCTTGTAGTACGGCCCGGCGTGCTTGACATCCTTGCCGCTGAACAGCTTGCGGATGATCTCGATCGCCTCGAACATGCGCGCGATCCGCTCGGGTGTTTCGGGCCAGTAGCCGGCCATGACGTGCTCGTTGAGGGCCTCTCCGGAACCCAGCCCGAGCCAGTGCCGACCGGGGTACATCGCGGCCAGGGTGGCCGATGCCTGGGCGACGATCGCCGGGTGCATCCGGAAGGATGGGCAGGTCACGCCCGGCCCGACGTCGCCGCTGGTCCGCTCGCCGATCGCGGTCATGACGTTCCAGACGAAGGCTGCCTGACCCTGCTGGGGGACCCAGGGCTGGAAATGGTCGGCGGCCATGACGCCGTGGAACCCCGCCCGCTCGGCCACGGCCGAATACTCGACGACCTCCTGTGGGCCGAACTGCTCGAGCATCGCGGCGTATCCGATCTTCGCCTGCGCCATGGTTGGGCGTCTCCTGCAGTCGGTTGGTGGTGGCCTGCGCCTGGCTGGACGGCTGACCTGGCGATGGTACGCGACGCTGCGCTGGATGGACCGGGACGCCCTCGTTGAGCGGGCCGGCCCGGCGGTCGGGCCGTGTGGACTGTTGCGAAACCTTTGCCGAGCGGATGGCCGCGTCGCAACCGCCGATGGCCCACACTCGGACGAAACCGGGGTCTACCGATTGATCGACCGACCGATCGGCCGATGGTCGACCCTGGAATCCGAGGAGCCCAGCCGACCGATGCCACCAGCGAAGCAACTGCGCAGCACGTCCCGACCCGAGAGCACTGCTCAGGCACCAGCCGGACGGCCTGCTCGCGATGGGCGCTCCGAACGGGACCGCTCGTCCGGCCCGGCTGCGGTACGAGCTGCGGCCATGCCCGCGACCGTCTCGCCGATCTATCGAGCTCTGCTGCCCCTGCGCCTGTTCATCGGCGCCACCTTTCTGTATGCCGGGCTGGACAAGTTGCTGGACCCGGCTTTCCTGCGCGAGACAGGGCCAGGCTCAATCGGCGAGCAGCTGCTCGGCTTCGTCCGCGTCTCACCGATCGCGCCACTCGTCCAGATCTTCGCCCAGCCCGCCCCGGTGCTCGTCGGGACGCTCATCGCCCTGTTGGAAATCGCGATCGGCCTGGGCGCGCTGACCGGGCTGCTCTATCGGGCCAGTGCCATCGGCGGCGCAGGCGTGTCCTTCCTGTTCTTCCTGACGGCGTCGTGGGCGACGCATCCGTACTACTACGGTGGGGACCTGCCCTATGCCTTCGGCTGGCTGACCCTGGGTCTGGCCGGCCACGGCAACCTCTATGCCGCCGATACCTGGTTCGCGGCGTGGGCCGGCGAGAAGGTCGCTGGCTTGCGACGCGGTTGGCCCGTGCCGGCGGCGGAAGTCGCCGAGTGGACCGACGATCCCGGTCGGCGCGGCTTCCTGCAGCTCCTTGGGATCGGTGTCGTGGCGATCGCCTTCGCCAGCATCGCCGGGGTCATCGGGCGGCTGCGGCCGCTGCCAGTCATGACGGCCCAGACGGGTCCGACCGGCGGCGGCGCGCTCGGCGCCACGGGTGCCACGAACGGCGGCGGCAGCGGTGCCGCAGCCGGCGGTACGGGTGCGGGATCCGGTTCGGCTGCCACCGCCAGCCCAACGGCACCGACCGGTCCGACCGGACAACTCATCGGCACACTCAATCAGATCAAACCGGGTCATGCGCTTGCGTTTCAGGATCCGAGCACTGGTGATCCCGCGGTGCTGGTGCGACTGGCCAATGGATCGGTCGTCGCCTTTGATGCGCTGTGCACGCACGCCGGCTGCACCGTCGAGTACGACGGGTCGTCCGGCTACCTGATCTGCCCGTGCCATGGCGCGACGTTCGACCCGGGTTCCCAGGCGCAGCCGATCGCCGGGCCGACGAACATCCCGCTCACCAGTCTGCCGATCAAGATCGACTCGAAGACGGGCAAGATCACGCTCGTGGGCTGATCGCGACCGCGGCTCGACAACGCCGACCTGGTCGCGCCCGGAGTGCTCCCGCCTGTCGGTCGTCACACCAGCCGTTCGCCCGCCCGGATCGGGACATCGAGGCGGTTCTCGGGCGGCGCGAGCGGGCAGGCCCAGGCCGGGTCGAAGGCGCACGA
>JANMQO010000296.1:0-36445 GCA_031370565.1 Chloroflexota bacterium
TCCAGCGAGCCCGGCGCAGGCCGGAACCAGCGCGCGGGCGCATGGGCCACGACATGGATGCGCTCCTCCGGGATGTCCAGCCAGCGCACGATTTCGAGCTTCGACCACAAGCTCGGGGTGATGATCGCCGTGGCCCGCCGCGCGATCGGCCGCAGCAGCAGGCGCGCCCGCGCCACCCGGGCGAGGGGATGGAACTCCGGGCAGGCGAGCACCGACATGTCATGGAGGGTCACCACCAGCGGCATGCGGCCGCTGACCGGGGCCGCGTAGCCCGGCACGTGCAGGAGATCGAGGCCGGAACTCGGCAACCAGGCGGGCAGGACGCCCAGCGTCCAGACTGCCCGGATCGGACAGTGCGGTCCAGTCACCCGGACCGGCGACGACGGGTTCCAGGGCAGGTCGTCGGCGACCAGGCTGCGCTGGCTGACGGGCACGATCGCCGCCTCCGGGCCGGTCCGCCACAGGGCGCCCAGCAGTTCGTGGGCATACCGGCCGACACCGGTCCGCGGGCTGCGCAACGAGGTCACATCGAACCCGACGCGAACCGGACGATCCAGGGCGGCCATCGCTCAGCCACGTCCGTCGACGTTGCGCGGCAACCGGTCCACGAGCGCGTCCAAGACCCCGGCGAAAGCCCCGGCCAGGCCGCCGGCCCGGGTCGTTCGGGAGCCATGCCCAGGGCGACCATGCGAGAAGAAGGCCCTGTTGCTGCGCCGCGCCTGGCGCAGGCCAGCGGCGCTCCAATCGACGGCGTCGACCGAGGCCAGAGCGATCTCGTCGCCGGGCACGCCGTGGATGACGTTGGCCTCGAGCGGCCACATCTGCTTGCCGAAGGTCGCGATCGGCCGACGGCTCGGTCGCGAGGTGAGCACGTACGGCGAGCGGAGCTGTGCCCGGTCTTTGCTGGCGTACAGATCGACCGCGACGTCGACCTGCGGGAGTCGGGGGGCGAGCGCTCGAAGAGCCCGCGGCGTCAGCTCGAAGGACGCGTCGTAGATGGCCCCTGCATCCGCGATGGAGTGGAACCGGAACTCGTTCCGGTCGCGCTGGAGCGGAACCTGGAAGAAGGCTGAGGAATGCCGGAAGTGAACACCTGGCTCACCCCAGCCCGTAGTCAGCGAGACACGCGGATAGACGACCGACCGCCCGGTCTCGACGCAATACAGGGCTGCCCGCGGGAACCATTCGTCCGGCCCGAAGTGCTGGAAAGCCTCGGGCAGATCCGGGTGGCGGCGCATCGGCGCCTCCGGCCGGAAGGCCGGCTCGAGGCCCTCCCACTGGCGCAGCGTGAACGCCATGCCCTGCGTGAACGGCACGCCCGCGAAGTAGGCGTCGGCGCCGTCCTCGATCGGAAGGAAGGGCAACTGCGTATAGCCGTGAAACCACGGTGCGTAGAGCGACACGAGGGCGATCTGGTCATCGTCGGAGACGGCCGCGAGCGCCTGCGTGGCATAGCCGTGGAACCGGGGCGAGACGACCAGATCCTCTTCGAGCAGGATGATGACGCCGTGCGTTCGCACCCGTTCGCCGCACGACCGGAGGTGACCGACCAGGCCGAGGTGACTCGGCTGGACGACCACCTCCAGCGGGCCGGCGGACCAGGCGACAGCTCTGGCCGCCGCCAGCACCTCAGCCGCTCGCGCTCCCCCCGCGTCGATCGAGATGACGAGCGGGACGACCTCCCCCGGCGGATAGTCGGCGGTCTCGATGGAGTGCAGTAGTCGGCGCAGCGCATCGGGTCGATCGAACGCGCAGACCACGACAGCCGGGGCGGTCACGGCCGCAGGCCCACGAGCGCGCCCAGGACCGCTGCCAGGGTGTCCTGCACGGACCCCGGATCGGTTGGTCCCTGCCACGGCTCCCGGGCCAGGCTGTCCGCGACAACCAGCACGGCCGCAGTCCGGATCCCGCGCCGCCGGCCGACGGCGAACAACGCGGCGGCCTCCATCTCGACCACCAGCGCCCCGCGCGCCCGGGCGCGAACCAGCGCCGTCCTCGTCTCGCGGTAGCACGCGTCGGTTGTCCAGCTCAGGCCCGGCCGCGCCGCGATTCCAGTGGCGCGCAGGCAGTCGATGACCTGCCCCGTCAACTCGGCGCTGGCTTCCACCGTGGGGCCCGGCGGCAGGTAGTGGCCAGAAACCCCCTCGTCGCGCAGCGCCCCCGTGGCGACGATGACGGTGGTCGGGGCGAGGTCGGCCGTCAGTGCGCCGGCGGTTCCGACTGCGATGAGCGCGGTCGCGCCAAGAGCCGTCAACTCTTCGACTGCGATCGCCATGGCCGGTGCGCCCATCCCCGGACAACCGAACACACCCACACGATGGCCGGTGCGCCCAAGGGTCAGCAACTCGCCCGCCAGGCCGTCCCGGGATCGTCCCCGAAAGCGGCGTCGGGCGACGTCGAACAGGGTCCGATCCAGGGTCAGGATGGTCAGCGCCGGCGCGGGGACGAGCGGTCCGCGACCGGTCGTCCGACGCCAGGCCAGCACATCCCTGGCGGACACCAGCTCGGTCTCAGCCAGCTCCGCCAACAGGGCTGCGGACGCGCTGGGGATCGTGTCCGCGATAGGTTGCGCGCGGTACGGAGCTGACATCGGGCAGACTCGCCGCTGCGGAGACCGCCGACCCGGTCGGGTCGCTGCGCTGCGGTACGTCGCCCGGCGGCGTCCGGTTTCAGCCGGTGGCTGGCCTCGCCTGCGACCCACCACCCGAGGTCCCGCTGGTCTGGCCGCCCGTCGCGGCCAGCACCTCGGCCACCTTGGACAACAGGCCAGCGGAGCTGAACGGCTTGTGCACGAACGCGACACCCGGTTCCAGGATGCCGTCGCGGACGATGACGTCTTCCGGATAGCCCGACAGGAAGATGACCCCGATCCCGGGCTGCAGCGCAGCCACTCGGCTGGCTACCTCGGCCCCGCGCATCCCGGGCATGATCACGTCGCTCAGCAGCAGGCTGATCGAACCGGGGTGTTGCTCAGCCAGATCGACGGCCGCTGCGCCGTGCTCCGCCTCCAGCACGTCATAGCCGTGGGCACGGAGCAGGCGCGCGACGAGTGCCCGGACCGGTTCGTCGTCCTCAACGAGCAGAATGGTGCGGGGCGCCTCTCTTGCCGACGTCTGGACCGTCAACGGCTGCTGGCCTTGTCCCGTCGAGGGAGCGGGCAGGGCGACGGGCAGGGCGGTCGCCGCATCTACCCGCGGCAGCAGTATCCGGAACGAGCTTCCAGCGCCGGGCTTGCTCTCCAAGGCGATAGACCCGCCACTCTGTCGGACGATCCCGTGGACGGTCGAGAGCCCCATTCCCGCGCCAGGCTCGACGCCGCGATCCTTGGTCGTGAAGAACGGCTCGAAGACGCGGTCCACGATGTCCACCGCGATGCCCCGGCCGGTGTCGCGCACGGTCAGGCCGACATAGCGCCCGGGGCTCAGCTCGGGCGAGCCGGCCTGGTCCTCGGCAACGAGCGTCGTTGCGGCAGCCTCGATTGTCAGCCGGCCGCCGTCGGGCATTGCCTCGGCTGCGTTGAGCGCGAGATTGACGATTGCTCGCTCAAGCTGTGAGCGATCCGCGAAGACGCGGCCGACATCCCTGCCGAGCTGCCAGTCGACCTCGACGCCGGGCCCGACCAGACCTCGCAACTCCGGTCCCAGGTTGGCCAGGAGCTGCCCCACGTCGAGGATCTCCGGGCGGAGCGGCTGCCGGCGAGCGAACGCCAGGAGCTGGTCGGTCAGTCCCGCGGCACGCTCGGCCGCCAGTCGAATCTGGTCGAGGTCCGCCCGCTCGCGATCCTGCTCGGGATGGGCCGCCAGGAGCGCTTCCGTGTAGCCTCCGATCGAGGTCAGCAGGTTGTTGAAGTCGTGTGCGATCCCGGCCGCCAGCTGACCGAGCGCTTGCAGCTTGTTGGCCTCGCGCAGCTGCGCCTCAACCTGGCGCCGTTCCGTTATATCGTCGCCGATGCTGGCCACGCCGCTGATCGCCCCAGTCAGATCGCGGACGAGGGCGTTGTTCCAGATGATCGTCCGACGCTGGCCGTCACGGGTCAGTACCTCGCCCTCCAGCGAGGAGCCGGCTTCCGCTCGGGCCAGTCGCTCGTGGTGTCCACGCCGGAAGGCCGCTGCCCGATCCGCCGGCACGAACCGCTCGAACCAGTCGGTGCCCAGCACATCTCCCGGAGAGAGGCCGGCCAGCTCGCACAGAAAGTCGTTGGCGAACGTGACCCGACCGTCCATGTCCACGATCACGGCCAGCAGTCGGACATCACGGAGGAGTTCTCGGAAGCGCGCCTCTGACGCCACGAGCGCCTGCTCAGCGAGCTTCTGGGCGGTGATGTCGAAGAGCAATCCGTGGAGATAGCGCGGTCGACCCGTCTCGTCGCGGATAGCGACCGATTCGTCGCGAATCCAGACGACGCGGCCATCCCGGGCGACGAATCGATATTCTGAGCTGAAGGGACCGCTTGCCTGCTGGGCGAGCACCATGCCCGCCAAGGCATGTTCCCGGTCATCGGGGTGGATGAGCGAGGGCCACAGGTCGTTGTTCGTTTCGAAGGCCGCCGGTGGGTACCCCAGGATCGACTCGACCTGCGGGCTGATGTACAGGTTCGAACTGCGGTCGTCGACCGTGTCGATATAGACGATTGCAGGCAGACGCTCGACCAGCGTTCGGTAGCGCAGGTCCGACGCCCGGAGTGCATCCTCCGTGTCGCGCTGGAGGCTGAGGTCGCGCAGAAACCCGACGAACAGCGGGGGATCTCGTGGAACGCGCGTGATGGCCACCTCGACCGGCACCCGTCGGCCGTCCGCCCGGAGCGCCAGCAACTCCACCCGTCGACCGATCATCGTCCCCTGCCCGGTCGCCTGATAGCGGGCAAAGCCGCGCAGATGCGCCTCTCGCATGTCGGGCGGGATGAGCACGTCGGCCATCGGTCGGCCCACGACCGCCGCTCGCTGGTAGCCCAGCGTCCGTTCCGCGGCCGGGTTGAACTCGACGATGCGGCCCTCATGATCGATGACGATCACCGACTCGAGCGAGGATCCGATGACGGCGTCGCCGACGGGTCCGCCCGCAGAACGAGTAGTCGGATCGTCGCGGCTGACACGCTCGCCACCCGTGGGTTCGTCCGGTCCGGCAGTGCCCATTGTTGCGGTCCGCCTGTGGGTGCAGCGTCTATCCTGGCCCGCCGCTCCCCACGGGTCTGGCCTTGGCTGGCGATGGTCTGCCACATCGCGATCTCGCGCGCGGGCCCGGCCTGTGGAATGGTGGGCGATACTGGATTCGAACCAGTGACCTCGCGGATGTGAACCGCGCGCTCTAACCGACTGAGCCAATCGCCCCGAAGATACCTCGAGCACCGCTGCAAAGCGGGTCGATCATAGCCGGAGGCCAGGCCAACGGGCAAGGACCCGCTCCGCTGCCAAGCCATCGACGGCGATCGACTTGCGTCGACCGCGCGCACCAGCCGCGATCCGGATCGCCGACGCCGGCAGCTCGAGCGCCTCCGCGAGCAGACGCACGAGCGAGCGATTGGCGGCCTCATCGACCGGCGGCGCGGCCACCCGGACGTGCAGCACGCCGTCCACGACATCGCCCACGCGGTCGGTGCCGGCCCGGGGGGTCAAACGGACGGCGAAGCGGACCGCCGCGGTCGTCATCCGGGCGCGCCATCGGCCGGCCGGTGGTCCGGCGCCTCGGCGCGATCCCCGAACAGTGCCCGGCCCACCCGCACGATCGTCGCCCCTTCTTCCACCGCGATCGGGTAGTCGGCGCTCATGCCCATCGACAGCTCCGGCCCGAGATCGGGCTGCTCGGTCCGCAGACGCGCCGCCAGGTGGCGCAGGCGGCGGAACGTCGGCCGAGCCTCCTCGGGTTGGGCCACGGGTCGTCCGATGGTCATGAGCCCGTCGATCCGGAGTGCCGTGAGCTCGAGCAGCCGGGGCAGCGCCGGGGGCAGCGCCGCCGGGGCGAAGCCCGCCTTGGCCGGATCGTCATCGACGTTGACCTGGAGCAGGAGGACCAGACGTGTCTCCAGCGGAACGCCGCCCGACGTGGACAAGCCGCGGATCTCCCGGACCAGCCGATCCAGGCGTTCAGCCAGCTCGACCGAATCGACCGACTGGATCGTCGCGAACAGCTCGACTGCCCGCCGGGCCTTGTTTGATTGGAGCGGACCGATGAGGTGCCACCGGACGCCCGGTACAAGCGGGATCTTGACGGCCGCTTCATGGACCCGGTTCTCGGCAAGGTCGGTCAGGCCGGCCGTCTGGGCGGCCCGCAACTGGTCCGGAGCAACCGTTTTCGAGACGGCCAGCAGGTGCACTTCGGACGGATTGCGGCCGACGCGCTGGCAGGCGCTGGCGATCTGGGACAGGACCAGCGCCCGGCGCAGCCGATACTTGTCGACCGCAGCCGGCTCCACCGCCACCGTCGGCAGGCTGGCAGGAATCGGCGTCCCCTACCTCCGGCGGAGGAAGCTCGGGATCTCCAGATCCTCCGGGTCGATCTGGGGTCGCTGGGCTGATACCGCGGCCGCGCCCACCGAGCGCTCCACGCGGACGGCTGCAGCGGCGCCGTCGTGCCTGCCCTGGTCGCCACCGCTGGCCTGGCGCTGTCGATCGAGCTCTTCGAGGAAGTCCCGCGAAGTGGTCCGTACCGATGCCTGGGCATCCCAGCCGCTGGCCGCGGCCGCCTGCCGGCCGGCGTCGCGCTTCCGGCCGGCATCGAAGCCGGTGGCGATGACGGTGATCATGACCTCGTCACCGAGGCGCTCGTTGAAGCTCGTGCCGAAGATGATGTTCGCCTCGGGATCCGCCGCGGCGCGGATCTCCTCGGCTGCCTCGGTCACCTCGTACAGGCTCAGGCTGGACGACCCGGTGATGTTGAACAGGATCCCCTGGGCACCGGCGATGTTGATCTCGAGCAGCGGGCTGGCGATCGCCTGACGAGCGGCCTCCAGGGCGCGATTCTCGCCGGAGGCTCGGCCGATGCCCATGAGTGCCGACCCGGCGTCCTTCATGATCGTGCGCACGTCGGCGAAGTCGAGGTTGATCAGGCCGGGCACGGTGATGATGTCGCTGATTCCCTGGACGCCCTGGCGCAGGACGTCGTCGACGACCCGGAAGGCGTCCACGATGGAGGTGTTCTTCTGGACCACGTCGCGCAGCCGGTCGTTGGGGATCGTGATGAGCGTATCGACGTTGGCCTTGAGTTCCTCGGCCGACTTCTCGGCGACGAGCTTGCGTCGGTTGCCCTCGAAGCTGAACGGTTTGGTCACCACCCCGATCGTCAGCGCGCCGAGTTCCTTGGCGATCTGGGCGACGACAGGAGCAGCGCCCGAGCCGGTGCCGCCGCCGAGTCCGGAGGTGATGAAGACCATGTCCGAATCGCGCAAGGCGTCGGCGATTTTCTCCGAGTCTTCCTCGGCCGCGCGCTGGCCGATGGACGCATCCCCACCGGCGCCGAGGCCGCGGGTCATCTTGTCGCCGATCCGGATCTTGTGCGGCGCGTCCGACTGGAGCAACGCCTGGGCATCCGTGTTGCAGGCGATGAACTCCACGCCCATCATCTCGGCGCGAATCATCCGGTTGACGGCGTTGCTGCCGCCTCCGCCCACCCCGATGACCCGAATCAGCGCGAAGTTCTCGGAATCAGACCGCAGCGACATCGCCTCTCCTCGGGTTGGTTCGAGCTAGGTTGTGTGTCGGACGTCAGTGCCATCGCGCGAGGCGTCTCGGGCGACGGGTCGGTGCTGGGGTCTCCCCCAAGGTTCGGGGCAGTATACCGCCGCGACGGGCGATCAGGGGAAGATGCTGCGCAGCGCATCGCGCAGGCGGCCGATCAGGCCAAGGGCCGGCACGGACTCGTAGCGGCCCGGCGCGCCCGCGCTGAGCGACGTGGCACCCCAGCGGAGCAGGCCCAGCGCGGTGCTGTTGGCCGGCGTGAGCAGGTTGTCGACCAGGCCGCCGACGCCGCTCGGTCCGGCGATCCGGACAGGCATGCCCAGCACCTGGCGGCCGAGCTCCGCTGTCCCGGCCAGCTGGGCCGCCCCGCCGGTCAGCACGATCCCGGCCGGCAGCATGCCGTGGCCGGACGCACGCATCGCGTTGGCCACCATTTCGAAGGTCTCACGCATCCGGGCTTCGATGACCTGGCACAGCTCGAGTCGGCTGACCGAGCGACCAGCCTCCTCGCCCAGCACGGATACGCTGATCGTCTCGTCCGGGTCGACCTCGCGCAGGTCGCACGTGCCGTGGCGAGTCTTGAGCTCTTCGGCCACCTGCAGGCTGGTCTTCATGACCGCGGCGATATCCATGGTCACGTTGTTGCCGCCGACCGGCAGCACGCTCGTGTGAAACGGCGAGCCATCACTGAACAGGGCCAGGTCGATCGTGCCGGCCCCGATGTCGGCAACGGCCACGCCCAATTCCTTCTCGGTCTCGGTCAGCACGCTCTCGGCCGAGGCCAGCGAGGCAGCCACCAGCTCATCGATCTTGACCCCCCCGGCCAGCACGCACTTGGTCAGGTTCTGGACCGGCGTGGCGGAGGCGGTGACGATGTGGGTCTCGACCTCCAGTCGGATGCCGCTCATGCCGCGGGGATCCTTGACGCCCTCCTGGCCGTCCACGATGAATCCGCGGGGCAGGACGTGCAGGACCTCCCGGTTCGACGGAATCGAGACGGCCCGGGCAACCTCGGTGGCCCGATTGATGTCTTCGTTGGTGATCTCGCGGTCATGGCCGCTGACGGCCACCGCACCACGCGAGTTCTGGCTTTCGACGTGTGGACCGCCGACGCCCACGAACGCGCGGTCGATCTTCCAGCCGGACAGCCGCTCGGCGAGCTCCACGGCCTGGGCGATCGAATTGACCGTCTGCTCGATGTTGACGACCGCCCCTTTCTTGAGGCCCGTCGCCGGAACGGTGCCCTTGCCGATGATCGTGAGCGCGCCGTCTCGACCCACTTCGCCGATGAGCGCAGTGACCTTCGTCGTGCCGACGTCGATCCCGACCAGGACCGCTTCTCGTTCCACTGTCGTTGTCATCCTCGCGTTACAGGAAATGCCGTCGAATGAGCGCCACGTTCTGGAAGATCCGAGGGCCGAAGGTGATGAGCGCCACCAGATACAGGTCCAGACCGAGCCGATCGCCGATGAAGGTCAGCAGGACGGCCACCAGGGCGTTGGTGACGAACCCGCTGATGAAGATCCGATTGTCGTAGACCCCGTCGAGTTCCGCCCGGACCGCCCCCAGCACCGAGTCCAGGGCCGCGACGATCGCGACCGCCGAGTAGCGCGCGAACTCGAAGCTGACGTCGACCTTGAGGATGAGCCCGAGCAGGACGCCCACGACGAGGCCTGCCAGGGGTAGGAGCACGTGGGTTCACCCTCCGGTCGGTGCGTTTTGGCAAGGCTACTCGACCCGACTGAGGAACGGCAACCCGAGCGTGCCGCGACTCCCCCGGCAGCGGCGGTCCGATGGTCACAATCCGGGCCGACGCCGGCCTCACTTGGAGACCTTCAGGGTGAACGTGCCGTGCTCTTCGTCGGCCAGGATGACCGTGGCCACGCGATCCTGGCGGCCGGCCAGCAGGCTGCGCAGGAGCCGGACCTGGCCCGGGATGATCGACGTCTGACGCAACGTCGGCGTGAAGAATCCGAAGATCGCCGTCCAGCCGCCGTTGCCATCGTCGAGTGCGAAGCCCCGAGCATCGTCAATCGAGACGTGCAGCCTGGCCGTGCCCGGGCCGATGTCGGCCGGTCGCAGCGAGGCCAACCGGGCGGCCGCGTCGAACACGATCGGGTCGATCGCAGTGCCGATGCCGAAGCCCGGCGCGTCCGTGCGCCGATCGTCGACCAAGGGCAGACTCGCGGTCCCGTCCGCGCTGCCGTCCGCCTGGGCAAACAGCACGCCGTCCCTGGCCGCCAGAAAACGCTGCTGGGCGACCTGCCACAGCACGACGGGCTGGCGCTCCGTCAGGCGGACCCGCAGGGTGTCCGGGAGGGCCACGTCGATCGCCACGCCGGTGACTGCCGGGAGCGCCCGCAGGCGCGCCGCAATGTCGTCGGTGGCCACGACGAACAGGTTCGTGCCGTCACCCAGCCCGATCGCGGTCCGGACCGAGGCTTCGTCCGTGTACGTGGCGCCGCCCAGGTCCAGTCGCCGGTAGCCGAAGGCGGAACTGGCGGTGGCGCCGTAGATCGCCAGGCAGGACAGCACCAGCACGAGCAGGGCCAGGGCACGGCTGCGTCCGAAGCCCGCCGACGCCCGTCGGATCGTCGGGCCGCGGCGACCCTGGGTCGACGCCCGACGAGTCGGCACGGAGCCCGGCCGGAGCGGCCGTCGAGCGGTCATCGGGCGGTCATCGGCAGCACTCGACAAGGCGCGTCATCGGGGCAGGTCCAGGGTGGTCAGTCGGCGCTCGACGCGGCTCGCTCGCCGCTCCAGCGCCAGTTCCACGATCCGCTCGGCGACGCCCGCGAAGGTGTGGCCGCCCTCGGCGACAAGGACTGGAAACAGGCTGATCGGGGTGAAGCCCGGGATGGTGTTGATCTCGGACAGGAAGATCCGGTCGTCGGTCAGCAGGAAGTCGACCCGCGCGAAGCCCGCACAGCCGATGGCGCGATAGCAGTCGCGCGCGATCTTGAGGATCGTCTGGCGGGTCAGCGCGGGCACCTCGGCCGCCAGCGTCGTCGCCGACAGGCCCGGTGTGTACTTCGCCGCGTAGTCGTAGAACTCGTGGCCGGACAGGATCTCGCCAGGGCCGTACAGCTCGAGTCGAGCCGGGTCGTTGCCCAGGACCGCCACCTCCAGATCCCGCGCCCCCGCGACGTACGCCTCGACGAGTGCCAGCGTGTCGTGGCTCAGGGCAGTCTCGATCGCCCCGGCGCGCTCGGCCGGACCGTGGGCCAGGGTCATCCCGACCGAGCTGCCCAGCCCGGCCGGCTTGACCATCAGCCGGAGGTCGCCGTTGCCCGCGGCAAAGGCCTCGATCTCGGTCAGCACGCCGGCCGGGTCCGTCGCCCAGCGAGAGGCGGTCACCTCGCGCCAGTCCACGACCGGCAGCCCGAGCCCACGGCAGAGGCGCTTGAAGATGGCTTTGTCCATGCCGATCGCGGAGGCAGCCACGCCGGCACCGGTGTAGGCCAGGCCGGCCGCCTCGAGGAGCGCCTGCACGGTGCCATCCTCGCCAAACGGTCCGTGCAGGGCGATGAACACAACGGGCGCCGGATCCGCCGCCGCGATCTGATCGAGGGCCACGGCCGCGCTCCACGGGCCGCCGGCACCAAGGATCGAGGGGTCGTCGTAGGCCGCCTGCGAACGACCGTCCCGGCGATGACCGATGGGCAGCTGCCACCAGGCACCGGCGAGATCGATGAGCACCCGACTGACCAGATGACCGGCGTCCTCGAGCGCGTCGGCGATGGCGTGGCCGGACACGATCGACACGTCGTGCTCAACCGATGGCCCGCCGAGCAGTACGACGACCGGCGGGATCGAACCCGACGGCAGGCGCTGCCCGGTCATACGCCCGAGCTCGGCTCGCGGCCGGCCGAACCGCCCGCCTCGGACCTGGCCTCGGACCGGGCCTCGGACTCGGCCGAACCGCCCGCCTCGGCCTCGGCATCGGACCACTCGGGACCCCAGGCACCCACGAACTCGACCTCCTCCACGAGCCAGACCCCAAAGCGACGGACGACCTCGGCGCGGACGAGCTGGCCCAGCTGGCGCAGATCGGCGGCCGTCCCCTTGCGGTCGTTGACCAGGAAGTTGGCGTGCTTCTCGCTGACCGAGGCGCCCCCGATCCTGGTGCCCTTGAGACCGGCCGCGTCGATGAGCCGGCCGGCCGAGTCGCCGGTGGGGTTGCGGAAGTAGCTGCCGGCGCTCGGGATGCCCAGCGGCTGGTGCGCCTGGCGCCAGTGTCGGATCGCATCGAGGCGCTCACGGATCTCGTCCGAGGTGGCCGACGCAAGACGGAACGTGGCGCCCAGGACGACGTCGGTCAGCCCGTCTGGACTCGGATGCTTGAAGCGGCTGTCGCGGTAGCCCAGGCCCAGCTCGGCACCAGCCAGGCGAGCCTCCGTGCCGTCGGCTCGCAGGACGAGGACGGATTCGACGACCCCACCGATGTCTGCTTCGTGGGCACCCGCGTTGGCCCACACGGCGCCGCCGACCGTGCCCGGGATGGCCAGCCCGAACTCGAGCCCGGACAGACCGGCACCCTGGGTCACCGTGGCGGCCCGGGCCATCGGCACGCCCGCCTCCGCGATGAGCCGATCGTCGCGGATCTCGGTGTCTTCGGCCCGCACCTGGATGACCAGGCCGCGCACACCGGCGTCGGCGACGACGACGTCGCTGCCCCGTCCGAGCACGAGGTGCGGCAGGCCGCGGGTCCGGGCGAACTTGACCAGGGCGCGTAGCTCGAACGTGTTGTGCGCCACCGCGAACAGGTCGGCCGGGCCACCGACACGCAGCGTCGTGAACCGGGCCAGCGGCTCATCGCGCGACGTCTTGACCCCGATCCGCCGCTGGATCTCCGTGCCCAGCGTGATCGGATCGAAGCGCACGGGCCCAGGCTCCGGGCTGCCGCGACCGGAACCGGCGCCGGCCGCATCGGGGGCCCCGCCGTGCTGGTTCATCGGGCGCCCGCCGACCGCGCGACACGCTCGAGCTCGGCGGCGTCCGGCAGCGGCGCTCGCCGGGCAGCGGCCAGGACCAGCCGAGCGACCGCGTCTGCCGCGCCCGGCCGGCCCTGCTCACGCGAGGCCGCCGACATCCGGGCGTGCCGGTTCGGATCGTCCAGGATGGCGGCGGCATCGAGCAGCGCCGCCGCGTCGAAAGCCTCATCGGCGATGAGCCGGGCCGCGCCTGACTCGACCAGGTGTCGGGCGTTGGCGCGCTGATGGCCTGCAGCATGGGGATACGGCACCACCACCAGCGGCTTGCCCAGGGCCGTGGCCTCGGCCAGCGTGGAGCTGCCCGCACGCCCAACGATGAGATCTGCGGCGACCAGTGCGGCCGCCATCTCCTCGCCGAGGAACGGATAGGGTCGATAGCGATCCTGCAGCGCCGTCGGGAGCGCCGCACGGCCGGCGAGGGCGACGGCATACCCGGCGTCGCCCGTGACGTGGATGACATGGACCCGCTCGACGAGGCGCGGCAGCGCTTCCGCCACCGCCACATTGAACCGGCGCACCGCCTGCGAGCCCCCGAAGATGAGCAGCAGCCGCTGCCCGGCAGCCACTCCGAAGCCCGTCCGGGCGACGATCGGGTCGACTTCGTCGAAGCGCCGGATCGGCGTGCCGGTGACCATGCAGCGTTCCGCCGCCATGTCCAGCGAGCGACACGTCTCCGGGTAGGAGACTGCCACGGCCAGGGCCAGGCGCGCCGTGGCCCGGACGCTCCGACCCGGCATGACGTTGCCCTCCCAGAGGATCACCGGGATACCCAGGCCGCGGGCTGCCAGCATGACCGGGATGGCCACATAGCCGCCCGTCGTGAGGATCGCGGCTGGTCGCTCGCGAGCCAGGACGGCGGCCGCCTGGGGTACCGACAGGCCCAGCCGAATGGGGTCCAGGACGGTGTGCACCGAGCGTTCGGCCGAGCGCAGCGAGCGCAGCAGCAGCAGGCGCACGGGTATCCCGGCAGCTCGAACCACCGCGGCCTCCAGGCCGCGGTGCCCACCCAGCCAGGCCAGCTCGAGGTCAGGCTCGCGGGCGCGGAGCGACCGGGCGACGGCCAGCGCGGGGTAGATGTGCCCGCCCGTGCCGCCGCCCGCGATCAGCAGACGCATCGTTCCAGGTGCCTCGTTCGACGGTTTCACGAGAGATGGAGAGCAGGATCCCGACGGCAGCCAAGCTGATCGTCAGCGAGGAGCCACCGGCACTGATGAACGGCAGGGTGATGCCCGTGATCGGGAAGAGCGCCACCACCACGCCGATGTTGATGAACGCCTGGATGCACAGCCAGCCCGTGATCCCGGCGGCCAGCAGCGCCCCGAAGGTGTCCGGCGCGGATAGCGAAACGCGGATGCCCTGGTAGGCCAGGATGACGAACAAGGCGATGACCAGGCCCGCCCCGACCAACCCGAACTCCTCACCGATGATCGCGAAGATGAAATCGTTGCTGGCGTTGGGCAGGAACAGCGCGCCGGCCACCCGACTGTGGCCGAGGCCCAGCCCGAACAGACCACCCGAGGCGAGGGCCAGCAGGCCCTGCACCGAATGGAAGCCGATCCCCTGCGGATCGGCCCATGGATCAAGCCAGGCCCGGATCCGGTCCAGCTGGTACCCGCGCAGTGCGAACAGCACGACGCCGACGCTGCCCGTCCCGAGCAGTCCCACGACATGGGTCAGGCTGGCGCCGGCGACCAGGAACATGGTCATGCCGGTGCCTGCGATGACGAACGACGTGCCCAGGTCCGGTTCCGCCAGCACGAGCGCCACGATCGGCACGAAGACGGCCAGGAAGGGCAGCGTCCCCGATCGCAGTCCATGCAGCGCTGTGCCGCGCTTGGCCAACCAGTGGGCCAGGTAGATGACCATGGCCAACTTGGCGAACTCGGCTGGATGCAGGGCGAGCGGGCCGATCCGCAGCCAGCGAGCGGAGCCGCCCACGACCTTGCCCAGGGCCGGGTGGAAGACGAGCACCAGCAGCACGACCGCCATGACGAAGAGCGGGATCGACACGAGACGCAGACGTCGATAGTCGATCCGGAGCATGGCCAGCATGGCGACCACGCCGAGCAATCCCCACACGACCTGCGGCGCCACCGCGCCGAAGACATCGCCGTCCTGGGCATATTGGGTCAGGGCCGACGACGAGAAGACCATGAGGATGCCGATCGCCAACAGGGCACACACAGCCACCAGGATGACGTAGTCCGGTGGGTGCGTCTCACGCGCCAGCGTCGCGGTCCTGCCACGCTTCGGGCGCGGTCCGGTTCGCGCGCGGAGCAGGCTGAGTGGAGTCAGCATCGACGCCCTGCCTTGGGCTCCGCGCCCAGGCCAGCCTGGCGCCTCGCGTCGAGCGTCGCGACGGCCGCCCGAAAGGCCCGGCCACGCGCCGCATAGTCGACGAACATGTCGAAGCTGGCCGCGGCCGGGCTGAGCAGCACGGTGGCCGGACCGCCGGACGGGTTCGCCTCGAGCAACTCCCGGGCAATCGCGTCCGCCCTGTCGACGGCGGTCTCGAGCGTGGCAGCACGCTCGGTCCGAGCCAGGCCGGCAGCCCGGAAGTCGGCCTCGAGTTGGGCACCGCTCTCCCCGATGAGCACCGCGGCGGCGGCCCGCTGCGCGACGACGGGACTGAGGTCGCTCAGGTCGATACCCTTGTCCCGGCCCCCGGCGATGAGCACGATCGGCGGCCGAAACGAGCGCAACGCCGCGATGACCGCGTCTGGCTGGGTGCCCATCGAATCGTTGACGTAGCGCACCCCATCGAACAGCGCGACCGTCTCGAGTCGATGCTCGACGCCGGCGAAGCCGGCCAGGGCGGCTCGAATGGCGTCTGGCGCGACGCCGAACAGCAGGGCGACAGCCACGGCGGCCAGCGCGTTGGAGGCATTGTGGCGACCCGGAATGGCGAGCTCGCGCAGAGGCAGGATCCGGCCGCCCGGGCCGGTCGCGGCGACACCACCACCAGCCAGAGGCAGACACGCCACGGCGTCCGCCACGATCCACTCGTCGACGATGCCGACCCCGCCGACCATCGGCCGGGCCAGCCGATAGACCACCGACGGCGCCGCCCCGATCCCGGCGTACGCGGCCACCACCGGATCGTCGCCGTTGAGCACGAGGGCACCTTGGGGGTCCACCTGCTCGGCGAATCGACGCTTGACCGCCCGGTATGCCTCGAGCGTGCCGTGTCGATCCAGGTGATCCGCGGTCACGTTCGTGAAGACGGCCACCGTCGTACCGCGGGACAGCGTCGGCAGCTGCAGCTCCGAGAGCTCGATGACCACGCGGTCCGCCGGGCCCAGGTCGGACAAGCGCTCGACCAGCGGTTGACCGATGTTCCCGCCGAGCACGGCCCGGTGGCTGGGCGCCGCGGAGAGCAGCGCGTGCGCGAGGGTGGCGGTGGTCGTCTTGCCCTTCGTGCCGGTCACGCCTACGGTCGGCGCCGGGCAGAGTCGGAGGACGAGGTCCGCTTCGGACACGAGCGCGGGCGCGGTCCGATCGCCGCCGGCGCGCGCCGCCACCAGGGCGGCCAGGGCGGCACGCAGTCGCGGCTCCGTGGTCGGGTAGTCGGGGTTCACCGACGGTGAGGTGGTGATCAACGCCGCGCCACGCCACGCTTGCGCCGGATCGACGGCCGCGCCGGTCAGCAGGCGCACCGGCCGACCGTCGAGCTGAGCCAGCGCCTCGGCCAACTCCGCCTCGGGACGTCCGTCGTAGACCGTCACCAGGGCCCCGGCATCCACCAGGAAGCGAGCCAGGGCGATGCCGCTCCGCGCGAAGCCCAGGACGGTGACTGGTCGACCGGCCAGTGCCCCGTCACGGACGGCCCGCAGGGTGAGCGTGTCCGGATCGATCGTCGGCACAGTCGGCACAGGGGGCTGGTTCGTCACGGTCGTCATGCCAGCCGGTGGATGGAGGCCAGGAAGAGGGTCACCCCGAGCAGACCCGCCAGCACACCCACGATCCAGAAGCGAACCGTGATCTTCTCTTCGTCCCAGCCGCTCAGCTCGAAGTGATGATGGATGGGCGCCATCTTGAACACGCGCCGACCGCCACTCAGCTTGAAGTAGCCGATCTGGATGATGTCCGAGGCGGTCTCCACGACGAACACGATGCCGATCAGCGGCAGGACCAGGATCTGGCCGGTGATGAGCGCTGTGACGGCCAGGCACGCGCCCAGCGCCAGCGAACCCGAATCGCCCATGAACACCTGGGCCGGGTGGACGTTGAACCACAGGAACCCGAGCATGGCCCCGATGATGATCGCGCACAGCAGGGCCAGGTTGGGCTGCTGCGGCACGTTGAGCAGGGCGATGATCATGTAGGCCACGAAGGCGATCGCCGTCGTGCCGCCGGCCAGCCCGTCCAGGCCGTCGGTCAGGTTGACCCCGTTGCTGGTGGCCACGATCGCCAGCGCCCCGAAGATGATCCACAGCGCTGGCCCGATGACGACTTCGCCCGCAAACGGGACTCGGATGGCATCGATCCCGAAGTGGCGCTGGATGTACAGCGCGGCCAGGATCGCCACCACGACCTGCCAGACGAGCTTGCCGCGCACCCCGATGCCGGAGCCAGTCTTCACATTCAGGTAGTCGTCGAAGGCGCCCAGCGCGCCTACCCCGAGCAGGGCCGCCAGTGGCGAATAGGTGTCCGGGGTGTCGCCGCCGACAGCACCGAGGAAGAAGGCGACGATGGCCACGACGCTGATGATCAGGACGCCGCCGCCGGTCGGCGTGCCCTGCTTGGTCTGGTGGCTGTCCGGCCCCTCTTCGCGAATGTTCTTGCCGAACCGGGCATGACGCAGCAGCCGGATGTACGAGGGCATCAGGATGACGATGAGCAGGAACGCGAGGAGCAGGCCCTGGATGAGCTCGACCGTGCCGATCCTCACGCCAGGTCCTCCCGCAAGGCGTCGACCAGCACGTCCAGGCCGATCCCCCGCGAGGCTTTGACGAGGACCACGTCACCCGCCACCAGGCGCGGCCGAAGCAGCTCACGGGCAGCCGCCCGGTCGGTGACCTGGTAGATGCGATCGGCTTCCAGACCGGCTTCCAGCGCGCCGTCGGCAAT
The DNA here is from genome assembly GCA_031370565.1 of Chloroflexota bacterium. Classification (GTDB taxonomy): domain Bacteria; phylum Chloroflexota; class Limnocylindria; order Limnocylindrales; family CSP1-4; genus Chersky-267. Next base: position 17,735 of record JANMQO010000296.1, read on the forward strand.
CCCTCGGGCTCCGCCCCCAACGACCACGAGCAGGTCGGCCACCCTGGCCGCCGCCCGACCGACCGCCCGGTGACCTAGGTCGTGCCCGACACCCAGCTCGAGCATCTCGCCGAGGACCGCAACGTGCCGGCCCGGCAACCCGGCCAGGACGTCGAGTGCCGCGAGCATCGATGCCGGCGCCGCGTTGTAGGAGTCGTCGATGATGGTCACTGCTCCCAGACGGACCAGCTCACCGCGATGCGGCGGGGCGACGCTGCCAGCCAGGCCGCGCTCGATCTCGCCGGGAGGCAGCCCCGCCGCCAAGCCCACGGCCACCGCCGCCAGGGCGTTGTGGACGGCGTGCCGCCCGAGCATCGGGATGGTCATCGGCCGGCGCCAGCCCGCGGTCCGGACGACGAAGCGCATCCCCTCAGCGGCGCCCGACTCCACCTCTTCGGCGCCCACGTCGGCGTCGGCGGCGAAGCCATAGGTGACGATCCGGGCAACCGTTCGAGTGGCCATCCGTCGGACCCGCGGGTCGTCCGCGTTGAGAACGGCCGTGCCGTCCGGCGGCAACCCCTCGACCAGGCGGCCTTTCTCGGCTTCGATCGCCTCGATCGTCCCGATTCGGGACAGGTGGACCGGCTGGACCGACGTCACCACGCCGATCGACGGTCGAGCGATGCGGACGAGCTCGGCAATCTCACCCTCAACGTACATGCCCATCTCGAGGACCAGCGCCTCGTGTTCGGCAGCCAGCCGCAGCACGGTCAGTGGCAGGCCGATCTCGTTGTTCTCGTTGCCGGCGTTGCGCAGCGTGCACAGCCTGGTCGCCAGGACATCCGCGACGGCCTCCTTGGTAGAGGTCTTGGCGAGGCTGCCGGTGATGCCCACGGTCAGTGGTGCGAAGCGCCGTCGCCAGGCCGCTGCCAGGGCGTGCAGGGCGGGCAGTGGCGCTCCGACGCGGAAGACGCTCACGTTGCCAAGACCAGCGGGGAGCGAGCCCGGTCGGCTGACCAACAGGGCGCTCGCGCCAGCCTCGACTGCTGCCATCAGGTGGTCGTGGCCGTCCGTGCGCTCGCCGGGCAGCGCCACGAACAGATTGCCGGGCTGGACAAGACGGGAGTCCACGGCGGCGCCGCGAATCAATCGTCCGCTGTCGCGTTCGAGTCGTCCGCCGCTGATCCGGGCGATCTCCGAAGGGGTGAACGCCGACACCGACCCGGCCGAGGGCAGCGGCGGCGACAGCTCGTCGGTCACGCTGGCCAGTGTCGCACAGGCGCCGCTCACTGGCCCGGCGGCGCGCTCGTCGGGGACGGCTTGGGCAGATCAAGCGTGGCCATCGAGTCGGTCGCGATCCGGCGGAACAGCGCATACGATTCGACGGCCAGCGGCAGGTTACCCTGGCTGATCTGGAGCGGCCTGGGCTCGTGGATGACGACCGCGATGACCAGTTCCGGTTGACCCCGGCCGATGTAGCCAACGAATGTGTGATTGAACCGGTCGTTCATCCAGGCACCTCGCCCGTGGTTGGCCCTGGCATCCCAGATCTGGGCCGTGCCGGTCTTGCCACCCACGTCGAACCCCTTGATCAGTGTCTTGGCGGCATACCACGGCACGGTCTTGACGACGTGGGCCATCAGGTCGACCATCATCCGGCTGACCACCGGCGAGGTCACCCGGGTGGGCTCCGGACGCGGGACGTCCTGACTGCCGATCCCCTCCACGACATGCGGCTGGACGAGCGTGCCGCCGTTGACCAGCGCCGCGTAGGCGATGGCGAGTTGGAGCTCCGTGACGGCCACGCCCTGCCCAAAAGATCCGTTGGCCAGGTCGATTTCGCGCCAGGGCGTGATGGCTGGATCATTGACGATGCCGGACGCTTCCCCGGCCAGGTCGACGCCGGTCGGCTGACCGAACCCGAAGCGCGCCCAGGTCCCGGCCAGAATGGACGAGGCTTGCGCGAGCGTGGGCGCCAGACCCAGCGCGATGCGCGCCGCGCCCACGTTGCGCGAGTAGGCCACGATGTCCTGTGCCGGCAGCCAGCCCATCGGTCGAAGATCGGCGTCGGACACCCTGGCTTTCCCGCCGTCCAGCAGCATCGTGCCCGTGTCGTGGATCTTGGTCAGCGGGGTAATCGTGCCGCGCTCGATGGCGGCGATCGCCGTGAACATCTTGAACACGGAACCCGGCTCGTAGATGTCGGAGACGATGGGATCGATGAATCGAGAGGGATCCTTGAGTGCCACGGCCCCGTAGTTGTTGGCGTCGTAGGACGGATAGCTCGCCTCGGCCAGGATCGCGCCACTGTTCGGGTCGAGCACGACCGCCGAGACGCTGACCGCCGAATCGGCGGTGTAGGCAGCCAGCACCTCCTCCTCGATGGCCAGCTGCAGGTTGCCATCGATGGTCAGCCGGAGGTCCGCACCGGGCACGCCCGGGCTGATGATCTGGGCCGTATCGGTCATCGGGCGGCCCAGGCTGTCACGGTCGGCGAAGAGGACCTGGGGCGAACCGGCCAGCTGCTTCTGGTACCACTGCTCCACGCCGTACTGACCCTGGCCGTCGTGATTCACGAAGCCCAGCAGATGCGCCGCCAGCGAGGTTCCGGCCGCCGCGCCCTGCTGCGGGTAGACCCGAACGGGCTCCGGTTCCAGACTGATGCCCAGGCCACGCAGGTCGCCGTCGGTACTGGAGCTGCGGATGCGATCAGCGGTCGCCTGGTCCACGTCGCGGGCGAGGATGACGTACGGCCTGCCCGTCTGCAGTGCGTTGGCGAGGACGGTCGCCGCGTCCGGATCGAGACCCAGGATGGCGCTCAGCGCGCTGGCGGCAGCACTCCGTTCGGCCGGCGTGAGCTGATCCGCCGCCGCCACTACCCGGTAGCGGGTGATGGTCGTGGCCAGCACCACGGTGCCCGTGCGATCGAAGATCGTGCCCCGTCGAACCGGTTGTTCAAAGCGGGCGGTGCTCTGACGCAGGGCGGCCAGGGACAGGCTGTCGTACTGGACAACCTGCCACCACGCCAGACGTCCCAGGAGCGACACGCCAATCAGGCCGAAGGCGACCAGGACGACGAGCAGGCGTGGCCGGGAATCGGTCCGTCCGGACATGCTCAGCGAGACCGCTCGGCGAGGTTCATCGGATGCCTAGCGAGCTGTGACGACGAGTGGCTCGGCCAGCTGGTCCAGACCCAGATCGATGGCCTGCTTGCGAATGGCCGGGCCCCGTCCGAGACGGTTCAGATCGGTCAGCAATTGCTGGGCCTGCGATTGGTAGTGGGCCTGGTCGTTGAGCAACCGGTCGATGTCGTAGCCAGTCGCCGACACCCGGACGCTCTGCGCCAGCGAGAAGAAGGCGAGCAGAAACGCCAGCGCGATCGCCCCGAGCAGAAACCCCACGCGACTCGAGCCGCGCCTGGCCCGGGCGGCCCGGCGCGCTCGACGGCGCGGGAGAGCCGGGCTGTCGACGAGCTGTGGCAGGAAGCTCGGACGTGAGCGAGCGCCCTGGTAGACGGCCACTAGTCGCCCAGCGCGAAGCTGAACTGTCGTCGGCCGATCGCGATGTCCAGGAACGAAAAGGCATCGCGGCCGTGCTCCTCCGGCCGGCGTCCCAACTCGCCGGCGACGACATCGAGCGCCTGCTCCGGCCGCTCGCGGACTTCGTGCTGGCGACGACCGTAGGACCGGCGGCGGCTGACCTGGTGACGCTTGCTCATGGAAACCTCCTCCGCGCTGATGAGTGCCTGGGCAGTGGAGCTGTCGCTTGGCGGGCCGTGGCCGCGTTCGTCGGCCGCTCGCGGTGGTGGTCCGCTGTCGTCTAGGCAGCCATCCGTTCGGCGGCTCGCAGGCGGGCGCTGCGGGCGCGGGGATTGAGGCGGAGTTCGGCCTCGGACGGCGTGATCGACTTGCCGAGGAGCCGCAGGCGTGGCACCCGACCGCAGACGCAGATGGGCACGGCCGGCGGGCAGATGCAGCCCTTCCGTTCGCCTTCCATGAAGCGCTTGACGATGCGGTCCTCGAGCGAGTGGTAGCTCAGGACCACCAGACGGCCGCCTGGCCGGAGCAGGTCGAGCGCTGCCGCCAGCGCCGTCTCCAGGGCCGCCAGCTCCGCGTTGACTGCGATACGCAGCGCCTGGAAGACGCGGGTCGCCGGATGGATTCGCCGTCGACCCGGAGGACCGCCCGGGGCGACTCGTCCGACGAGCGCGGCCAGGTCCTCGGCCGTGGTGATCGCGGCGGTGCGGCGCACGTCAACGATCGCCCGGGCGATGCGGCCGGCCTGGGGCTCCTCGCCGTAGCTCCGAAAGAGGGTGGCCAGCTCGGCCGCGCCCAATGTCGCCAGCAACTCCGCGGCCGGTACGCCACGGGAGGCGTCGAAGCGCATGTCGAGGGGCCCACCGGTCCGGATCCCGAAGCCGCGCTCCACGTCCGCCAGCTGGAAGCTCGACAGGCCCAGATCGAACAGGAGCCCGTCCACCGCGGGGAAGCCAGCCTCCGGCGCGACCGAGGCCAGCTCCCGGAAGTTCGCCTGTCGCAGCACGAGCCGCGGCCCGAACCGGGCGAGCCGGTCACGCACCCTGGCGATGGCCGCCGCATCGGCGTCAAGGCCAAGCACACGGCCGTCGGGGCTGGTCGCCTCCAGGATCCGCTCGGTGTGCCCACCGCCACCGAGCGTGGCGTCGATCTGAAGGCTGCCGGGAGCGGGCGCGAGCATCATGACGACCTCCTCCACCAGCACCGGCAGGTGCTCACCCTTCATCTCGTCTCCAGACCTCTTCGACGGATCCCGAGCGGACCCTGGAAGCGCATATGGTTGGGGGCCGCCTCGGCCCGGTTAGATACCCAGCCCGGTCAGGTGCACCGCAAGGGCATCCGGAGCAGCCATGGCCGCCCGGTACTCATCCCAGGTGGCTGGCGCCCAGATCTCGGCGTGATCTCGCGCCCCGACCACGACGGCGTCGCCTTCGAGCCCGGCCAACTCGCGTAGCGAGGCAGGCACGACGATCCGGCCCTGGCGATCCAGTTCCACCTCGTACGCGCTGGCGAACAGCGATCGGCTGAAGTTGCGGGCACTCGGGTCCGCAATGCCCAGAGCACCAACCCGGTTGGCCAGTGCCTCGAATTCAAGCTTCGGGAAGATGGCCAGGCAGGTGTCTACCCAGCGCGCCACGTAGACGCCGCCGTCGAGCTGCGGGCGGAACTTCGCAGGGACGGCGATCCGCCCCTTGTCGTCCACCGAGTGCCGGTACTCGCCGGTGAACACCTGTGGGTCTTCCCTGTCTCACGTCAGTGCTGCTCGGAGCTGGTCCTGGCCTGGCTGCGTCCGGGCTGGGCCCGGGACCTGGCTGAACCGTGGGACTTCTCCCCACTTAGCGCCACTTCGCGCCACTTCGCCGCATTCTACATCACGGCAGGGACACGTCAATGCTCCAGACGCACGAAATTCGGGAGAGCTGCCGCTGCGGCTGGTGGGCGCCCGGCAGGTGGGCGCCTCGGCAGGTCGGGCCTCCGGCAGATGGGCGCCTCGGCGGGTCGAGTCGGCGCGGACCGATCAGGCCGGCGGCAGCGGGACCCGGAGGATGTCTCCGACGTGGAGGAGGTTCGGATCGCTGATCTCCGGGTTGGCCGCGCGGAGTGCCTGCGGCGTGATCCCGAAATGCCGTGCGATGGACGTCATCGTGTCCCCGGATCGGACTCGATAGACGTAGCAGTTGGGTCGGTCAGGGCAGGGATCCAGACCGGCGTAGGCGGTCGGCAAGGCAGCCGAGGAAGCCGCCGGCGTGCCGGCCGGGCTGAGCGACGGCGTGCCGGCCGGGCTGGGCGACGGACTCTGCGACGGCGGCAAGGAGACACTCGGCGGCGGCGGCGACGCGACAGGCCCGCCGGCCGACGCTACGGCGCTCTCGGTAGCCAGTTCCCCCGCCGGCAGGGCCAAACCGCCGCGGATCGAAAGGAACGCAAAGGCAACCGCGAGTGCCGCCAAGAGCAGGATCGACGCGATCACAGTAGGCGATGGCAGCGAGCCCGTCACCGCGGCGCGTCGATACCGGGACCGGGCCCATCGACCCGCCGCGACGGGGCGCTCGGATGGCTCGGCGGCAGGGATTGTGCCCGGGGCCAGGCCCGGGGACGGAATGGCCCGACCTGCCCCAACGCCGGCTCGAGCGCGGCTGCCTCGTGGCGCGGCCCCGGATCGGATGAAGAGCGGGCAATCGGCATGGGCGCCGTCCAGGCAGACAAGCCGCTGCTGGAGCAGCCCGATGGCGCGCGGCGGTGTCCATGCCCCGCAGCGGTTCGCCGCATCGGGTGCCGCCAGCCGACGTTCGGCGCCGCTCGCCTGGACCAGCAGCGGGCAGACGTCCGATGCCGAGGACGGTGTCCGACCAGGCTCCGACAGATCCGGGGCGAGCTCAGCCACAGGTCCTCCTGCGCGGTCATCGAAGCCGTGTCCGACCCGACGTCGGCGCGGAGTCTAGTACCTTTCGCTGGTTGCCGGTGTAGACACCTCGGTGCTACTGTGCGCGCCCAGGGGCGGAAGGGGGTCGACGACGTTGCCACAGCTACGAATTCAGGACTGGGACCCTCCGATGGCGATCGAGCTGCCGCTCGCACCACCGATGCACGATCTGTATCGGCTGGCCGATCAGCGCGTCCGGCGCTGCACCTTCCGTCGACTCGTCGCGGTCAAGGTCGGAGCGGAGCGGATCTACGAGGCCGAGTGCCTGTTCCCGGAACGGCGCGTGCCGATCCCCCTGGGCGACCTCGAGACCGCGCTGCCGATCTGCAATTCATGCACGGCTGCCCATATCTTCCGGCCGGACGAGGACTGACCGTCGCGGGCGAGGACGAGCAGTCCTGGACGCCGCCAAGGGGGCCATCGATGGCAGATGATCGATCTGCAACGCGTCCTGAGCGCGGTCGTCAGCCACGCGTATTTATCGCGATCGCCGTCATGGGGATGATCGCGATCCTCCTGGCCGGCCGGGCCCTCCGTCCAGCCCCTTTCCAGGGCGCGCCGTTTCCGAGCGTGCCGGCAAAGGCCTGTCGACCGCCGGCGACAGAGGACAAGGGCGGCCAGACACTCAACTTCGACTGGCAGGTCGCCGTCGAGGCAGACCGCCCGCAAGGGAGTGTGATCCTGTTCGTCTCGGGCCCCGACACGCTGCTGTGCGTTGTCTCGCGCTCCCAGGACGGCTCTGTCGGGGCCATCGTCTCTGCAACTGGGGGCCATAGCGGGGATACCCGGTCTGGCCTCACGCTCGATACCGGCATGATCACCCCGGCACAGGGGCCCAACATCCTCGTCGGCCGGGTCCCAACCGGGACGGCCATGGTGCGGGTCAGGGCGGACGACGGCGCGGAGGAGATGGCGGCCGTCGGGAACGGCTACTACCTCGCCTGGCTCACCGTCCCGGCGGTGCCGGTCCGCATCGACGCGCTCGACGCAAGCGGCCATCTGCTCCAGCGGCTCGCAGATGCGAACGGTCTCCGGTTCCCGGGTTGAGCACGCGTCCGGAGACAGAACGTCGGTTGTCCGTCGCCGGACCCTCGCCCGCGCCCGCGCGTCGCGGTTTGCGTGTGACGTGCGTAACGTGGCCACGGCCGGGAAGTCGGGCGGGGCGGGCCAGGGGCCCCTCCTCCGGGATACTCGCAGCGAGCGCGGGCTCGCACCCAACGTCTCCGGTTGTCCCAGCCAGCTGAGCCGTTCGGGGGGTTTCGTCAGCGAGGCGGTCTGTAAGCCGAGTTCTGTCCCACGCTTCCGCGCGGGGATGGCCATCCATCTCGACCGCCGGTTGCCCGACGGTTCATGCGGCCGACCCGAGGGCTGGGCAGCGCACCTCTCCCCCAGTGTCGCCTTGCAGCGACGCCGGGTTGCGCCCTCCTATGTGGCCTTGCTCCAGGTAGAGTTTGCCGCGTTTCACCCCGCCGGCCGAAGCCGCCGGATTCGTCTCTGTGGCACTGTTCCTCGCCTCGCGGCGGACGGGCGTTACCCGCTACCCTGCGCTGGGGAGCTCGGACTTTCCTCGAGCCGAGCCGACGAACCGACCCGGCGCGCGACCATCCGACCGCCTCACTGACCGGTCGAGTCTACCCCGTCGGGCGGCGGACCACCGAGACGGGACCACCGGCCAGGGCACGATCGATCGCCTCATTGCAGAGCGCATCGGCGGCCGAATTCTGGGCACGCGGCACGTGCACGGCGGTCCACCGGGCGAAGCCTGCCAGCAGCCGTCGAGCGTCGGCGTGGAGTGGCTGGAGCTTGGCGTCCTTCACCTTCCAGCGGCCGTGGACCTGCTCCACGATGAGCTTCGAATCGAGCATCAGGTGGACCTCGCGAGCGCCCAGCTCGGCTGCCAGGCGCAGCGCCCGGACGGTCGCGGTGTACTCGGCCACGTTGTTCGTCTGGACGCCGAGGTAGTCGGAGATGCTGGCGAGCGGGGGTGCCAGTGGATGGCGGGCGTCCGGGCGGGCAGCATCGATGAGCACGGCGCCGGCCGAGGCGGGCCCCGGGTTGGAGCGTGCCGCGCCATCGGTCCGGATGATCAGACGCAGGGTCCGGGTGTCCGGCGGAACCGGCTCGGCCGGCCCGGTCGGTCGACCCCGTCCGGATGGTTCGCGGCCGACGCTCGCCGAGACCGAGCCCGGCCCGGCCGGATGCGGCGGCTCGTCACCGGGATCCGGCGGCCCGTCGCCAGGATCCGGCGGCCCGGGGGTATGGGGCCGCGGCTCGTCGACACCGCGCGACGTCCCCTCCCCTGCCGCATCGTCGGCCGGGCGATCGACCTCCTCATCCGCCCAGAACCCGCCGCTCAGGACTGACGCTCCACGATCGCTGCCGAGACTTCGAGGATCGCCCGGGTGATGTTGATCCCGCGGGGGCAGGCGTCGGTGCAGTTGAAGATCGTCCGGCAGCGCCAGACGCCGTCCTTGTCGGCCAAGATCTCGAGACGCTCGTCGGCCGCCTCGTCGCGCGAGTCGAAGATGAAGCGGTGGGCGTTGACGATGGCCGCCGGTCCCACGTACGAGGGCTGCGCCCAGAACGATGGACAGGAGCTGGTGCAGGCGGCGCACAGGATGCATTTGGTCGTGTCGTCGTAGCGCGCCCGTTCCAGCGCGGTCTGGCGACGCTCACGCTCCGGGACCGGACCGTCCGCGATGAGGAACGGTTGCACGCTGCGGTACTTCGCGAAGAAGCCCTCCATGTCCACGACCAGGTCCTTGACCAGGGGCAGACCCGGCAGCGGTGCGACCGTGATCCGCTTGCGGCCGAGCTGTTCGATCCGGATCTTGCAGGCCAGCCGGTTGCGCCCGTTGATGAGCATCGCGTCCGAGCCGCACACGCCGTGCGCGCACGAGCGACGGAAGGTGAGCGAACCGTCCTGTTCGTACTTCACCCGGTGCAGCAGATCGAGGACGCGGTCCATCGGTTCGGACTCGACCAGGTACGACTCCCAGTGCGGTTTCGCGTCGCGCTCCGGATCGAAGCGGAGCACCCGCAGGTCGACCTGCATGGTCCGGCCGTCCATCAGTAGGTGCGCGGCTTGGGTTCGAAGCGGGTGATCGTCACCGGCTTGTAGCGCAGGCTCGGGCCGCCCTCGCCCTGGAAGGCCAGGCTGTGGGCCAGGAAGTCGACGTCGTTGCGGTCCGGGTAGTCCTCGCGGGCATGGGCGCCGCGACTCTCCCGCCGGGCCAGTGCGGCTACCACCGTTGTTTCCGCACAGTCGAGCAGGTAGCCCACCTCGCGCGTCTCGAGCAGATCCGTGTTGAACACCTTGCCCTTGTCGTCGACCTTGACCCGGCTGTAGCGGTCACGCAGCTCGCGCACCTTGGGCAGTGCGGCGCCAAGCGTGGAGGCATCCCGGTAGACCCCCACGTTGTCCATCATGACGTCGGCCAGTTCCGCCCTGATCCGGGCGGCCGACTCGCCGGTCGGTCGGGCGACGATCGACCGCAACTCGGCCCGGACGGACTCCGTCGGGTCTCCGACGATCTCAGGCAGCGCTCCGCCCCGGACATCGCGGGCCATCTGGCGGCCGGCCCGCCGGCCGAACACGAGCAGATCAACCAGCGAGTTGGTGCCCAGCCGGTTCGCCCCGTGGACGCTGACGCAGGCGCACTCGCCCGCCGCGTACAGCCCGGGCACCACCGTGTTGTGCTCGTCGCGCAGCACCCGGGTCTCGATGTCGGTCGGAATCCCGCCCATCGCGTAGTGGGCCGTCGGCTGGACCGGGACCGGCTCGGTGATCGGCTCGACGCCCTGGTAGACCCGGGCAAAGTCCGTGATATCGGGCAGCTTCTCCTCGATGACCGCGCGGCCCAGGTGGCGCACGTCGAGGTACAGGAAGTCCTTGCCGCCGATCCCGCGCCCAGCCCGGATCTCCAGGTGCATGGCTCGGCTGACCATGTCCCGCGGGGCGAGCTCCATGAGCTTGGGTGCGTAGCGCTCCATGAACCGCTCGCCCTTGTCGTTGAGCAGGTAGCCACCTTCGCCCCGGGCGGCCTCGGACAGCAGAATGCCGATCCCGACGATCCCGGTCGGGTGAAACTGGTAGAACTCCATGTCCTGCAGCGGGATACCGTGGCGGTAGGCTAGGGCGACCCCGTCGCCGGTCAGGCTCCAGGCGTTCGAGGTGATCCGGAACATCCGGCCGAACCCGCCAGTGGCCAGCAGGACGGCCTTGGCGCGGAACGTGTGGATCTCTCCGTCGGCGATCCGGTAGGCCACCACGCCGGCTGCCCGGCCGCCCCCACCGAGCGGCCCACCGGCGGCGATCAGGTCCACCACGTGGTACTCGTCGAAGAACCGGACACCCGCCTTGATGCACTGCTGGTAGAGCGTCTGGAGGATCATGTGGCCGGTCCGGTCGGCAGCGAAGCACGAGCGCCGGACGGCGGCTTCGCCGAAGTTGCGGGTGTGCCCGCCGAACCGGCGCTGGTCGATCTTGCCGTCCGCGGTCCGGTTGAACGGCAGGCCCATGTGCTCGAGCTCGATGACCGTCTCGATCGCCTCGCGGGCGAGGATCTCGGCAGCGTCCTGGTCGACGAGGTAGTCGCCACCCTTGACGGTGTCGAACATGTGCCACTCCCAGTGGTCCTCCTCGAGGTTGCCCAGGGCAGCGCACACGCCGCCCTGGGCGGCTCCGGTATGCGAGCGAGTCGGGTAGAGCTTGGACAGGACCGCCGTCGGCACGCCGGCCGAGGCGAGCTCCAGGGCCGCCCACAGACCGGCCCCGCCGGCACCGACGATGACCGCGTCGAACTCGTGCTGCATGGTTGGGCTCAGCCCTTCGGGACGACCGTGGGCAGGGTCATCACCACCAGCGTACCGATCGCGAACAGGCCGATTGCGATGAGGTAGAGGCCCATCAGCGTGGCCGTCCGGGCACCGCCATGGAGGTAGTCGGTGATGACGGTCCGCACGCCGAGGAACGCATGGACCAGGACCATCATGAGCAGCGACCAGTCGAAGGCCCGCCAGAACAGGCTGTTCCAGCGCATCGTGGTGATCCATTCGGCGTTCTGGCGAGACGGGTCGTACAGCACGTGCAGGATGAGGTAGTGGGTCAGGGCCAGCACGAACAGGGCCAGCCCGGTCAGCCGCATGAGGTACCAGATGAACGTCTCCGGGCCGCCGCCGCTGGGACGGACGCGACCCGACCGGGAGTACCTGGGGGTCGTCATGGTCGGTCTCCTACAGCCCGAAGATCGGCTTGAGGATGACGATCGCGACCGGCACTCCGACGAGCGCGAAGACCGCCCAGTTGAGATACCACAGCTGGCGCTGGTAGCGGGTGAAGACCGGCCAGAAGTCCATCACGATGATCCGCAGGCCGTTGAGCGCGTGGTACAGCAGGGCCGCACCCAGGACCGTCTCGCCCAGCCGACCGACCGGGCTGGCATAGATCTTCAGGATCTCGTCGTAGGCCTTGGGGTTGCCGCCGACCAGGTAGATGTCGACGACATGGACGATGACGAAGGCCCAGATCGCGACGCCGGAGATCCGATGGAACGCCCAGGCGAGCATCCCCTCGCTTCCGCGGTACCGGAACAGCATCGGGCCTCCATGGCGGACGGATCGGGACCGATCGGCGCGGCCGGTGGTCTACGGGCCGATATTCTAGTCCGAAGCGCGCGACCGACGCCGCACAACAACGACAACCGACGCCGCTGCACGCGACAACCCGACGCCAGGGCCTCGGACTGCGGAGCACACTCGGCCGCGAGCGAGGATCGCCGGCAGCCATGACCCACGGCCATCCTGTACCATCGAACCTCCCGCCCGCCCGTTGGCCGAGCGTTCCGGCCGCCCGCCTGCACCCAGGAGCCAGCCGCGCGTGAAGATCCAGGAAGCCGACGCCAAGTTTCTCCTGCTCGCCCAGGGCCTGCCCGTTCCGGCCTGGGAGGTGGCCCACACCCCGGCCGAGGCTCGCGCCGCTGCAACCCGGATGCTCGCCGGCGGTGCGCAGCAGGTCGTCGTCAAGGCGCAGGTCCTCGTCGGCGGTCGGGGCAAGGCCGGCGGAGTCAAGCTGGCCGCCGGACCGGACGAGGCCGAAGTCGTCGCGGCAACCATCCTGGCCCTCGAGATCAAAGGCTTCCCCGTGCGCAAGGTGCTCGTGGCCGCGGCGGCCGACATCGTCAAGGAGTACTACCTCGGCGCGATCCTGGATCGGTCCAGCCGGCGGATCGTGGTCATGGCCTCGGCCGAGGGCGGCGTCGAGATCGAGGAGGTCGCCAAGGCGACACCGGAAGCGATCCATCGAGTGGCCGCCCACCCACACCTCGGCCTGCTCGACTGGCAGGCTCGTCAGCTCGCCTTCGCGATCGGGCTCGGCGGACCGTTCCTGCGCGACTTCGTGGCCATCGCCCGGGGCCTGGTGACGACGATGCTGGCCAACGATGCGGACCTGGTCGAGGTCAACCCGCTGGCAGTCGTCCGCGAAGCGGCCGCCGACGGGGCCATCGTGCAGCGGCTGGTCTGCCTGGACGCCAAGATCACACTCGACGATTCGGCCCTGGACCGCCATCCGGGCCTGGAGCAGCTGCGCGACCCAGACGAGGAGGATCCCGCCGATGCCAAAGCCCGGGCCGAGGGCATCAGCTTCATCCGGCTCGACGGCACGATCGGCTGCATGGTCAACGGCGCCGGCCTGGCGATGACCACGATGGACCTCGTGAAGCGAGCCGGCGGGGAGCCCGCGAACTTCCTCGACATCGGCGGCGGGGCTCGCTCGGACAAGGTCGCCGAGGCGATGCGGCTCATCCTGGCCGACCCCAAGGTGAAGGCGATCCTGGTCAACATCTTTGGCGGGATCACCCGGGGCGACGAGGTCGCGCGCGGGTTGATCGAGGCCAGGGCCGTCCAGCAGCGGGAGGTGCCGATGGTCGTCCGGATCGTCGGGACGAACGCGGCCGAGGCCGGACGCTTGCTCGCCGAAGCGCACTTCGAAACCGCGGCCAGCCTGGACGAGGCGGCGGCCAAGGCCGTCGCAGCCGCGCAGGCGGTGGGGGCATGAGCATCCTCGTCGGTCGCGAGACCCGCCTCGTCGTCCAGGGCATCACCGGTCGCGAGGGCGAGTTCCACTCCCGCCAGATGCTCGAGTACGGCACCCCGCTGGTGGCCGGCGTGACGCCCAACAAGGGCGGCCAGACCGTGCTCGACGGGCGCGTCCCGGTCTTCGACACGGTGGCCGAGGCGGTCCGGGCCACCGGCGCCAACACCTCGTGCATCTTCGTGCCCGCGGCCGGCGCCCCCGATGCCGTGCTCGAAGCGGTCGGCGCCGGGATCCAGACGATCTTCTGCATCACCGAGCGGATCCCCGCCCTGGACATGCTCCGGACCGTCGAGGTGGTGCGGGCCGCCGGCGCCCGGCTCATCGGCCCGAACTGTCCCGGCGCCACCTCGCCGGGCCGGGCCAAGGTCGGGATCATCCCCGGTGTGGTGCACCGGGAGGGTGCCGTGGGGGTCGTGTCCCGCTCCGGGACCCTGACCTACGAGGCCGTCCAGGCGATGACCGACGCGGGGATCGGCCAGTCGACCTGCGTCGGCATCGGCGGGGATCCGATCATCGGCACGACCTTCCTCGATGTGCTCAAGCTCTTCGCCGCGGACCCCGAGACGGAGGCGATCGTGCTCATCGGGGAGATCGGCGGATCCGCTGAGGAAGAGGCGGCCGCCTGGGCGGCAGAGCATCTGCGGGGCGTGCCGATGGCCGCCTTCATTGCCGGCCGGACCGCTCCGGAGGGCAAGCGGATGGGCCACGCCGGCGCGATCATCTCCGGTGGTGCCGGGACCGCGGCCGAGAAGATCGCCGCGCTCGAGGCAGCCGGCATCCGGGTCGCCGGCTCACCGACCGAGATCCCCGCGATCCTGCGCGAGGCCGGCTTCCGGGCTCGGTAGTCGAGGGGACGCTCGGTAGTCGAGGGCCGAACTTCGTAGCCCAGGTCCGTGCTCAGTAGCCCAGGGCCGCCCAGGATGGTCCGCCCGGCGCCTCGATGAGCTCGATGAGGACGCCCTGGCAGCTCCGCGGGTGGAGGAAGGCCACCGGTCCTTCGGCGCCTCGGCGGGGAGCCGTGTCGATCAGCTCAATCCCGTCGATGGCGAGCCGGGTGAGCGTGTCCGCGAGGTCGGCCACCTCGAAGCAGACGTGATGGAAACCCTCCCCCTTCGACGCCAGGAAGCGGGCGACACCGGTCGTCTCGTCGGTCGGCTCAACCAACTCCACCTTCGACTCGCCCACTGGGAGAAACGCGATCCGGACCCCGTCGCTGGCGATGTCCAGGACGGTCTCCACCGGGAGCCCCAGGATGTCCCGGTACAACCCGAGTGACGCGTCGAGATCGCGCACGATGAGCGCGATATGGTGGACCCGGCCGAGTCGATGGGCCTGGGCGAAGTTGTCGGCGTGGGGATCAGTGGCGGAAGACACGGTGGCATCATACGATTCGCGTGACACCCGAGCGTCGGGTGCCGTGTCCGGCGACGATCGGAAGGACCGAACAGGACAAGGGGGAGCGCTCATGCCAGGTCAATCAGGCTACGCCATCGGGTGGGGAACGCTCGCCCTGATCAACGCCGGGCTCGCCCAGGGGAAGCGGCGCAACGGTCTCCTGTGGTTCATCCTCTCGCTCGCAATCGGCCCCCTGGCCACCTTCTTCATCGTCATCCTGCCGCCGTCGAACGAACCGCCACGGCCGATGGGGCGCACCGAGTGGCTCATCCTGGGAATCGCGCTGCTTGTCCTCGTCCTCGTCTTCTATTTCACGCGGCTCGGCGGCCTGATATCGCCACTCTTTCACGCTGGGGGCGGGTAGCGGGTCAGTCGGCGGCACGAGCTGCTCGCCGTCGCGCCACATTCGGGCGGCGGCAGCCGTCGTCGGTGTGTCGATGGCAGCCAGCAGGGGGTGGACGGTGCGCGCAAGGACGTCGGTGACACGGATCTACCAGCGTCGGACCGCGATCGCCGTCGCGGCCCTGTCGGTCGTCCTGGCGGCGTGCGCGGCCACGTCGACGCCATCGGCGACCGTGCCGCCGACGCCGCTGCCGTCCGCACTGCGGCCCAGCAGCAGTCCTGTGGCACCCTCCGCCTCCGCCTCCGCGCCCGGGCCCGCATACACCCTCGGTCTCGACGGGATCGTGCTGGCCCAGTCGAGCGCGGCCCGCGTCCCCGTGGCGCTCGACGCGGCGCAGGTCGAAGCGAGCGCCATCGACGCGTTCGGGCTCGAAGTCTTCCGGCAGGTGGCGAAGGGCGATGAGAATGTCGTCATCTCGCCGACGAGCCTCGCGCTCGCGCTGGACATGGCCCGGGCCGGCGCCCGCGGCGCAACCGCGACGCAGATGGACGCGGTGCTCCACCAGGACGGACCCCAGTCGCGCTGGACGGACCCGATCGGCTCACTCGACCAGATGCTCGCCGGGCTCACCCAGACGAACGACAACCCGAAGGGGCCCGTCGGGCCGATTCTCGTCCGCCTCCAGGTCGAAAACGCACCGTTCGTCCAGGCCGGCTTCGCGATCGACCCGACCTACCTCGACACGCTGGCGGCCCGGTTCGGCACCGGGTTGCGCCTGGTGGACTACGCGCGCGACCCTGAGGCGGCGCGTGCCCTGATCAACGCCTGGGTGGCGGCGCAGACCGACGGTCGTATCGGGCAGCTACTCGGCAGCGGCAGCGTCACGAACGCGACCCGCCTGACACTGGTCAACACCATGGAGCTGACGGCACCCTGGGCCGCCCAGTTCAATCCGAAGGCGACGAAGCCAGGGCCCTTCACCCGTCCGGATGGATCTGTCGTCCAGGTACCGATGATGGCTCTCGCCGACCACCAGCGCACGCTCGCCTATGCGCAGGGGTCCGGCTGGCAGGCGGTCAGCCTGCCCTACTCCGGCAGCTCACTGACGATGACGATCGTGCTGCCCGACGATCTCGCCGGCTTCAAGGCGCACCTCACGGCGGCGACGCTGGCCCAGATCACGAACGCCCGACGGCCACGAGCAGTGACCATCACCCTGCCGCGCTTCGCAATAGACACCCGAGCCGACCTCGCCGCAACCCTCCGTTCCCTCGGCATGTCACTCGCCTTCGACCCAACGCGGGCCGACTTCTCGGGCATCACCACGCAAGTACGGTTGTCCATCTCGGCTGTCACGCAGCAAGCCACGATCACGGTCGACGAGAAGGGCACGGCCGCGACCGCCGCAACCGCGGTCATGATGGGTCTGACGGGCGTGGCGCGGCCACTCGTGCCGGTGACTGTCCATGTCGATCGGCCGTTCCTGTTCATCCTCCAGGACCAGGCGACCGGAGCCATCCTCTTCCTTGGGCAGGTGACGGATCCGTCGCGCAGGGACTGAGGCTGCTCGACTGGCCGACCGTCGTGGTCGACGTCAAGGCTGGCGTGCCATGAGTCGCCTCGGTGCCGCATCTCGCGGATCGCCCCGTCAGCGCACCGCCGCCGAGTCAGGGCCGTCGGGCTGGCTGGTCTCCGGGGCATCCGCGGATCCCCATCGCCACCAGGCCGGTCGAGCGTGGAAGGCAGCGCCCACGACGAGCAGCCAGGCGATCCCGGCCAGGAGCCCGCCGACGACGTCCGTCAGGTAGTGGTAGCCGAGATAGATGCGGCTGGCCCCGACCGCGAACGCGAGCACCACGGCGACGGCCAGTCCGAGCCTGCCAACCCGCTGGCCGAAGACCGACCAGAGGATGAGGCCCAGCGCGATGTAGAAGACGACCGCGTTCATCGTATGGCCGCTCGGGAAGCTGTAGTCAGGCAGGACGTGGGCATACCCGAGCTGCGGACGCGGGCGCTGGAAGAAGAGCTTCATCGTCCCCTGGATGATCAAGGCGCCGCCGCTCGCCACCGTCAGGAAGCTGGTGGCACCGTAGCGGCGCTTCCAGAGCAGCCAGACGACGACGGCGACGAAGCCGGGCACGATGATCAGACTCGACCCGACGTCCGTCAGCGTGTTCATCAGCAGATCCAGACCCGGCGACGCGATGCCGTGCAAGAAGGGCGTCGCCCACGTGTCGAGCGCGAACACCTCCTGCGTGCGCACGCCCTCGGCGATCGAGCCCAGCACGATGAGGCTGGCGATCAAGCCGGCCAGACCGATGACGACCGTCGCGGTTGCGGCCGTGGGCGAAGGACGGACGACCGTTCCGGGGATCCCCGGCTGTACCGGATCGACGGGACCCAGCGGACCGCTTTCAGCCGTCGGCCCGCCCGCAGACGTGGGCTGGTCGGCCCAGGCACCGGGCCTCGTCCACCAGGCATAGAGGCCCAGCGCGCCGATCCCAGCCAGGACGCCAGCGAGGATATCGGTCGGATAGTGCGCCTCCAGGACGAGCCGGGCGATCCCGACGAGGACGACTTCGACGGCCACGGCGATGGCGACGGCCACCCGGAGCACGAGCGGGCGGGCACTACGCCAGACCCGCAGGGTGACGAACCCCAGGATCGTCAACGCCTCGAGCACGTGCCCGGACGGGTAGCTGTAGATGACTCCGGGGATCCCGGCGGCCGTGCCGGTCACTGGCCGGGGTCGGAGGGTGAGCTGCTTGACAGCCTCGCTTCCCACGGTCACCGCCGCGAGCATCACGAGCACGAGAATCGCCTCGCGACGGCGCTTCGTCAGGAACAACCAGGACACGAACCCAAGCCCGATGACGATGAGCGGGATATTCGCTGTTTCCGTGATCGCCTTCCAGATATCCGGTTGGCCATCCCAGCTGTGGGCAAGCGCGAGCAGGGACTGATCGAAGGGAAAGACGACCCGGCTGGCCACCGCCACCGTCAAGAGCACGAAGCCGGCGAGGCTGGCCAGCGCGAGAAGCAGCCAGCGGGTGTTTACTCGCCCCGCCGTCGCGTGATCGGGTGCGCGGTCGTCGGCAGCGCGAGGTTGCGTGTCGGTCACTGGGACTCCTGCGGATCGAGTGCCATGGCTGCGGCGCACGCTAGCAGACCCTGACGTTCGGCGAGGACATCGACATCGGGCGGGACATTGCCGTCATGTGACAAACCCCGCCGGGCCCGGCCGCCTCCCCTCTCTGCCAAGATTCGGTGAGACGCCCCATCTTCTCTGATTACTGAACGAGGGCGGCGATTCTCGCCGGCGGCTGCGTGGGGCCTGCTGTTCATGGCGGCTGGCAACCAAGCCCCGTGGCTGACGCCACAGCAGCGATGGCGCCTTCGACAGTACCTCGCGTCGTCGTCGGTCTCCCACCTGAGAAGT
>JANMQO010000327.1:0-4178 GCA_031370565.1 Chloroflexota bacterium
CCGGCTGGGTGACCCTTGTGGTGTTCCAACACCCAAGGAAGCCACCCGAACCGGAGGGACCGTGCAGAAGTCTGACAGGGAGATCATGGAGATCCTCGAAGCGTTCGATCTCACCCGCTGCGCCCACTCGGCGGCCGACCTTGCCGGCTGCGATCCCAAGACCGTGGCCCGCTACGTGGGGGCCCGTGACACGGGCGCCGACCCCAACGAACGGGTCGCCCGGCCGATGCTCGTCGACCGGTACCGCGCCAAGATCGAGGAGCTCGTGGAGCGCTCGGGCGGCCGGGTCCGGGCCGACATCGTCCACGAGCGCCTGTGCGCCCTCGATCCTCTCGCCCCGTATGCCGCGAGCGAGCGGACGACCCGTCGCGCGGTCCGGCGGGCGAAGGCGGCGTTCCGGGCCGGCCGGCGGCGGACGTACCGGCCCTGGATCACCGAGCCCGGCATGTGGCTCCAGTTCGACTGGGGCCATGGACCCGTCATCGCCGGCCGCCCGACCCTCCTCTTCTGCGCCTGGCTCGCCTGGAGCCGCTTCCGGGTGGTCATCCCCACCTGGGACCGGACGCTCGGGTCGCTGCTCGCCTGTCTCGATGCCACCCTGCGCCAGATCGGCGGGGCACCGACGTACGCCCTCACCGACAACGAGCGGACGATCACGATCGAGCGGATCGCGGGCGTCGGGGTCCGCCACCCCGAGATCGTCGCCGCCGGCCGCCACTACGGCGTCGAGGTCAATGCCTGCGTGCCCTTCGATCCCGAGAGCAAGGGCGGCTCGGAGAGCACGGTCAAGATCGCCAAGGCCGACCTCGTCCCGACCGAGGCGAACCTCCTGCCGGCCTATGCGAGCTTCGGCGACCTTGCCTCGGCCTGCGTCGCGTTCTGCGCGACCGTGAATGCCCGGGTCCACCGCGAGACCGCCGCGCGGCCCGACGACCGGCTCGCGGTCGAGCGCGCCCACCTCCACGTCCTGCCCACCGAGGCGTACACCGCAGCCCTGGGCGAGACCCGCACGGTGGGTGACGACCAGACCATCCGGCTGGGCTCGGTCCGCTACTCGACCCCGCGCGCCTTCGTCGGTGCCGAGGTCTGGGTGCGGGTCGCGGGCGACGAGGTCGTGATCGTCGCCCGGACGCAAGACGGGCTGGCCGAGATCGCCCGCCACCCCCGCTCGACGCCGGGCCAGCCCAGGCTTGACGACGCCCACTTTCTCGACCATCCGGCCGGGCGGGGAACCCGCGCAGCCCGGCCGAGACCGGTCGACCCGACGGAACGGGCCTTCCTGCTGATCGGCCCGGGCGCCGAGGCCTGGCTCGTCGAGGCGGCAGCGTCAGGCACGGTCCGGGTGCGGGCCAAGATGGCCCGTGCGGTCGAGCTCGCGGCACTCGTCGGACGTGAGCGGGTCGAGGTGGCGCTCGCGACCGCAGCCGCCGCTGGGCGCTTCGCCGAGGGCGACCTGTCCTCGATCCTCGACTATCTCGCCGGTCGCGCGCCCGATGCTGCGCTGACCACCCTTGACGAGGCGTTCAGCGCCCAGCCGGGCACCGGCGCCTGGGACGGCTTCGGGCGATGAACCCGCCCGAGCCGCCGCCCCTGCCCTCGGAGCTCACGGCGGTCCTCCATCGGCTCCGGCTGCCGTACATCCGGCGGGCGGCACCCGAGGTCTGTGCAACCGCCCGGGCCCAGCGCTGGGATCCGGCCGAGGTGCTCCGGGTCCTGCTCGCCGAGGAGGCCGCCGGGCGGGACGCGGCGACGACCGCGATGCGCCGGCGGGCGGCCGGCTTCCCGTCGGGCAAGACGCTCGAGTCCTGGCGGGAGGCGGAGTCGGCGATTCCGCTCCCGACCCAGCACGCGCTCGCCACCCTCGAATGGCTGGGACGGGCCGAGAACCTCGTCCTTGCCGGTCCCTCGGGCACCGGCAAGACCCACTATCTCGAGGGCCTCGCCGCGGCCGCGATCAACACCGGGCGGCGGGTCGCCTGGTTCAGCCTCGAGTCCCTCACCGCGGCGATCGGGCGGGCCAAGGTCGACGGCTCGACCGGACGGGTGGTGGCCCGGATCTGCCGCTCCGACCTGATCGTCGTCGACGACATCGGGATGCTGCCCGCAGGCATCGAGGCCGCCGAGGCCTTCTACCGGGTCGTCGATGCCGCCTACGAGCGGCGCAGCGTGGCCGTCACCAGCAACCTCCACCCCTCAGGGTTCGACACCATCATGCCCAAGACCCTGGCCACGGCCACGGTCGACCGGCTTCTCCACCACGCCCACGTCGTCCTCACCGAGGGCGCCTCCTTCAGGCTCGCCGAAGCGACCGCGGGGAAGGGGGTGGTGCCGCTCAGCTGACCAGCACGAGAGATCCGCTGTCCGCCGGCGTGGAGATCACGTGTCCGCGGCGATGGAGATCTCGTGTCCGCCCAGGAGGAAGTCCCGCTGTCCCTTGACAGGAGCTGATCCAATACTGCTTCAGGGTCCAGCGGCGATGTCACCGACACCGACACGGGAGCCGGAGCAGCGAAGGACGGCGGCATCAGCTGTTCGAGTTGCATTTCGGCAGTATCAGCGTCGTTCGCCAGCCCTGCAAAGTGGCCCTGTGCACCCCCGAGCAGGCCGACCGCTGGATCTGGCTCGCCGCCGCCGCCTACACCGAGCTGCGGCTCCCCCAACGGCTGGTCGACGACCAATGCCTGCCCTGGGAACGTCCTCTCATGCCTGCCCAGCTGACGCCAGCCCGCGTGCGTCGGGGATTTCGTCGACTTCGTACATCCTTAGGCACACCAGCCAGTCCGCCAAACCCTGGTCCGGGACGTCCCTAGGGCACGCACCGACCACCCTGCACGCGCACCCCAGGGCAGGCCAGAGTCTCCATCGAAGTCAGGGCGGTTCACCTACCCGCCGTCCGTTCTCTGGCGTCGAGCCCACGACCCCATATTGGTCTCTCGGAACGCTTCCCATCCTCTCGGGAGATCCGCGATGCCAACGACTCCGGGATGGGCGCCGACAACGTGCGCGAGATGGACGACGGCCGCGTCTTCCGGGGTCACATCTTGGCCATCGAGGAACTGCCAGTCTCCGTTGGAGTCGTGAACTACGTACAGGATGGGGTGACCCGCAAAGGCGATGCCTTTGGTCGTGAACGCGACCCTATCAGGCGGATCCGGGAAGGCCCAGGGTCCTTGGATCAGGGCCCCGCTCCATCGACCCTGCGGATGTTCATCTGCCGGGATCCATAGGCTCGGTTGGGTCTGGCGGTACCAGTCGTCGATTCCGTCGTCCCAGAGGAAACGTCCCTGAGTATCGGCCCACACCACTTGGGCGACTGGAAGCGGCGGCCGGCGGCCGAACCAGGTCGCGTACCCGAACATCGGGCCGGACCAACTGCTGTCGGCCTCTCGGAACGTCACCGGCCGGTCGTCCTCGAGCACGTCATTCAGGACGACGTCAGGTCCGATGAAGCGACCGGACCGAATGTGGTCGCCGATCTGGTTGATCAGGCGGCTTGCGTCGTTCGAGGCCATACCGAAGACGGCTAGTTCCGGGCTCCCGAGCGTGTGCCACATGCCGACCGAGAACACCCAGCCGCTCGATTGAGCGCCATCAGGAATCTGGACGATGTGCCAGCCGTACTTGGCGATGTTTGCCATGACGGTCCGGTCGTTGTCATCGAACGTCGACTCCTGACCAGGGACCGGCTCATCAAGGCGGCAATGACACTCGCGCCTAAGGTCATTCCAGATCACCCGCCGCCTCCTCTGCTGTCGATCACGCTCGCTGGCACATGTTCGCACCGTTGGATCCTCCCAGTTCGGTCCACCGATCAACTCAGTCCGGTCTCGTAGATAAGCTGCTGCGCCTTCTCGCGTTCGGCCAAGTAGTTGGCCACGAGCTGCGCGTGCTCTTGGTCGACTGCGTCGACCGCCAGAAGGTTCCGGGAAGACCATTCGACCAGCGACCCGAGCGCCTTCAACTGTTCGACGATCTCGTCCGGCGCCTGCAACGACTCGCCGAGCCACACCCGAAACACGTAGCGACCAGACGGCTGCACCACGTTCGTGACGACGTACTTTCGATCGCCTTTCGGTGACGTGGCCACGATGTCGCCGAGCGCAACGTCGTACAGGAAGAACGGGATGCAGCAGACCTCGAAACGATCGTCGCTCACCTGCCGGACGTAGAGCTGCTCG
>JANMQO010000335.1:0-3232 GCA_031370565.1 Chloroflexota bacterium
CCGTCATGGCCCCTTCGGGCAAGACCAACAATACGGTGAGCCGGCTGGGCCTGGCTATGGGCTTATCCACCAGTTTGCTCGGCTCGACCGACATTCTGCGCTGCTTGTCCACGGCCTGTCCACGACGCCGGGTCCGGCCGCGTTCAATCCTCGAGCGGCCAGGTTCCCTCGGCCGGCGGCAGGCCGTCTTCGTCGACCGTGAATTCGCTCAGCGGACCGTCCGCCATGCCGACCAGCCAGAGGTCCGGTCCGGACCGCTTGACCCGCAATGCGTCGGGCGTCACGGCCAGTGACGCGCTGATCGCCAGGACCGGGATCGTCAGCGACCCGCCCGCGGCCAGCGACCCGCGTCGCCGGTGCAGGGCGACCGCCGTCCCGATCGAACGCCCGAGGACGACGAGCTCATGGTCGGGGCTCCATTCGAAGGCGAGTGGTCGGACCCGCCCATCGGCGGCGACGACATTGCCGTGGATCTCGGCTTCGTTCGGCTCGGGGTGGAGGGTGAGCATCCCGGCCGGCGTGGTCAGCTCGAGTCTCGCCAGCCGTCCGGCCGTCGTCAGCTCGAGCAGCAACGTGTGCGTGATCGCACCATCGAGCAGGGCGACCGCGCGCCAGCGTCGACCCCGCCGGCCTTCGGCCACCGACCAGGCGATGACCGCCCCGTCGCCGGCCCGACTGCGGCCGGCGACCCGCAGGTACTTCGATGATCGAGGACGCATCAGGCCCGCGCCGCGCGCCCGGCGACGGCCTCGAGCTCACCTGCCAGGGCCGGCGCCACCCGGCCGCGCACTCGGACCCCGTCGCCCAAGTAGTCGAGCTCCACCGCGCCGCGCTCGCGGACGCGGGCCAGCAGATCCCCGGCGGCGTATGGCACGGCCACATCGATGTCCACCCACAGTGAGGCGAGCAGCGCGCCGAGCTCGGTCCGCAGCGCGTCGAGGCCGTAGCCGGTCACGGCGCTGATCGAGACGGTGCCGGCGATGATCGGGGTCACCGCTGCCGGGTCGAGGGCGGTCCGATCCACCAGGTCGAATTTGTTGCGGGCGACGATCCGGGGCTTCTCCCCTGCCCCGAGCTCGTCGAGGACGGCCTGCACGGTCACCCGGTGCTCCGGGGCATGGGCATCGGAGGCGTCGACGACCTCGATCAGGACGTCGGCCCGGTTGACCTCCTCGAGGGTGGCTCGAAAGGCGTCCACCAGTTGGTGCGGCAGCTTGTGGATGAAGCCGACGGTGTCGGTCACGATCGCGGTCTGGCCGTCGCCCAGCTTGACCTGGCGACTGGTCGGATCGAGCGTCGCGAAGAGCTTGTCTTCGGCCAGGGCGACCTCGCTCCCGACGAGCGCGTTGAGCAGGGTCGATTTCCCGGCGTTCGTGTAGCCGACGATGCCCACGGTGGGCATGAGTCGCCGATCTCGCCCCCGGGCGGCGGTCTCGCGCTGCAGCCGGACTTGTTCGACCCGCTCCTTCATCTTCTTGATCCGGTCGCGGACGAGCCGCCGGTCCGTCTCCAGCTGGGACTCGCCGGGGCCCCGGGTCCCGATCCCGCCGCCGGTTCGCGACAGGTGGGTCCACATCCGGGTGAGCCGGGGCAGCTGGTACTCGAGTTGGGCCAGTTCCACCTGGAGGCGACCTTCGTGCGTGCGCGCGTGTTGCGCGAAGATGTCCAGGATGAGCCGGCTGCGGTCGATGACCTTGACCTTGAGCAGCTCCTCGAGCGCGCGCTGCTGGCTGGGCGACAGCTCATCGTCGGCGATGAGCACGTCGAAGCCCGTCTCGCTCTTGGCGGCCATGAGCTCCTCGGCCTTGCCCTTGCCGACGTACCAGTTGGGGTCGACGTGGCGCCGGTTCTGCCACTCCGCGCCGACCACCTCGGCGCCGGCGGTCACGGCCAGGCTGGCCAGCTCGGCCAGCGAGTCTTCGGCCGACCAGCCGTCCTCGGCGCCGGCGTCGACCGCAAGCAGAAACGCTCGTTCGACGGGTTGGGCAAGATCGATGGTCGTTCGGCGGTTCGTCATGGGCCAGTAGCATACGCTCGGTCCAGGAACGGACCGATCCGGGCCAGGGCGCCGGGAACGGGTTCGGCCTCCGTCGCGTCAAGCCAGTCGAGGTCGGGTTCCGTGCGGAACCAAGTCCGCTGGCGCTTGGCGAAGGCGAGGTTGCGCCGGGCGTCGAGCTCGATTGCCTGCTCCCGGCTGGCCTGACCATCGAGCACCGCCCACGCCTCGCGATAGCCGATGGCCGAGAACGCCGGGAGGCTGGGGTCGTGACGCTCGCGCAGGGCGGCGGCCTCAGTGAGCAGACCAGCCCCGAACTGGGCGGCAGCGCGCTGGGCGATCCGGTCGCGGTGGACGGCCGGCTCGACGGTCAGGCCCAGCCACAGCACCGGCCCGGGATAGCCGAGTGGGGGCGGTGGCGGCATGTCTCCTCGGACGGTCGCGATCTCCAGGGCGCGGACCACGCGACGAGGGTTGCGCAACTCGACCCGGGCGGCGGCCAGCGGCGCTATCGCCTGCAGTCGGACGACCAGGGGCGCCAGACCCAGGGTTGTGAGTTCGGCTTCGAGGGTTGCGCGGATCGCCGCGTCGTGCGGCAGCGCATCGACGTCCAGACCGCGACCGACGGCACGCAGGTAGAGCCCCGTGCCGCCGACCAGCAGCGCGATCCCGCTGCGCTGGGCGATCTCCTCGAGCGCCACGTCGCTGGCCCGCACGAAGTCGGCGACGGTGAACGGTTCCTCCGGATCGACGAGATCGAGGGCATGGTGGCGGACCCGGGCACGCTCCTCGCGCGTCGCCTTGGCCGTTCCGATGTCGAGGCCGCGGTAGACCTGGCGGGAATCGGCGGAGATGATCTCGGCCGGCCTCCCCTCCCCCGCCAGCGTTTCGGCCAGGCGGATGGCGAGGTCGGTCTTGCCGGTGGCGGTCGCGCCGGCAATGACGATCAGGGGCGGTCGTCCGGCGCTGATGGGGCCTCGCCCGCCGGCGAGGGCGCGTCCCTCCGTGCCCACGGGTGCTGGCCCGGCGCCGTGCTCGTTCAGGCGAGGGTGCCCCGCAGGGCGTAGGGCCCGGCGTGCTCGATCCGGACCGTGACAAGGCGCCCCAGCAGCTCCGCCGCCGTCGCTCCCGCTCCTTCCCGGGCCGTCGCCCCGGCCACATGGACGAGCTTGTGTTCGCGCGTCCGGCCGGAGACCTGCTGAACCCCAGCGGGACCGTGCTGGCGGTCCGGCGCGA
>JANMQO010000077.1:0-3593 GCA_031370565.1 Chloroflexota bacterium
CAGTGCGATCGAGCGGTCAAACGTGGCACCGGAACGGAGCGCGACCCCCGACGCCCGCTGCAGCGTGGCGCCATCGGCCAGCGGATCCGAGTAGGGCAAGCCGACTTCGAGCAGGTCGGCGCCCGCGTCGATTGCGGCCAGTGCGATCCGGAAGCTCGTGTCGGCGTCGGGGTAGCCCGCCACGAGGTACGGGATGAGCGCGGCGCGGCCCTGCCCGGCCGCCGCGCCGAAGGCCGCCGCGATTCGCCGGGCGCCACGTGTGTCGTTCGTGCCGCTGCGCGCGGGGCGATCGGTGAGCGCCGTCGTCGCGCCGAGCGCCGCGGTCGCGCCGGGCGCCATCGGCCGGTGGCGGGCAGTCATGCCGGCACCTCCCGTTCCAGGGCCGCCAGGTCCTTGTCGCCGCGGCCGGACAGACCGAGCAGCACCACCGTCTCATCTGGGTACGGCACGCCCGAACCTTCGAGGCCGGCGAGCAGGCGTGGCAGCACCGCGAAGGCATGGGCGGTTTCGAGTGCTGGCAGGATCCCCTCGACCCGGGCAACCTCCCGGACGGACGCCAGCGCCTCCGCGTCCGTTGCCGCCGCGAGCTCGAGCCGCCCAGCCGTCATGAGCGCCGCGATCTGCGGTCCCACGCCCGGGTAGTCCAGGCCGGCCGAGATGGAATGGGCCTCGACCACCTGCCCGTCGCGGTCCTGCAGCATGAGTGAGCGGCTGCCGTGGAGAATGCCCGGCGTGCCCCCGGCGAGCGCGGCGGCATGGCGCCCCGTGGCAATGCCGTCACCGGCCGCCTCGGCCACGGCCAGTCGAACGTCGGATTCCGCGATGAACCTGGCCAGCAGCCCGATCGCGTTCGAGCCGCCCCCGACGCAGGCGAGGACCAGGTCTGGCAGCCGCCCTTCGACCGCCTGGAGCTGAGCCGCCGACTCGTCACCGAGGACGCGCTGGAGGTCGCGCACGATCGTCGGGTACGGGTGCGGACCCATCGCCGAGCCAAGCACGTAGTGGGTCGTCTCGACGTTGGTCACCCAGTCGCGCATCGCCTCGTTGACGGCGTCCTTGAGGGTGGCCGACCCGGACGTCACCGGCCGCACTTCGGCGCCCAGGGCGTGCATGCGCAGGACGTTCGGCTGCTGGCGCCGGATATCCTCGGCACCCATGAACACGACGCAGGGCAGATCGAGCAGGGCACAGGCGGTGGCCGTCGCTACGCCGTGCTGCCCCGCGCCGGTCTCGGCGATCACCCGAGACTTGCCCAGCCGGCGGGTGAGGAGCGCCTGGCCGAGTGCATTGTTGATCTTGTGGGCACCGGTGTGGGCGAGATCCTCGCGCTTGAGGTAGAGCCGGAGGCGGGATGGCAGGCGCCCGGCGACATCGACTGCCGCTTCCCCGCCGAGCAGTCGCCGGGCGGTTGCCAGCGTGACGGCGGCCAGCCGGTCCGCGCGATAGAGCGGCGTCGGACGCCCGGAGTAGGTGGCCAGGCGCGCCCGGTACTCCGCCCAGAAGCGCGGATCCTGGCGCACCTCGGCATAGGCACGCTCGAGCTGTTCGAGGGCCGCCATGAGCGTCTCGGGGACATAGCGTCCACCGAACTCGCGAGCGACGCCCCAGCGGCCGTGGGCATCGGCCTCGAGCAGGCCCGGGTGGACGGGTGTGGGACGGGCCGGCCCGTGCGGACGATCGAGACGGGCGGCCCGGGCCCGTTTGATGAACAGGGCGACCCGGAGCGGATCCTTGCGCGGTCGCTCGCCTGCGATCCGGGGTGCCTCCACGCCGGAAGCCACGTCGACGCCGAGGGCCGGGATGGTCCGCAGGGCATCGGCCACGGTCGCGTTGTCGAGCCCGCCCGCAAGGAAGACCGGCAGTTCACGGGCGACGGCCGTTGCGAGCTCCGTCGCCGGGCGGACGCCGGTGCCGCCCGGATGTGGCCCACCGGCGCTATCGAGGAGGAGACGCTGCGTCCCGGCGGCCAGGTAGGTCCGACCGGTCTCCACGATCGTCGCTGCGGTTGCGGCCAGATCTCGCGGCGCGGTCGCCGGAAGGTGGAGCACCTTCCAGGCCGGCCGGCCGAGCCCAGCCACTGACTCGGGCGGCTCGTTGCCGCTCAGCTGGACGGCATCCGGGTCGATCGCGGCGATCGCTTCGGCAAGAGCGGCCGGGTCCGCGTTCGCCGTGATCGCGACGATCTGTGGCCGGCCGGCGGTGCGCACGCTGGCGTCCCGGGCGAGTCGGGCGAGGGCTGCGGCTTCGACCAGGGTGAGCGCGCGGGGTGTGCCCGGGACGAGGTTGAGGCCGATCGCGTCCGCCCCGGCACGGATTGCCGCCAGCAGCCCGTCGGCATCGGTCACGCCACAGATCTTCACGAATGGCGTGCGATCCGCGATGGCCGGGTCGTTGGGCACGGCGCCGGCGGCGACGAACGCGGCCGTGGCGGCGCGCGGATCCGCAGCTCGCATGAGTGCCTCCCCGACGAGTGCGGCGTCGAACCCGACGGCGCGCCAGTCGGCCAGCAGGTCCGGGTCGCGGACGCCGGATTCGGCCACGACCAGCCGATCGGTGGGGACGCGCGCGAGCAGCCGGACTGCCCGCTCGGGATCCACCTCGAGCGTCCGCAGGTCGCGGTTGTTGATGCCCACGACGCGGGCGCGAGTGGACAGGGCGCGGTCGAGTTCAGCGGCATCGTGGGCCTCCACGAGCGGTTCCAGCCCGAGTTCGAGGGCGTCATCGACGAGCGCCGCCAGTCGCCGCGCCGGGTGGAGGACGGCGAGGAGCAGCACGGCGTCCGCGCCAACCGAGCGGAGCAGCGGGAGCTGGCGCCGGTCGACCACGAATTCCTTGGCCAGGACGGGTACGCCGACCGCCGCCCGGACCGCCCGGAGGTCAGCGATCGATCCGCCGAACCAGTGCGGCTCGCACAGGACGGAGATGGCCGTGGCGCCACCGGCCTCATAGGCACGGGCCCGGGCGACCGCGTCTTCGTTTGGCTGGACGATGGTGCCGGCGGACGGCGAGCGACGCTTCAACTCGGCAATGAGGTGCAGGCCCGGCCGGGCGAGGTGCTCGGCGAACGGCCGCGGCGCGGGGGCCTTGGCGGCGGCGCGGGCGAGCCCGGAGAACGTCAGGCCAGCCAGCTCGGGCGCGAGGTCCACGGCACGACGGGCGGCGATCTCGGCCACTGCACTGCCCCGCCCCGCCACTCGGCGGGCCTGGGGCGTGCCCGGGGAGGCAGCGGCCGCCGAGCTGTCAGGCGCACTCGGGTCGTGTGTTGTCACGGTCACGCCGGGGCTTCTTCGCTGCCGGATGCGGCCCGCTCGTTGGCCTGCTCAGCCTGCTCGTCTGCCTGACGCTTGGCCAGGCGCAGTCGGCCAAGCAGGGCGGCAGCGAGCCCTTCATCGATCGTCGTCGCAGCCAGGACGATGCCAGCCGCAATATCGCGCACCCGACCGGCGGCCACAAAGGCGGCACCGGCGTTGAGCAGGACGACATCCCGGCGTGGTCCCGGTTCCCGGTCGATCACCGCCTCGATCATGCGGGCGTTGTCCCCGGGCGTGCCGCCGGCCAGCTGCGCGGTGGATGCCGGCCTGAGGCCGAACTTC
>JANMQO010000064.1:0-2635 GCA_031370565.1 Chloroflexota bacterium
GAGTCGCTCGGCATCTACTCCGGTGGACTGGGTGTCCTGGCCGGCGACCACATGAAGTCGGCCAGCGACATGGCCCTGCCACTGGTCGGCGTCGGGCTGCTCTATCACAAGGGCTATTTCCGCCAGACGATCGATGCGGACGGCCACCAGGAGCACGCCTACCCGGACTACGACCTGAGCCGCCTGCCGCTCCTGCAGGCGGCCGACACGCACGGCGGCCCGCTGCGGATCACGATCCCGTTGCCTGGCCGGGACCTGACGGTGGCCGTCTGGGTGGCCCAGGTTGGCCGAGTGCCGGTGCTGCTCCTGGACACGGACGTACCCGACAACCTGGACGCGGACCGACCGATCACGAACATCCTGTACGTCCGCGGCCGAGAGATGCGCCTGCACCAGGAGCTGGTCCTGGGCGTTGGCGGTGTCCGCGCGATCCGGGCTCTGGGCCTGGCGCCGGCCGTCTGGCACCTCAACGAAGGGCACTCCGCCTTCCTGCTCGCCGAGCGAACCCGGGAGCTGGTGGCCACGGGCCTGCCGCTCGACGAGTCCTTTGCCCAGGTGCGCAGCAGCAGCGTGTTCACGATCCACACGCCCGTGTCGGCCGGCAACGAGCGTTTCGACGCCGACCTCGTGCGCCGGATTGCCGGGCCGTTACTCGACGGCGATGGGCGTCCGGACACGGGCGGCGTGCCGATCGAGCGGGTCCTCGAGCTGGGCCGGGACGTCGCGGCCGACCCGCACGCCTTCGATCTGACGGCCCTCTCGCTGCGCCTGACGAACGGCGCCAACGCCGTCAGCCAGCTCCATGCGACCACCGCCAACGCGACCTGGCAGGGGCTCATCGAGCGACCGATCCTGGGCATCACCAACGGAGTCCACGCGCCGACGTGGGTCGGCTCGGCGATGGCGGACCTGTACGACCGCGAACTCGGGGCGGACCTCGACGACCTCGATCCCCAACGCCAGCGCGGCCGCTTCTGGGAACGCATCGCGCGCGTTCCCGACGCCGACCTCTGGCGGGCACATCGGCGCCAGAAGCTGGAGCTGGCAATCTTCGTGCGGGGCCGCCTGCGCAACCAGTTCGCCCGCCATGGTGAGTCGCCCTCGGTCCTCCACGAGCTCGAGTCAGCCCTCGATCCGGAGGCCCTGACGATCGGCTTTGCCCGGCGCTTCGCGACCTACAAGCGCGCCGCCCTGTTGTTCACCGAGATGGACCGCCTGGCCCGTCTGCTGTGGGACCGTGAACGCCCATTGCAGATCATCTTTGCCGGGAAGGCCCACCCGGCCGATCGCCCGGGCCAGCAGGTCATCCAGGAGATCTTCGCCCGGTCGCGCTCCCAGGAACTCCGTGGCCGCGTGTTCATCCTCGAGGACTACGACATGCGCATCGCCCGCTTCCTCGTCCAGGGCGTCGACGTCTGGCTCAACAACCCGCGGCGTCCCCTGGAGGCCAGTGGCACGTCCGGCATGAAGGCCGCCCAGAACGGCGTCGTGAATGCCAGCGTCCTCGATGGCTGGTGGGACGAGGGCTTCACTGGTGACAACGGCTGGGCCATCGGCGGACGGGACACGAACCCGGACGAAGGCGCCCAGGACTGGGCGGACGCCCAGGATCTCTACCACCTCCTGGAGCAGGACGTCATCCCGCGCTACTACGAACGGGACGCCAATGGGATCCCCAGGCGCTGGACCGAGCTCATGAAGCGCTCGATGGCGAGCACGATCTGGCGCTTCTCCACGACGCGCATGCTGCATGAGTATACGGAACGGCTGTACCTCCCAGCCGCTGGCGTCCAGGTGGTCGACGAGGCCGCCCGGGGCACCGCTGGACCCATCGTCACCGAGGCCGGCTGAGCCGCTCGACGGCGCCGCGGGCCCGGGCCCCGAGACTCGGGACCGACGGACGGACCGATCAGCCCTGGACGAGCACGAGCGCGCCCTGCGCCGGCAGGGTCAGCATCCAGCGAGCGATGCCGTCAGCGCTGCCCGCCGCCCCAGGCTCATCGGGCAGCAACAAGCCGACCGCCAGGCCCGGCAGTGCTACCTCGCCCCACGCGCCATCGGTCAGCCCGTGGGGCAGCTCGACGGGCAGGGTGGCAGGTTCCAAGCCTGCATTGAGCGCCACGAAAGCCACCTGCCCCTCGGCCTCACGCAGGAATGCCACGGCGTCCCCGCCGGCCGCGAGCGTGCGGACCGTGCCTCGGCGCAGCGCGACGTGCTCGTGGCGCGCGGCCAGCACCGTCTGCACGAAGGCGCGCAGCCAGCGATCACCGGCGTCTCGTTCCGCCGGGTAGGCCCGCCGGCAGTCCGGATCCTGATCGCCTTCCATGCCGATCTCATCGCCATAGTAGATGCACGGTGCCCCCGGCAGCGTGGCCTGCAGGAGCACGGCCAGGCGGAAGGCCAGCCGATCGCCGCCGAGGACGGTCAACGCGCGCGGCGTGTCATGGCTGCCCAGCAGGTTCAGCTGGGACGCCACGACGCTACGGTCGTAGGTGCCCAGGAGGTGCTCCAGCCGACCGGCAAACGCCGGTCCGTCGAGCCGCCGAACCATCCGCCGGTACGTGCCGTGCCGATCGATCACGCCATGATCCAGGTGTGAGCCGCCCGCGAAGCCGAGGACGGCCGTGCCGAGCGG
>JANMQO010000349.1:0-1663 GCA_031370565.1 Chloroflexota bacterium
TCGGGATCGTCCTCTCCATGCGCACCCATCGGTCACCGTGGCGATGCTCGAGACGAGGATTCTGCTCGCCCAGCACACGGAGTTCGGCGGTCTGGAGCATCTGGTCCTCCGACGTCGGGGCGGAGTCCCGATGGTAGAACAGATGTGCGGTTTGGGGACGGCGCTCAGAAGGGGGCGAGGACAGCTACCCGCGCACCCCGATCAGCCGATCCGCCGGCGACGCCGTCCGATGCCGTGCCACGAGATCGGCCTCGGACAGGCTGACGTAGCGGCGGACCATGTCGAGCGTCGTGTGGCCCAGGATCTGCTGGAGGCTGAACACGTCGCCGCCGTTGACGAGATAGCCGCGGGCGAACGTGTGGCGGAACGTGTGCGGGCTGCAGCGGGTCCCGACCGCCGCCCGTCGCCCGAGCCGGGCGATCGCAAGCTGGATCCCGCGGGCCGACAGTCCCGGTCCCCAGCGCCCGCAGAAGAGGGGATCGCCCGCGGCCACGTTCGGACGGGTGGTGAGGTAGCGGACCAGCGCCCGCCGGGCGCTCGCGCCGATCGGCACGATCCGCTCCTTGGCGCCCTTGCCCATGACGTGCAGCGTCCCATCGGGGCGGACGTCGCCGACCCGCAGCGAGGCGAGCTCCGACAGGCGGAGTCCGGTGTCGAGCAGGACGAGCGCGAGCGCCCGCTCGCGCTCGTCGGCGAGGGCGAGGAGGCTCCGCAGCTCCGGATCGGAGAAGGGGGCAATGAGCCGGTGCGGCACCTTCGGTCGGCGAAGCCCGCGGAAGCCAGCCGCGGCGGCGACCTCCTCGACGGCGCACCAGTTGCCGAACGCCTTCAGACCGCGGACATAGCCGGCGATCGACTCGGGCGCGAGCGAGGCCCGCAGCTCGAGCAGCCAGGCCCGCAGCTCGGCCGCTGGAATGGCGTCGACCGGCCGCGGCTCGCCGAACCGGCGGACGGCCCGAATGAGGATCATCTGGTACCACTCGACCGTCCGGGGCGACGAACCCTCGGCCGCCTTGGCGGCGCAGAACAGGTCGACGGCGGCGCCGAGCCCGATCGGAATCGGGCCAAAAGAATCAAGCGAACCGCCGGATGGGCCCAAAGAGTCAGGCGAACAAACCGGGGTAGAGTCAGACGAACTACGCATAGCTGAGCCTCCTCGGCGCGACCGCCGATCGAGCTCAGAACCGCAACATGTGGTGGTTCAGCACTGGCTGTGCCCTATATGTTGTGGTTTGGCTGGCGAGGAAGTGTCCGGGTTCACGACATAGGCGACGACTGATCGGCGATAGGTGAGTCGAGACATGCGCGACAGTCGGGCGTATGTCGAAACACCGGGTGGCCGTCCTCAAGGTCGTCTCCAAGCAGTTGTCCATCACGGCCGCCGCCGCCGAGTACGGGATGAGCCGGCAGTACCTGCATCGCCTGCTCCGCCGGTACCGGGATGGCGGCCTCGAGGCCCTCGAGCCACGCTCGCGCCGGCCACGCACCAACCCCGGCCGCACGCCAGACCACATCCGCGAGCGGGTCGTGGCGCTGCGGACGGAGCTCGTGAGTCGCGGTCTCGATGGCGGACCGGTCACGATCGCCTGGCATCTGGGGCGGGAAGGTCTCGCCATCCCGTCGACCTCGACCATCCGGCGCATCCTCGACGCGGCAGGGCTCG
>JANMQO010000350.1:0-3298 GCA_031370565.1 Chloroflexota bacterium
TCGGGATCGTCCTCTCCATGCGCACCCATCGGTCACCGTGGCGATGCTCGAGACGAGGATTCTGCTCGCCCAGCACACGGAGTTCGGCGGTCTGGAGCATCTGGTCCTCCGACGTCGGGGCGGAGTCCCGATGGTAGAACAAATGTGCGGTTTGGGGACGGCGCTCAGAAGGGGGCGAGGACAGCTACCCCTCACTCCGATCAGTCGATCCGCCGGCGACGCCGTCCGATGACGGGCCACCAGATCGGCCTCGGACAGGCTCACGTAGCGGCGGACCATGTCGAGCGTGGTGTGGCCGAGGATCTGCTGGAGGCTGAACAGGTCGCCGCCGTTGACGAGGTAGCCCCGAGCGAACGTGTGCCGGAAGGTGTGGGGAGAGCAGCGGGTGCCGACCCCCGCCCGCCGTCCGAGCCGGGCGATGGCTTGCTGGGTGCCGCGCTGGCTGAGCGCGCCCTGCCGGCCCGTGAATAGCGGGTCTGCCGCCGAGGTTCGCGCCCGGGTCCCGAGATAGCGGACGAGCGCCCGCCGCGCGGTCGTACCCAGCGGCACGATCCGTTCCTTCGCGCCCTTGCCGAGAACGTGGAGAGTCCCGTCCGGGCTCATGTCCCCGACACGCAGGGACACGAGCTCGGACAGTCGGAGTCCGGTGTCGAAGAGGAGCAGGACAAGCGCCCGCTCACGCTCGTCCGCCAGGGCTAGCAAGCTGCGGAGCTCCGCGTCGCTGAACGGCGCAATAAGCCGGCGGGGAACGTGCGGCCGCCGGAGAGCCCGAAAGCCCGGCGCCGCGGCGAGCTCCTCCGCGATGCACCAATTGCCGAATGCCTTCAAGCCGCGGACGTAGCCGGCGATCGACTCGGGTGCGAGTGAGCTCCGGAGCTCGAGCAGCCAGGCCCGGAGTTCGGCCGCGGTGATCGCGTCGACGGGCCGTGGATCACCGAACCGGCGGACGGCCCGGATGAGGATCATCCGGTACCACTCGACCGTCCGCGGCGACGCGCCTTCGGCCGCCTTGGCGGCGCAGAAGAAGTCGGTTGCGGCCCCGATTCCGATCGCCAGGACGCCCCCAGAATCAAGCGCAATCGCTGGCACGTCAAAAGAGTCAGGCGCACAAATTGGGGTAGAGTCAGGCGCACTTCGCATCTCCGAGCCTCCTTGGAGATGCCGTCCGTCACTCTCAGAACCACATCATCTGGTGGTCTGAACCAATTCAGACCCCACAGGTTGTGGTGTTGGCTGGCGAGGAAGGATTCGAACCTTCGATCTCCTGATCCAGAGTCAGGCGCCTTACCGCTTGGCCACTCGCCAGTGACGCGGACGGGATGATACCCCACGCGGTCGCTTCGAGGCCGGCGAGGTGACGAGCGGTGAACCCGTCACCGCCTCCCGCGAGTACGATGACGGGCATGCCCGACCCATCCCTGCCTGGCCCGATCTGGACGTTCGTGGCGGGCACCGGATGGCTGGCTGGCGCTGTCCTGCTGGCACTCGCGACGCTGGCCGGGGCGGTGGAGGGGGCTCGGTCCCGCCCGACGTTGATCGCCCACGCGTTGGCAGCTGCGGCCGGACTGGCCATCGCTGCGGCCGGCGTGGGGCTGCTGGGTGCGGACCGGCCGCTCGTCGGCACGGCGGGCAGCGTGCTCGGCTTCGCCCCGCTCGACGTCGCGGCGGATCGCCTCTCGGGGATCTTCTTGGTGGGCTTCGGCCCGCTGGCCGCGGCGGCTTCCATCCACGCGATCGGCTACGGGCGGGCCGCCGCCCACGACCCCGGCCACCTGCCGACGGCCGCGCTGGGAGCGGCTTACCCGCTGTTCCTGCTGAGCCTGCTGCTCGTGTTCACGGCGGGCAGCGGGTTCGCGTTCCTGCTCGCCTGGGAGGGCATGGCCCTGGCGTCGGCGCTCCTGGTCATCGGGCGGCGACCGGACCGCGGGACGCTGGGTGCGGGCTACGTCTACCTCGCCACGACGCACCTGGCGACGGCGGCGCTGCTCATCGCCTTCGCGTTGCTCGCCGCGCTGGCCGGCGGATCGCTCGGCTTCGATGCATGGCGGACGGCCGCGACGGGCGCGCCGGCCGCGGCACGGGATGCGGTCTTCGTCCTGGCGGTCATCGGCTTCGGCACGAAGGCGGGGGCCATGCCGTTCCACTTCTGGCTGCCGCAGGCGCACCCGGTCGCCCCGTCGCATGTCTCGGCGCTCATGTCCGGGGTCATGCTCAACGCGGGCATCTACGGGATCGTCCGGATCGGGCTGGATGTGCTGGGACCGGGCGCTGACTGGTGGGGTGCCATCCTGCTCATCGTCGGTGGGGTGTCAGCCGTCCTCGGAATCCTCTATGCGCTCATGGAGCGCGACCTCAAGCGGCTGCTCGCCTTCAGCTCGATCGAACACGTCGGGATCGTGCTCGTTGGGCTCGGCTCGGCCATCGTCCTGCGCTCGGTCGGGGCGGGCGAGCTGGCGACGCTGGCGCTGGCGGCGGCGCTGCTCCATGTGCTCGCCCACGGCTACCTGAAGGGCGCGCTCTTCCTGGGGGCCGGAGCAGTGGGTGTGGCGACTGGCCTGCGCGACCTGGATCGATTGGGCGGGCTGGCTCGCGTGATGCCGGCGACGGCGTTGGCCTTCGGGCTCGCGGCGCTCGGTCTGGCGGGCCTCCCGCCACTGCTGGCGTTCACCTCGGAGTGGGGGATCCTGCAGGGCCTGATCGGCCTGGCCGGGACGACGGCCACGGCGGACGCCTGGCGGCTGCTGGCGGTCGCTGCGCTGGGGGGCCTGGCGCTGGCAACGGCGTTGGCGTTGGCGGGCGGCGCCCTGACCGTGGGCATGACGTTCCTCGCACGGCCGCGGAGTGCGCCGGCCGCCGAGGCGCGCGAGGTCGGCCGTTTCCTGCGCGCCGGACCGCTCGGCCTGGTGGTGCTCGTCGTCGGTGCGAGCGTCGCGGCGGCCCCGATCGTGGCGGTCATCGCCGGTGTGGTCGCCCCGTATGCGGGGCCGGCCTCTGCGCTGGGCGGCCCTGCCCTCACGATCCCCACGATCGCCGCGCTGCCGGGCGATGTCCAGGGCGGTCGACTGGTGCCCGGGTTCCTGCTCCTGGCGCTCATCGTCGCGGGCGGGCTCGTGCTGGCCGTCGCCACCCGCCGCCAGGGCACGGTCCGGCGCGTCCCGACGTGGACCGGCGGGATCGTCCCGAGCGCGGCGATGGAGTACACCGCGACGAGCTATGCCAAGCCGCTCCGGCTGTTCTTCCGCTCCGTGTTGCGGCCCTCGCGCGAGGTCCGCATCGACGTGCACCCTGGCACGCCGTT
>JANMQO010000034.1:0-22741 GCA_031370565.1 Chloroflexota bacterium
TCGGCGAGGGGGCTACCCGGCAGGCCCACCAGTCCGGCCTCGTCACCGATCTGCGGTCGCATGTACGACACGATCGGTGGAGCGGTCGCCGAGTCGAATTCGATGAGGCCGTGGGACCCCGCGATCTCGAGCGACGTCCGGAAGGTCGGCGGTGGGTACGCCCACGAGCCCGTGACCTGGCTGATAGCGCCCGAGGCGTGAGTGAGGATGGCGATGGCGTGATCGATGACCAGCCCCGGCCGCCCCGCCCCGACCGAACGGCAGTGGACCGCGACCACGTCGCCGGCGACCCACCGGGCGTAGTCGAAGTCGTGGATCATCAGGTCCACGATCATCCCGCCGGACCGGGCGGGATCGAAGAACCAGTGGTCCGGCGCATGACGGGGCCGGAAGCTCGCTCGCTTCAGGCGCAGGACGGCCGGCTCGCCGATCGCCCCGTCGACGACCTGCTGGCGGGCGGCCGCGTACTCCGGGAAGAACCGGACGACGTGGGCCACGAACAGCCGCACACCGGCAACGGCGCACGCGCCGACGATTGCCTCCGCGTCGGCCAGCGTTCGGGCCAGCGGCTTCTCGCAGATCACGTGGCGTCCGGCACGGGCGGCGGCGATGGCAACCTCGGCGTGGCGGTGCGTCGCCGTGCACACGTCGACGATGTCGACCGACCCGAGGAGCTCGTCGAGCGAACCGGCAACCACCGCTCCGGATCGCGCGGCAAGCGCCGCTGCCCGCGTCGGATCGAGATCGAAGACGACCACTGGGTTCCCCTCAGCAGCCCAGGCGACCAGATGCGTCTCGCCCATGAACCCGGCGCCGACGACGCCGACTCGGAGATGGTCACTCACTTGATCGCGCCGCCCATGAGGCCGCGGATGAACTGGCGCGAGAACATGATGTAGAGCGCGAGCATCGGCAGCATCGCGATCGTCAGCGCCGCCAGGACCGCGTTCCAGTCGCTCACGAACTGGCCGAGGAACTGCTGGGTCCCAAGGGTCAGCGTGGCCGTCCTCCGCCCCGAGGCGAGGATGAGCGGCCACCACAGGTCGTTCCAGACCGGGATCATCGTCAGGACCGCCACCGCCGCGATCGCCGGACGGGCAAGTCGGGCGGCCATTCCGAAGATCGTAAAGTCGCCGGCGCCATCGACCCGGGCCGCATCCTCGAGATCCCGCGGGAACTCGCGGAAGAACTGGCTGAGGATGAACACCGCCAGCGGCAGACCGGACGCCGTGTAGACCAGGATGAGAGCCGCCAGTGTGTTCGTCAGCCCAAGGCCCACGATGATGTGCAGGATGCCGACCGTCCCCAGCCGGATCGGGATCATGATCCCGATCGCCAGGTAGAGCCCGAGTAGCCGGTTGCCGGTGAACCGGTAGCGGGCGAGGGCGAACCCGGCCATCGCCCCGAACAGAATGATCAGCGCGAGCGAGATGCCGGTGACCATCGCGCTGTTGCCCAGGTAGCCCAGAAAGTCGCCGCGCTTGGCCAGCGTCTCATAGCCGATCATGCTGAAGGTGCCGGCCGTGGGCGGCTGGACCGGAGCATCGAAGATCGCGGAGCGCGACTTGAACGAATTCATCACGACCAGCGCGATCGGGAAGACCGCGACGGCGGTGTAGGCCAGCAGGACCGCGTGCTTGGCGACCCCGGCCGGGCTGATTCCGATGGCGCGGGTGGACCGGCGGAGCAGGCCCGGGTCGAGGGTCGTGGCACGCCTGGTCATCGTCGGCGTCCCGTCACGCTTCGTACGTCTGGAGCCGGCGCTGCAGGCCGAACAGGTAGAGGCAGACGCCGAGGAGGATGATCACGAACATCGCGCCGGCCACCGTGGCACCCATCGTCGGGTTGCCCAGCTGCAGCTGGAAGCCGAAGAACGTCCGGTAGAAGAACGTGCCCATCAGATCGGTCGAAAACTCCGGTCCGGCCATCCCGCCCTGTACGGAATAGATCAGGTCGAACGCATTGAAGTTGCCTACGAAGGTGAGCACGGCCACGATCCCGACCATCGGGGCGATGAGCGGCAGCTGGATCCGGCTGAATATCCGGAACGGGCCGGCACCATCCACCCGGGCGGCCTCGATAACCTCGTCCGGGATCGATAGGAGGGCAGCCGAGAAGAGCAGCATCGGGATCCCGACGTACTGCCACACCGACATCAGCGAGATCACGATGAGGGCCGGGCCCTGCAGCCCGAGCCACGGCCCGTAGAGGTGTCCGAGGCCGATCGCGGCGAGGCCGCCTGAGGCCACCCCCCAGAGCGGGCTGAGGATGAGCTTCCAGATGAACCCGACGATCACGACCGAGAGGACGGTCGGTGCGAAGATCAGGGCGCGGTAGACGGCCCGGCCGCGCAGGACGCGGGTCGTCAGGATGACGGCCAGGAGCAGCCCGATCGGGTTCTGCACCAGCATGTGGATCGCGAAGAAGACGAGGTTGTTGCCGAGCGCCCCCCAGAAGCGGGGCGACCAGAGTGGGTCCGTCAGGAGCGTCACGTAGTTCTGCAGTCCGACGAACATGCCGAGGCCGCTCCCGCCGGGGGCGAACAGGCTGAGTCGGAGGGAGTCGAACAGCGGGAAGACCATGAACGCGCTGTAGATCAGGACGGCCGGTCCCAGGAACACCAGCAGGGGCCAGGAGATCCGTCGCCGTGTCGTTGCAGCGCGGTCGATCGTCGCCATCGTCTCCCTCCGGCGGGTTGGTGAATGGTGCTCGAAGAGTGGACCCCGGCGTCGACGAGTCGAGTGCCGGGGTCGTCCTCGACGGAATGCGCGATCAGGGGGCCGGCTTGTACCACGTCGCCAGGCCGTCCTGGATCTCCTTGGCGGCAGCTTCCGGCGTGAGCTTGCCGTTGATCACCGCCGCAGAGACGCGCCACAGCTCGTTCTCGAGATTGGGCGTGCCTCGCGACAGAATCTGGTACGAATTGCGGATCGTCGACTTGCAGGTCTTGCGCAGGTCGAGAGCCTGCTGCGCGACCTGATCCTTGAGGGTGACGGTCGAGTTGGACAGGGAGTAGAAGCCCGGCAGCGCGTTCGAATAGAGGGACGCGAACTCATCGCCCGCTACCCAGTCGAGGAACGCCTTGGCGGCCGCCGGATTCTTGGTCTTCGCGTTCATCCCGAGCGCGATGTCGGTGTGGTCGCTGATATAGCACTGGTCGCCGGCGTTGATGGTGGGCGGACCGAAGAAGCCGATGTTCTTGAGACCGGCCGCCTCAAAGGTCGAGATATCCCACGTGCCGGCCGGATAGATCGCCGCCTTGCCACTCTCGAAGTACTGCTGCGCGTCCGGGTAGGCGATCCCCGCGTAGTCCTTGGGGAGGTAGGGCGCCCAGGAGGCGAGCTCCTTCCACGTGTCGACGTAGGGCTGATCGGTGAACTTGGCGGTCCCGGCGATGAGCGCCTTGCGGCCGTCCTCGCCCTTCCAGTAGTCCGGGCCGATGTTCTGGAAACCCATCGTGGCGGACTCCCACATGTCCTTCGTGCCCATGTCGAGCGGCGTGACACCGGCGGCCTTGATCTTGTCGAGCAGCGTGTGGAACTCGGCCAGCGTCGTCGGTGTGCTCGTGATGCCGAGCTTGGCAAAGATGTCCTTGTTGTAGATGAAGCCGTGGATGACCGATGCCATCGGGACGCAGAAAACGTCCTTGCCATTGTCAGTGATCCAGGCGCTCTTGGCGACGTCGCCGAAGTTCTTCAGGCCGGCGAGGTCATTGAGCGATGCGAGATAGCCCTTCTGGTAGAGGGCCAGCGAGGCGTCGAACGGCCGGCAGGTGATGAGGTCGCCGGCGCTGCCCGCCTCGAGCTTCGTATTGAGGATGCCGTTGTAGTCGGCCGGCGCGGTCGGGTTGAACGTCACCTTGATGTTCGGGTGCGTCTTCTCGAACGCCGGGATGATCTGGTCCTGCCAGATCGACAGGTCGTCGTTGCGCCAGCTCTCGATCGACAGGTTGACGGTTTCGCCGCCGGCCGAGGCGGCCGGCTGGGATGCCGCGGGTGCCGTCGAGGTGCCGGGGTTCGCGCTGGTGCAGGCGCCGAGCGTCAACGCGAGCGCTGCGCCAATGGCCATGAATCTGTGCTTCAACGTCTTCTCCTCCTCCACTGTGCGATCGATCCGACCGCAGCTGCCGATGTCCGATGGATGCCCTACGTTTGTCCGTATCACCTCCTCGATTGGCCGGGTCGGCTGGCCGACACGGGAGGTCTGCGGGCGAGCTCCAGGGCCCCGAACGCGGGTTCGGCTTCCAGGGGGCGGACGTGGAACGCCAGCGCGCCCAGGCCTGCCACCAGCGCCGAGAGCACGGGCGAGCCGACCCTGGCGATCCCCCCTGCGACGACGACATCGACCGGCCTCGCGGCGCCCGAGCCGTCGGGTCCGCCGAGCCCGACGGCTCGGGCAGAAACGCGGACGAGGTCCGCGAGCGCCAGGGCACCCGCCGCGACGATTCGGTTCGCCACAGGATCGCCGTCGCTCGCGGCGTCGATCACGGTCGGCGCCAGGGCCGCGATCTCGGATGCCGGGGGGGCGGGGTAGAGGAGCGTCAGGAGATCGAGGGGGTCCACGAGCCCCAGGGCGCGCAGGATTCGATCGGTCAGGACCGTTGCCTCGCCGCGGCCATCGGCGGCCTGGCTCACGGCCCGGAGCGCAAGGCGCCCCAGCTCATAGCCACTTCCCTCGTCGCCGAACAAGTAGCCCCATCCGCCGACCGCCACCTCGCTGCCGTCCGGGCCCGACCCGAAGGCCGATGACCCGGTCCCGGCCACGAGTCCCACCCCGACCGACAGGCCCGCCGCGGGCAGGATCAGGCGCGCGTCATGCGACACGCGGACGTCCTCGGAGGCGAGGGCCGCAGCGGCCGCAGCCTGGATCCTGTTCCGGGTTTCCGGGCGCTCCGAGCCGGCGACGCCGAGCCAGACGCGGCTGACCGGGCGGGCGCTCCACCCGGCGTCGGCGAAGGCGGCCGCAGCGGCCTCGCGCACGGCCCGCGTGTGTCCTTCGAGCCCGACGACGTTCGGGTTGGCGGACCCGGCCAGCCCACGCCCGAGGATCGCGTGCACGTCCCCGACCAGACAGACGGTCTTCGATGCGCCAGCGTCGATGCCGAGGAAGAGCCGGGTCATCGGGCGCCCGGGTGGGTCGTCGAGGAGCGCGGAGCAGGAGCGTCAACGGCAAGGGCATCCGCGAGAAACCGGTGCGCGGCAGCGTGTGCCCGCGCCTCGCCGGGGGCGAGACCAAGCGTGAGCCGCACGACGGCCGCCCG
The DNA here is from genome assembly GCA_031370565.1 of Chloroflexota bacterium. Taxonomy (GTDB): domain Bacteria; phylum Chloroflexota; class Limnocylindria; order Limnocylindrales; family CSP1-4; genus Chersky-267. The sequence continues at coordinate 5,261 of JANMQO010000034.1, forward strand.
GGGCGACCAGTCGACCGATCCCAGCGCCTCTCGCGCGTCGGCCTCCGTCCGGCCGGTGAGTTCCACGACGATCCGGACCGCCCGCTCACGGAGCTTCGCATTGGCGGCGCGCAGGTCGATCATCCGGCCGCCATGAACCCGGCCGAGCCGGACCATCGTGCCGGTGGTCAGGATGTCGAGGATCGTCTTCGTCGCGCTGCCCGCGGCCAACCTGGTCGAGCCGGCCACCATCTCCGGCCCGACGGCAGGATGGATGACGATGGTCGCGCTCCGCTCCAGCGGCCCGTCACTGGCGCAGGCCACCGCCACGGTCAGCGCGCCACGTTCCGCGGCCGCCTCCAGGGCAGCCAGCGTGTACGGGGTCCGGCCGCTCGCGGAGATGCCGACGACCGCGTCCGCCGGACCTACGGCCAGGTCGGCGATCGCACCCGCGCCAGCCAGCACGTCGTCCTCGGCCGCGTCGTCGGTCGCGATCGGGTCGTGCGGATCGGTCGTCGTCCCGACGCCCGCGAGTACACCGATCACGACGCCGGGCTCGAGACCGAAGGTGGGTCCGATCTCGGACGACTGGATGAGCGCCATCCGCCCACTGTTGCCGGCGCCGATCAGAACGAGCCGCCCGCCGACGGCCAGTCGGTCCGCGATCGCGTCAATCGCGGACGCGATCGCCGGAAGCTCCGGTTCGATGGCCGCGAGCGCTGCGGCCTGCCCAGCCAGCATCGCTGCGGCGACCTCGGCCGGTCCCAGGCCGCCGATGTCCACTGCCGGCTGGGACTCGGTGGAGGGCAGACGCGACACGCGCGACCGGCGGATCAGCGGGTGACCGTGACCTTCGTCAGTGCCCGTGGAACGTCCGGAGAACGCCCCTCGGCGAGCGCGAGATGGAGCGCCACGAGCTGGCCGGCGACGGCGAAGCCGATCGGCGTGAGCGGCTCGGGCAGGCCGCTGTCGAGGTGAACGTGCGCATCGGCGATCGCATCGATCGCAGCCCGGTCGACCGGACCATCGGAGATCGCGGTCACCGACGCACCGAGCGAGCGAGCGCGGCCGGCGACCTCGAGGATCGTCGCCGCGGTCGGGCCCGGGGCGACGATCACAAGCACGTGGAGGCCGGGCTGGACGACCGCCAACGGCCCGTGCAGGAAGTCGGCCGCCCCGTAGTCCTGGGCCGAGAGGTAGCTCGTCTCCTGGATCTTCAGGGCGATCTCGGTCGCGGTCGCGCGGTTGTAGCCCCGTCCGAGGACGACGCACCGATCGTGGCCCCGCAGGCGCTCACCGAGCCGCGCGAGATCGGGCTCGAGCGAGAGGACTCGCTGCACAGCACCGGGCAGGCCGGCGAGGTCCAGCGCGTCGAGCCCGACTCCCCGATCGCCCCCGGCGAGGGCGTGCCCGAGAAGCGCGACCGTGGCGAGGGCGGACGTGAACGTCTTCGTCGCGGGGACGCTCCGCTCGGGTCCGGCCGGGGTGACGAGGAGATGGTCCGCGACTTGCGCGAGTGGGGATCCGGCGACGTTGGTCACGGCGATCACCGGTGCCCCGACGGATCGGGCGGCGAGGGCGACGGCGCGGACGTCCTCGCCCGCCCCCGATTGGGAGATCGCGAGGAGGGCCGCGTCCGGGAACGCCGGAACGATTCCGTAGGCGGTCACGATCGACGGGGTCGCGTCCGCGACGAGCAGCCCGGCGTGGATCGACAGGATGTAGCCCGCATAGCGGCCGACTCCGTCGGAGCTGCCGCGACCGCACGTGACCATGGTCCGGATCCGACGCGCCACGACGGCATCGGCGGCGGCACGCGCCGGCGCCGCCAGCTCAGCCAGGGTCCGGGCCAGGACGGCGGGCTGCTCGCCGATCTCGCGGCGCATGTTCGTCTCGCCGGTCATCGAGCGCCTTCGTTCGGGCTCGAGGCGGCGCCGATCCCGGGCGGAGTGCCCACGGGAACGCCGGCGGCGCGCCGATAGGCGACCCGGCCGCCGACGATCGTGGCCTCAACCGTCCAGTCGGCCTCGAACACGACGAGGTCGGCGACCCGGCCGACCGCCACCCGGCCGATGGTCGCCTCGAGACCGAGCACCCGGGCAGGGTTGATCGTGGCAGCGCGGATCGCGTCCTCTGCCGAGATACCGGCCTCGATGAGCACGCTGATGCTCCGGTCCAACCCGCTGAGTGACCCGGATAGGGTTCCGTCCGTCCGGCGCCCGATCGTGCCATCGGAGACGATCTCGACACCAGCAAGCTCGAACCGTCCAGGCGGCATGCCGAGACCGGCCAGGGCGTCGGTGACGACCAGGAGCCGATCCGGCGTCTTGAGCCGACCGACGAGCCCGAGGATCCGGTTGTCGACGTGGTGGCCCTCGGCCACGACGCTCACCGCGAGGTCGGACGCGAGGAGGAAGCCGACGGCCCCGGGCTCGCGATGGTGGAGCGGCCGCATCGCGTTGAAGAGGTGTGTGCCGAGGCGCGCCCCCGCCGCCGCCGCCGCCGCCGCGTCGTCCCAGGTCGCATCGGTATGGCCCATGGCCACGATCACGTCTCGGGCGACGAGCTCGCGGATGAGGTCGATCGCGCCGGGCAGCTCCGGGGCGAGGGTGACGAGCCTGACCGGAGCCCGTTCGAGCCAGGCCTCGACGAGCGGCGCGGACGGAGCGATGAGCCACTCGGGAGTGTGCGTCCCGGCCCGGCGCGGGCTGAGGAAGGGCCCCTCCAGATGGACGCCCAGCAGGCGGGCACCGGTGGGCGGCGTCCGTATCGCGTCGGCCAGGTGATCCAGGCACGGGCCATAGCGCTCGACCGGCGAGGTGATCATGCAGGCGAGATAGGCCGTCACCCCGAACCGCGGCAGTCCGGCACCGACCGCGGCCACGTCCGCCGCCGGGTCGCTGAGATCCTGCCCGAAGGCCCCGTTGACCTGGATGTCGACGAGGCCGGGGGTGATCGTGGCGTCGGGCCCGCCGAGGGCACCAACCGGCGCCGGCGCGCCGGGCGGGATTGGGGTGAGCGCGTTGATCCGGCCGTCTTCGACGGAGACGACGACATGACCCTGGGGCTCGGGCGCGAACAGACGACCGCGCAACAGCATCAGCGCAGTTCCACCGTCAGGTGGTATCGGTCGCCACGGTAGACCGAGCGGACGTACTCGACGACCCGATCGTTCGCATCGAAGGTGAGGCGGGAGATCTTCAGGACAGGCTGCGGCGTATCAATGGCGAAGAGGCCCATCTCCTCGGGGGTCGGCGCGGCTGCCTCGATCGTCTGGCGGGCGCCGCGCAGGCTGAGCCCGTATTCGCGGCTGAGGACGGTGTAGAGCGACTCGGCGGTGAGGTCGCGGTCGAGCAGGCCCGGCACATACGGCGCCGGGATGTGGACAGTCTCGATCGCGAGCGGCTCGTCGTCGGCCAGCCGGAGTCGGGTCAGGCGGACGATCTCGACGGTCGGGGCGAGCCCAAACAGCCGGGCCATCTCGAACGACGCGTGGACGATCCGGCCATCGAGCACACGGCTGGACGGGCGCATCCCGCGGGCGAGGATGTCCTGCGTGAAGCTCGTCAGGTGCTGGAGGGGCTGCTGGATGATCTTGCGATCCGAAACGAACGTCCCTCGGCCGGCATGCGCGTAGAGGAGCCGGGCGTGGGTCATCGCATCGAGCGCCTGGCGGACGGTCATTCGGCTGACGCCGAAGCGTTCGCTCAGCTGACGCTCCGACGGGATCCGCTGGTGAGGCGTGAGCGTGCCACGGGCGATTGCATCCTCGAGCCGCGCCCGGATCTGGGCGAAGATCGGCATCGGGCTGTCCCGATCGAGCGGCCCGCCGAGCGGCTCGGCTATCCCGGTCGTGACCATCGTTCGAGACGCCCTCCGGTTTGAATCACCCACAGCCGCAGGTGTGCTGCTATTGGCCTAGGCCACTCTAGACCAGTAGCTGCCGCCGGGCAAGAGGTTGAACTCGCGCAGGCTGGCACCGCAGGCACGGCCGTGCCGATATGCCAGGACGTCTACCGGAAGAAGCGCGGTAGGTACGCCCGGTTCGCCTCCAGCAGGGCGTCAAGCAGCGGCTCGGCGATCGCCCATTCGCCGACCAGGGGGTTGGCGATGAGTGCCCGAAGAGCCGTCCGCCGATCGCCACTCAGCGCAGCCGCCACGGTCAGCTCCTCGTAGGCCTTGCCCGCCTGGACCAGGCCGCGCATCTCGGGTGCCAGGGGGGCGAGCGGGAGGGCGTGGGCGCCGTCGCGGTCGATTCGGGCCTGGATCTCCACCACGGCTGCATCGGGCAGATCGGGCAGTGCCCCGTCGTTGCGCATGTCGACGACCTGGACGTCGCCGGCTCCGTCATACAGCGATGCGATGAGTTGGGCAGCCGCCTCGCTGTAGAACGCACCGCCGCGCTCGGCCAACAGAGCCGGCTTCTCGGTCAGCGTTTCGTCACGATAGAGGTCCAGCAGACGCGCCTCGATGTCCATGACCTCCTGGGCGCGGGTGTGCCCGCTGCGCTGGTCGGCGACCACGTTCGCCGTCTCGTAGTAGTAGTGCAGGTAGTAGGAAGGGATTGCGCCCAGGGCCTGGACCAGCTCGAGCGGCATCCCCACGTGGTCGGTCAGCCAGTCGGCGTCGCCGGCGATGAGCTCCGGCAAGCGATCGACGCCATCCACCCGCACCGCCCGCTCCCAGCTCAGGTGATTGAGTCCGACGTGTTCGAGCTCCACGCGGTTGGCCGCCACCCCGAGGCGTTCGGCAATCAAGCGCTGGATGTTGATGGCGACGTTGCACAGACCGAGCGCCCGGTGTCCAGCATCGAGGAGTGCCTGCGTGACGATTCCGACGGGATTGGTGAAGTCCACGATCCAGGCGCCCGGCGCGGCGCGCTGCCCCGTGAGCTCGGCCAGCTCCAGCACCACCGGGATCGTCCGCAGGGCCTTGGCGAAGCCGCCGGCGCCGGTCGTCTCCTGGCCAACTACACCGAAGCGGGGAGGGAGCGTCTCGTCCACCAGGCGCGCCGCCTGGCCACCGACGCGAAGCTGGATGAGGACGAAGTCGGCGCCGTCGATCGCCCGTTCGCGGTCGCCGGTAAGCGTCAGCCGGCCCGACCAGCCGAGTCGATCGAGCATCCGACGCGCGAGCCCGCCGACGACGGCCAGGCGTTCGGCGTCGGTGTCGAGCAGCACCAACTCCTCGATCGGGAGGCGCGCCGCTCGTCGGGCGAAGCCCTCGACGAGCTCTGGAGTGTAGGTGCTGCCGCCACCGACGACGGCGATCTTGACGCTCAAGGTGTGCTCTCCCGACTGGGGGACTTGACAGGACTGCTTATAACGTTATCAGCAATCGCCGTCTGCGCAAGCCCAACGCCGCCGACACCCATCCGAGGTCACCACCAATCCGATGGTCCGCTACCGACTCGAGCTCGGCCCCATCCCGCTGTACCACCAGATCTACATGGATCTGAAAGCGGCCCTCGACGCGGGCGAGTGGCTGTCCGGCGCCCGACTGCCGAGCGAGCGCGAGCTCGCGGCGCGCTACGGCTGCAGCCTGATCACGGTGCGCCGGGCGCTCGGCGAGCTGGTCCGCGAAGGACGGCTCGAGCGGACGCGGGGGCGCGGCACGTTCGTCCTCGCGCCGCGCGTCGACGTCGACTTTGCCAGCACGCTCAGCTTTGCCGAGGAGATGCAGACGCGTGGCCTGGATCCGGCCACGCGGCTGGTCAGCGCCCGCCCTGAGGCGGCTGGTGGGACCGTCGCCACGGCGCTTGGGCTGGAGCTGGGCTCGCCGACGCTCTACCTCGAGCGCCTGCGACTGGCCGACGGCGAACCCGTGCTGCTCGAGCAGGTCCACCTGCCGGCCGAACACTTCCCTGGGTTGCTCGCGTCCGACCTCGAACGCGGCTCCCTGTACGACCTGTTGACCGAGCGCTATGGCGTCCGGATAGCGCGCGCCCGCGAGGTCCTGGAGCCCGTGCTGTTGCGGGCCCGCGAGGCGCGTCTGCTGGAGCGCAAGCCCGGGTCGCCGGCCCTGCTCGTCGAAGGCATCGCGTCCACCGCTGAGGGTATTCCAGTCGAATTCGGCCGGACCCTGATCCGTGGAGATCGGGCCCGCTACTACGTGGAGCGGGTAGTGATTCGACCGCGCTGGATACGTCCAGGAGGCGATCGGGAGGCACAGGAGGAGCGCAGGGATGAACAGGTTGGACGCCCGGTCATCGGGCAATCGCACTAGGAGGCGAGGGATGAACGAACGCATCGGGCACGTCGGCGTGCTTCTCGCGACGGCGGCGCTGATCGTGTCCGCCTGTGGTACCAGCACGACCACGAGTCCGTCCGCCTCGGCGAGCGCGAGTGCAACCGGCTCCGACAGCACCACGCCATCGTCCTCGCCGTCGCCGAGCGCGATCACGGCGGGCTCGACAGGCAAGCCCGGCGACATCAACATCGTGTGGTACTGCTGCCTCGGCGTGGGCGATGCTCCTGCGCAAATTGTGGTCGAGCAGAAAGTCGCGGCTGCATTCAACGCAGCGAACCCGGGCATCCACCTCAATTTCCAAGCGTATTCGTACGCCTCAGCGCGCGACGCGCTGTCCGTCCAGATTGCGTCCGGCAGCGGGCCCGACATCGTCGGCCCGATCGGGATCGGCGGAGCAAACGCCTTCCACGGTCAGTGGCTCGACCTGCAGCCGCTCATCGACAAGAACCACTACGACATGAGCCAGTACCCGAAGTCCACGGTCAGCCTGTACAACGTCGGCGGTGATGGTCAGGTGGGCATCCCGTTCGCAATCTACCCCTCGGTGTTGTTCTACAAGGCCAGTCTCTTCAAGGAGGCCGGGCTGGCCGAACCACCGCATGCATGGAACAGCAAGTACACGATGCCCGACGGCACAGTCGTCGACTGGAACTACGACACCGTCCGACGGATTGCGCTGCTCCTGACGGTCGACAAGAACGGCAAGGATGCGACAGAAGCGGGCTTCGACCCCCAGAACGTCGTGCAGTGGGGCTTCGAGCCCCAGCGTGACGACCTGCGTCAGCTCGGTGCGTACTGGAAGGCCGGATCCTTCGTCGCCTCCGATGGCAAGACCGTCCAGATCCCCGAGGCATGGGCCGCGGCCTGGCACTACTTTTACAACGGGATCTGGAAGGACCACATGATGGTCACCGGACCCCAGTACTCGAACACGGACTTCAACCCCAACGGCTACCCGTTCTTCACCGGCAAGGTCGCCATGAGCGAGAACTATCTCTGGTCGATCTTCGGGGTAAGCAATGCCGGCAACGACTGGAACATGGCCGCGACGCCGTCGTATCAGGGCCAGACGACAGCCGCCTTCAACGCCGATACCTTCCGAGTCCTCAAGGGCAGCAAACATCAGGATGAGGCGTTCAAGGTCCTCACGTTCCTGCTCGCCAACAAGGATCTGCTCAAGCTGTACGGCGGTATGCCGGCCGTGGAGTCACAGCAGGACGCATTCTTCCAGAGCCTGCAGGCCGACTACACCCACAAGATCGACTGGGACGTCGCCAAACGGGCCGTCGCCTTCGCGGACGACCCCAACTTCGAGTCGTACACCCCCGCCTACAACCAGACCCTCTATCTGATCAACACGTTCGGGACCAGGTGGCAGGCCACACCCGGCCTTGACCTGGACAAGGAGATCGCGGACATGAAGAGCCAGATGCAGGCGATCTGGAACAAGGGCGGCAACTGATCCATGGCAGCCTCCAACATCGCGCGCAAGCGCAGCCCCTTTCGGTTCTCCGGACTGGCCTGGCGGCGCGCGCGTTGGGGGTATGTCTTCATCGCGCCGTGGATCGTCGGGTTCCTCGCCTTTACCGCGTTTCCGATGGTAGCGACGTTCGCCTTCACCTTCACGAACATCAACCTGGAGCAGGTCGAGCCGTTGCAGTTCGTGGGCCTGCGCAACTACCAGACGCTGCTGTCGGACCAGCGGACGTGGGACTCTCTCATCGTCACGCTGAAATTCGGCCTCGTCGCAATGCCGGTCGCGGTCTGCCTGCCGTTCGTCGTGGCGCTCTTGCTGCACTCGCGGCATCTCCGAGCGCCAGGCCTGTTCCGGGTGTTGTTCTTCCTCCCCTACGTCGTGCCGTTCGTCGCTGGCGTGTTCATCTGGAGCGGCATGCTGAGCGCGGATACCGGTTGGCTGAACGGTGCCCTCAAGTTCATCGGAATCGCGCATCCACCGGACTGGCTGCAGGATCCGGCCTGGATCTACCCCGGTCTCGTGATCATGGGAATCTGGGGGATCGGCGGCGGGATGATCGTCTATCTGGCCGGTCTGAAGGGGATCCCGACGGACCTGTACGAGGCCGCGCGGATCGACGGTGCGGGCGCGCTGGCGTCGCTCCGGCACATCACGATCCCGATGATGTCGCCGGTGATCTTCTACACGATCGTCCTGGGCATCGTTGAGGTGCTCCAATACTTCCTGGTGCCGCTCGTCCTCAACAGCGGCACCGGCGAACCGGGCGGATCCACGAACTTCTTCAACCTGTACCTCTACCGGAACTTCTTCACGTTCCAGAACATGTCCTACGGCGCCACGCTCGCGTGGTTGCTCTTCGCGATCACGCTCGCATTCACCCTGGTGCTCTTCCGGAGCGCCCGTCACTGGGTCTACTACGCGGGCGAGGCGCGCTGATCGCATGGACCAGACGAACAGCGCCCTCCTCAAGGAGACGACCGTCCATCCCGGCTTGTTCAAACGACGCCGCGCCGCGGCCACCGGGAGCCGGCCACCACGCGAACGCGCCGATTCCGCCCGTTCATTCCTGCTCACGCTGATCGCCGTCCTGGCCCTGGCGGCCTTCCTGTCGCCGATGCTCCGGTCGGTCATCTACTCCATCAAGAGTACCGATCAGATCACCCAGGCGGGCACGCCGCTCTATCCTGCGGACCCTGTGACGTTCGGCTACCAGGGCAAGGAACTGCCCCTCCTGCTCGTCCCGATCGACGGCACGATCCGACAGCTCGCGCTGTACGAACCTGGCCGGAAGCAGAGCACCTTCATCAATCCGGCCGCGCCCGACGTGCGGCCAATCACCTGGATCGGATCATGGCGGACGCTCGACCACGTGTGGCAGTTCGCGCCGCACTGGGAAAACTTCGCCAAGGTGTGGAACCTCATCGACTACCCGCGGCTCATGTTCAATACGGTCGCGATCGCCGTGATCTCGACGATCGGGACGCTCCTGTCCTGCGTCCTGGTCGCCTACGGATTCGCGCGGTTCCGCTTTCGTGGCCGGGGCCTCCTCTTCACACTCCTCGTCGCGACGATCTTCCTGCCCTCCGCGGTCACGATCATCCCGACCTTCGCGGTCTTCCAAAAGCTCGGCTGGGTCGGGACCTGGCTACCGCTGCTGGTGCCAACGTTCTTTGCCAATGCCTACGATGTCTTTCTCATGCGCCAGTACTTCATGACGATCCCGACCGAGATGGACGAGGCCGCTGCGATCGACGGAGCCGGCCCATTGCGAACGTTGTGGTCCGTGCTGCTGCCGCAGGCGTGGCCCGTCGTCATCGCCGTCGGGATCTTCCACCTGGTGTTTGCCTGGAATGACTTCTTCGGCCCACTCATCTACCTGACGAGCAATCCTGAGATCCAGACAATTCCCCTGGGCCTCCAGCGGTTCAGCGGCGTCCACTACCACGAACCGGGACTGATCCAGGCCGGCACGCTGATGACCCTGATCATCCCGGTCATCGCGTTCCTGCTCACCCAGCGATTCTTCACCCGCGGTCTGGTCGTGACCGGCGTCGAGAAGTGACCGGTCCGAGGGTCGCGCTCACGTTCGACGCGGAACATTCCGATCGACCGGCCAATCTCGGCCTGACGGCAACGCTGCTCGCAACGCTCAAGCGCAAGGGCGTGCGCGCCACGTTCTTCGTTCAAGGTCGGTGGGCCGAGGCGTTCCCGGACGTGGCCCGGGCAATCGCAGCCGGCGGACACCTGGTCGGCAACCACTCCCACTACCACGTCCGGATGCCCCTCCTGACCGACGCCGGCTTGACCGCGGATATCGAGGAGGCGAGACGCGTCATCGTGGCGGTGACCGGGGTCGACCCGCGACCGTGGTTCCGCTGCCCGTTCGGGGCAGGAGCGACGGACGCCAGGGTCCAGGCCGCGGTGGTGACGGCTGGCTACCGCCACGTCGGCTGGCACGTGGCGGGCGACGACTGGGAGCCGTCGCGCTCGCCCGAGGTCATCGCAGCCGATGTCGTTGGCGGCGTCCTTGCCCATGGCGATGGTGCCGTGGTCCTGCTCCACACCTGGCCAACGGCGACGCTCGCTGCGCTCGACTCGATCGTGACCCGCCTGACTGAGGCGGGTCACGAGTTCTGCCGGGTGGATGAGCTGCCCCACGCGCCGGCGGGCGTGCCCGAGTGAGCGGGGCGTCCTATGACGCGAAGTGCGCTGCGATTCTGGCGGTCGATGGCGGGAACTCGAAGACTGACGTCGCCCTCGTCGCGGCCGATGGCCAGCTGATGTCGGCCGTACGCGGCCCAACGACATCGCATCAGCAGGTAGGACTCGAGGTTGGCGCCGACCGCCTTGCCGGCCTCGTCGCCGAGGCGCGTGCGCAGGCCGGCATACCCGCCGGCGCTCCCCCCGCGGAGATCGCGGTCTACGCCCTGGCCGGCGCCGACACCCCGGCCGATGATCGCCGCCTGACCCAGGCCTTCGGCGCACGAGGACTCGCCCGAGAGGGCCTCGTCGTCAATGACGCGTTCGCGCCGATCCGGGGCGGTTCGGAGCGGGGATGGGGTATTGCCCTGATCTGTGGATCGGGGATGAACGCCGCCGGGATCTCGCCCGATGGGCGGCGGGCACGGCTGGCGGCCCTCGCTGCCATCTCGGGCGACTGGGGCGGTGGCGACGATGTTGGTCTGGCCGCACTCGGAGCAGCGGTCCGGGCACGCGACGGGCGCGGGTCGCGCACAAGCCTGGAGACGGTCGTTCCGGCGCACTTCGGATTTCGGCGGCCGATCGACCTGACCCGGGCGATCGAAGCCGGAGCCGTCGATCAGGCCCGCCTCCGGGAGCTCTCGCCGGTCGTCTTCCTGGCGGCTGGCGACGGGGACGTTGTGGCGCGCTCGATCGTCGACCGACTGGCCGATGAGCTGGTCACGATGGCCGGGGCGATCATCCGCCGCCTCTCGCTCAGCCGGCGTCGGCCCGATGTCGTGCTCGCCGGTGGCATCTTCGCGGCTCGCGATAGCGCGTTCGAGACGAGAATTCGCACCGGCGTGTGGGCCGTCGCGCCTGGCGCCGATGTACGTCGATCAGAGGCGTTGCCGGTCCTCGGGGCGGCCCTGCTGGGACTCGATCGGTTGAAGGGCCCGCTGGCGGAGGATCGGCCCGTGGTGGAGCAACGCCTCCGGGAGTCGCTCGGCTCGTGGCACCCTTGGGTGTGATTCCACCTGTCTATCCGTGATGACACTGTTACCGTGGCGGCACGATCGCGGAGGCAGGTACGGAGGGCGTGTGAATTGGCGACCGGCGGCGGCACGAAGGACGATCCCTGGCTCCTGAAGACCCCACCCGGGACCTCCGAATACACGATGTACCAGGACGACGCATCGGATCCACCGACCATCGTGTGCCAGGTCGGCGGCACGAAGCTGCTCTACGACGCGCGAGCGATCGACGAACTCCACGCCATGCTGCTGGCCCACGGCGACTGGCTGCCGCTCGGCGGGGCCGACGAGCAGAAGCCCGCGCCAGAGGGCTCGGTGGAGGCCTGGGGTCGCTCCGATTCCAACCCTCGGGGCGGCTGGTACGGCCTGAAGAAGGGCCTCCGCGGCCGGTTCGGCGTCTATCTGCCACCGCTCCTCGAGGCCCTCGGCCTGGCGGAGATCACGCACGACCCGAAGAACAACAAGATGCGGGCGGTCCGATGACGTCATTCGAGGCCAGCGCTGAAGCGACGCGCCGAACAGCAGGCCTGCCGTCTCGCGCCATCTGCGCCTGCTGAAGGGCCCGGCCTGGTCGTCGAAAGGCCACGCGGGACACGGCGCGTCTACCAGCTCGAGGACCATGGCGTCGAGGCCGTACAAGCCTCTGTCGAGCGCGTCTGGGGGAGGCGACCGTGGCGATTCCGGCTCGTCGCCGCGAACACTATCGCGGAGCGTCGCGGCCGGTGATCGAGCCGATCCGCTTGACGTTCGAAGTCGACTGCCCGGTCGAGCACGCGTTCGAGGTCTGGACGGCCAGGATCGCCCAATGGTGACCCACGGATCACACCGTTTCCACGCAGGAGGAGATCCTGCTCGTGGGACCGACGACCGCGTGACACCGAAGAGGGCGCGGCGGGTTGTTCGGAGGTCGACAGCCGAGGCCCGAGCGTGCGCCAGGGTGGCCAGCTCTTCCGATCGGCGTACGCACAGGCCACGCGACAACCGGCCCGACCCACCTCTCGCTTGCGCGCAGTCGTTCACACGTTTCCGTTCACTTGGTACGCTTCGCCGACAGCGAAGCGCGGAAGGATCGCATGGTCTGCTCGAACTGCGGCATCGAGAACGAGGCAGGACGCAAGTTCTGCGACGGATGTGGGACCACCCTGTTGGTCGCCTGTGCGGCGTGCGGTGCGAGCAACCGGCCCGGCGCGCGCTTCTGCGGCGAATGCGCGACCCCGCTCGTCGGTGGAGCGGCGGTGTCTCCGACGGCACCCCCGCGCCCGGCGGCGGGCGGTTCGTCGACGCCGCCCGTCGCCGAGCGGAGGCTCGTCTCGGTGCTCTTCGCCGATCTCGTCGGCTTCACGACACTCGCCGAGGGCAGGGACGCCGAAGACACGCGAGAGCTCCTCTCCCACTACTTCGATCTCTGTCGGGAGATCATCACCAGGTACGGCGGCACCGTCGAGAAGTTCATCGGCGATGCGGTGATGGCGGTGTGGGGCGCGCCGGTTGCCCACGAGGACGATGCCGAGCGCGCCGTTCGCGCGGCCCTGGACCTGGTCGCTGCTGTGCGTACGCTGGGACCCGAGGTGCAGGCGCGGGCAGGCGTCCTCACCGGCGAGGCCGCAGTCACGCTCGGGGCGACAGCTGAGGGGATCGTCGCCGGCGACCTTGTCAACACGGCGTCACGTCTGCAGAGCGCGGCGGCGCCCGGGACCGTCCTCGTCGGCGAGGCGACGGAGCGGGCCGTGTCGCGGGCGATCGTGTTCGAGGAGGCCGGCGAGCAGACCCTCAAGGGCAAGGCGACTCCCGTCCGGGCGTGGCGCGCCGTTCGCGTCGTTGCCGAGCGTGGCGGCCGCAACCGCTCGGAGCGGATCGAAGGGCCGTTCGTCGGCCGCGATGACGACCTGCGCCTCCTGAAGGAACTCTTCCACGCCACGGAGCGGGACAAGCGCACGCGGCTCATCTCCGTCATCGGGCCTGGTGGCATCGGCAAGAGCCGGCTCGCCTGGGAGTTCCTCAAGTACATCGACGGGCTGGCCAAAACGGTGTACTGGCACGACGGCCGCTCGCCCGCCTACGGCGACGGCATCAGCTTCTGGGCCCTGGGCGAGATGGTGCGCAGCCGTTGCCGGCTACTGGAGACCGATGACGAGGCGACCACTCGTGCGCGCGTGCACGAGACGGTATCCCAATGGATCCCCGACGAGCGCGAGGCTCGATGGGTTGAAACGGCGCTCTTGGCCCTCCTCGGTGTCGCTGTGGAGACCACCAGGGAACAGCTGTTCGCGGCCTGGCGCATTTTCTTCGAGCGGCTCGCCGACGCGGGTCCGGTGGTGATGGTGTTCGAGGACTTGCACTTCGCCGACGGTGGGCTGATCGACTTCATCGATCACCTCCTCGAGTGGTCGAAGGGCGTGCCGATTTTCATCGTGACGCTGGCACGCGCAGAGCTGCTGGAACGGCGGACCGACTGGGGCGCCGGCAAGCGGAACTTCGTCTCGCTCGCTCTTGATCCCCTGCCGGAGAGCACGATGCGCGAGCTGCTCGCTGGCCTGGTCCCGGGCCTGCCGGCGGGGGCGGTCCGTTCGATCGTGGACCGCGCGGGCGGGATCCCGCTGTATGCCGTCGAGACAGTCCGCATGCTGCTGAGCGAGGGGAGGTTGCGCGAGGAACAGGGCCGTTTTGTGCCCGTCGGCGACCTCACATCTCTGGCCGTTCCAGAGACGCTCACGGCCCTGATCGGGTCACGGCTCGACGCCCTGCCGCCCGACGCCCGGGCCTTGCTCCAGGACGCCGCGGTCCTCGGCCAGTCCTTCTCGCCGGCCGGGCTCGCTGCGGTGAGCAGCGTCGCGCTCGATGCATTGGAGCCGCAGCTGGTCGCCCTCGTCCGGCGTGAGTTGCTCACCCGCGATGTCGATCCGCGCAGTCCGGAATACGGCCAGTACGCCTTCGTCCAGGCATTGATCCGTGAGGTCGCGTACAACACCCTGGCCAGGAAGGATCGCCGGGCGCGCCACCTTGCCGCTGCACGGTTCTACGAGAGCCTGGGGTCCGAGGAGCTGGCCGGAGCCCTGGCCGGACACTACCTGGCGGCCCACGCCAACGCGCCCGAGGGGCCGGAGGCAGACGCTCTTGCCGGTCAGGCCCGCATCGCCCTTCGTGGGGCGGCCCTGCGGGCGATCGAGCTCGGTTCGCTGCAGCAGGCGGTCACGTTCCTGGACCAGGCGTGCGAGGTGACGCACGATCCCTCCGAAGAGGCGGACCTGCGTGAACGGGCCGGCGTCGCGGCCTGGGAAGGCGGCGATGGGGCGCTCGGCGAGGAGCGGCTGCGACGCGCCCTGGCGCTGCGCCGCCAGATCGGCGACGCGTCGCTCATCATGCGGACCACGGCCCGGCTCGGCGCGGCGATGCTCTCAACGTTGCGGATCGATGCTGCCGTTGCGGAAATGGAAGCCGCGGTCGTCGAGTTCCTGCCGGCCGATGTCCCGCTGGCGGATCCGAGCGGCGTGGAACTCCTGGCCCAGCTGGCGCGGGGATGCATGTTCCACGAAGAGCATGCGCGCGCCATCGCGCTCACGGACCGCGCCCTTGCCGTCGCGGAGCGCCTGGAACTCATCCCGGAGGTGGCCGATCTGCTCATCACCCGCGGCACGTCGTTGTCCCATCAGGGACGCTCATACGAAGGCGTCGGCGCGATCCGGGCGGGCCTGGAGCTTGCCGAGCAGCAGGACCTGGTCGTCACGGCGCTGCGCGGACGGGTGAACATCGGCGTGACGCTCAACGATTCCGATCCACGCTCCAGCCTGGAGATGAGCCGATCGGCCCTCGAGATGGCCAGGCGGCTCGGTCGCCGCTCCCATGCGCGAACGCTACTCGGCAACGCCGCGGCGGCCGCCATGGACGTCGGCGAGTGGGACTGGGTCGTCGACGAGATCCAGGCCGCGCGCG
This sequence comes from Chloroflexota bacterium, assembly GCA_031370565.1. Classification (GTDB taxonomy): domain Bacteria; phylum Chloroflexota; class Limnocylindria; order Limnocylindrales; family CSP1-4; genus Chersky-267. The sequence goes on from JANMQO010000034.1 coordinate 20,609, forward strand.
AGGACGACACGGAGGAGTTTGGGCGCAACTACCTGACCTGGGTCCTCCTGCCCATCCGCGCCTGGCGCGGCGAGGATGTCACGGCCGACGTCGCCGAGCTGGTCCGCTGGGCGAGTAGCATCAACGACAGCTCGGCGGAGGAGGAGATCCACGGATTGCTGGCGGACGTGGCGCTCGGACGCCTCGATTGCGCGACTGCGTACGACGAGAGCGTGCGGTTCGCCAGGTCGAACGCGCTGACCGCACCGCGGTCGTATTTCGGGGCAGGCTTCGCGGCTCTCCTCATGGGCGACGCGCCGAAGGCGCGGGCCGCCCTTGACTTCCACATCGCGACGGGTGTTCACGGCCGGCTGGCCCGCCTGGACGAGAAGACGATCCACGCGGGCGTGTCCGCGCTCGAAGACCGCAGCGATGCAGCGATCGCCGAGTTCTGCGAGACCCTCGCGGGCTATCGCGATCTGGGTGCCGATTGGCGGCTCGCGCTCGTCGGCCTCGTGATGACGAGCGTGCTCGACGTCGAGCAGCCGGAGGTCCGGGCTGCGGCCGAGTCCGCGCGCGAGATCCTCAGTCGGCTCGGGGCGCAGCCATTTCTGGACCATCTGAACGCGGTCCTCGCGGGCCAGGCTCGAGCGGTAGCATCGCGGCGATCGTCGGCGCTGCAGGCTGCGCCGACCGTCTGACCAGCCGCCACACCAACGCTGACCACCGTGCACAGCTCGTCCTCGCGACTGGCGGCCAGAACAAGGCGTGATACCGGGAGGGATCGACCATGTCCGGGATCACCGGGTGCATGGCTGACGGGGCACTCGGCTCAACCGCGGGTCAGACGCTGGCTCAAGACATGGCACCAATGCCGAGGTGAGCAGCTCGACGACGATCGACGAGTACCTGGCCGGCGTGCCGAACGACAAGCGCGCCGCGCGCCGCGCTCCAGCGGCTCCGGAAGCAGATTCGCACGGCCGCACCCTCGAGGCCCTCGGCCTGGCGGAGATCACGCATGACGGAAGAACAAGAAGATGCGGGCGGTCCGATGAAGTTGTACGGATAGCCGTGCCGACGGCGAGCGTTGGCGCGACCGAAATCACGGCGGGCGGGCCCCGCCGGTGCCGCACCACATCGCCCCTGCCGCGGTCAAGTCCCAGGACGTGGTGTTACAGGTCGTCACCCGCGCGCCTGGTCTGTCATCGTGCAGAGTCTGCGCCGAATCTCACGCGTTGGCTGGGCTGAACCCGGTTTGGCTGGCTCAGTTGCCGACGAGGAACGACCGCCAGCCGCCATGGCGATCGGCTGCCCACCACAGGTAGCTCGCGAATGCCGGCCACCAGATCAGATCGTTGGTCAGGATCGTCAAGCCGAATGCGAACGGAAGGGAGCCGGTCAGCACGCCGACGGCAAACCCGAGCGGGCCGAGGATCTTGCCAGCCATCGCGAGGAGGATCAGATGGCTGTGCCGGTCGGGGTACCGGGCGGCCCACCAGTAGGCCGGGGCCCAGAGAAGAACGAACATTCCAACGACCTGCCAGATCGGCAGGACGGTCGGGCGGGTCATTCCGATGAGATCGAAGAATGCCGCGGGTGCCAGGATGACCCAGCTGCCCCAGGCGAGGTTGTAGAGGGCGGCGGCATGGAACCACGGTCGCCAGCGGTGCCGAGGTAGCTGGGCCAAGCTCACATCGTCACCGGTCGTCGCGCGACCCGAAACGTACTGTCGTACCCGCAGATGCGACCCAGCCAGGGATGGGTAGCCGACAGGTCGATGTGCCATCGAGCAGAACCAGAGCAAGACCGACGGGCCCGGTCGCCAGGGTCAGTGCGGAGCGCATGTCACGCCTCGAGTTTGAGCGGGCCTGCTGGATGCTGCCGATCTCGACTCGCGCCCGGCCCAATGCGCGTCAGCCAGAACATGATATGCCCAAGTAGCAGTATTGGTGCGGTCGGGCACCTCCACCGTGCCGGATCAGACCCGAACGGGTTTCAGGCATCTGGGCCAGACCGCGTTCAAGCAGCGGCGGCCGCGATGGTCCGCCCCGCGACGCGCCTGGGCATCCGGGAAAATCCTCGATGACGACAGGCAGGCCCCCGATCGCGTACGCTTTTCGTGCGGTGGATGGTCGGAGCGAGGGTTTCCCCTGA
>JANMQO010000040.1:0-5949 GCA_031370565.1 Chloroflexota bacterium
CACCCGCTACGCCCGGATCCGCGACGAGGAGCTCGCCCGGCACGGCGGTCGCGACACCGGTCGCCTCGGCGAGGCCGCGGACCTCCTCGACCGGCTCGTCCTGGCCGACGACTACCCCGAGTTCCTGACGCTCGTCGCCTATCCCCTGCTGGTGCGAGTCGACGCCCAAGGGTGACTCGGGCTCGGGGCTCGGGTGCGGCGGTGGGTGGCGCCGGCGCCCGAGACCTCGTTGGACTTCGGACCGCCGCGGGACTTCGGACCGCCGCGGGGGCCGCGGATATCGCCCCAAGTGTTTGCCAGCAGTTTGATGACCGCCGCTGGGACTCTATCCGCCTGCCAGGGCGTCGCTTTTGATGATTGCATGACCAGTACTGATATGCGGCCCGACAGGGGGCGGGTTGCGGGCGGCCCGAGGCGGGTTGCGAGTCCCGAAAACCGTCCGTAGCGGTACTCGTGATACGCCCCGTCGCTGGCCTGGACCGCCGAGCGCGGAGCCCGGCCCCCTCCGCCGGCGCACCGACGCACCGGCGCAACGTCAAACCAGGCGCTCCAGCTGACGCTCCACGAACTGGCCGTGCCCACGCCGCCCGACGAAGACGCCGTCCCGCACGACGAACCCGCCGCGCACGATCGTCGAGCGCACGGCGCCCGGCACCACAAACCCCTCGTAGGGCGTGTAGTCACTCGTGTGATGGAGCTCGGCTGCCCGGATCGTGCGCCGAACGGTCGGGTCGAACAGCACGACGTCGGCGTCGAGCCCGACCCGGATGGCGCCTTTCGAGCGTAGGCCGAACAGCCGCGCCGGCGTGGTCGAGAGCAGGTCGACCATCCGCTCGAGGGTGATCCTGCCCCGCGCCACACCCTCCGCGTAGACCAGCGCGAGCAGTGTCTCGATGCCCGGACCGCCGTTGGAGATCCGGTCGAACGATTCGCGCCAGGATTGCTTCTCGACGGCGACCCGATCCGGGACGTGGTCCGTCCCGACCAGCGCGAGCGAGCCATCCGCCAGACCCGCCCAGAGTGCCTCCGGCTGGCCGGCACCCCGGAGCGGCGGCGAGATGACATAGCGCGCCGCCTCCTCGGGCGGAGCCAGGTAGCGCTCGTCGGTCAGGCTCAGATAGTGAGGGCACGTCTCGGCGAAGACGGGCAGGCCCTCCGCGTGCGCCGCCCGTACCTGGGCCAGCGCCTCCGCACAGGACAGGTGGACGACGTAGAGCGGCGCCCGTGCCGCCCGGGCCAGGGCGATCGCTCGGCCGGTCGCTTCCGCCTCCACGTAGGGCGGACGTGAGCTGGCGTGGAAGCGCGGCTCGGTCTCGCCGGCGGCCAGATGACGGGCGGTCAGCGCGTCGAGGATCGTCCGGTTCTCGCAGTGCACCTCGAGCAGCCCGCCGTGCTCGCCCATCGTCGCGAGGGCCCGGAGCAGGGTCGCGTCGTCGACCCCGAAGTCGTAGACCATGAACGCCTTGATCGTCGGGACACCGGCCGCGATGACCGCCGGGAGCTCGGTGATCGGGTCGTGCTGGGCAGCCGTGAGGACCAGACTGACCGCGATGTCCACCGCGGAATCGGAGGCCGTCGCGGCGCGCCATTCACGGAGCCCGGCGAGCAGGGACCGACCGGCCGCCCGGGACGAGCCCGTGCCGGGATTGTTGAAGGCCAGGAAGGTCGTGGTCCCGCCGAACGCCGCGGCCACGGAATCCTGGAAGAACCGGTCTGGCTCCGCGTCCGAGCCGACCCTCGTGTGGGTGTGCGCGTCGATGACGCCCGGCAGGACAAGGAGGCCGGAGGCGTCCACAACCTCGCGGGCGGTGCTGGCCAGGCCCCCGAGGTCCGGCTCGACCGCCACGATCCGCCCGCCGGTCAGCGCCACGTCGGCCCGCGCCGAACCCGCGACGGTGACCACCGTCCCGCCCCGGATGAGCAGGTCGGTGAGCACGCCGTCAGACCTCCTGGATCTCGATCTCCTGGGCACCCTCCCAGAGCGCTCGCCGACCGATCTCCCGAAGCCGCTCCTGCCAGCCCTCGTCCGGGACGATCGTGGCGAAGTGGTTGGCGGCGAGCTGGCCCACCTTCGAGCTCGTCGTGCAGGCGCCGTACGGGAAGAAGATCTCGCACTCGCTGATTCCGCCGGGGTAGATCGCCAGCTGGCCCGGGGCCGGGTGCGAGGTGTGCTGCTCGTAGTCGAGCCCGGGTCGGAAGTCGCCCAGCGGGATCCAGGCCGACTCGCCGCTCCAGCGACAGTGGATGAGCCGGTTGCGCAGCGGCAGCATGGCCCGGATCGCCTCGACGGTGCGGGGCGCGGCGGATTCCCACGTGGCGCTACAGTGGAGGTCACCGACACGGATCAGCAGATTGCTCATCGCCGGAGGATAGCGTGCCCGAGCCTCGGCCGACCATCTCCACGCACGTGCTCGACACCGGACGCGGGACGCCGGCCGCGGGCATCCGGGTCCGGCTCTGGAGCCTGGGGCTGGAGGATGGCGGGGACAGCCACGCAACCGGAGCGGCGACGGGGCGACTGGCCGAGCGACTGACCGGGCGACTGGCCAACGCGGCCACCGGAGCGACAACGGGGCGCCTGGCCGAACGCCTGGTCGGCGAGGCGCTGACCGACGCCGACGGCCGAATCCGCGATCTCCTGGCGGGCGCACCGCTCCGGGCGGGCCAGTATCGACTCGAGTTCGACCTGGAGCCCGCGGCCGGATTGCCAGATCGGCGCGGAGGCGAGCCAGGCGTGGCCGGCGGCGGCTTTTTCACCGGTCTGTCTGTCGGGCTGCGCATCGACGACCCGACCCGCAGCTACCACGTCCCGCTCCTCCGCGCGCCGTTCGGGCTCAGCACGTACCGCGGGTCGTGAGCCCGCACGTGCCACCGGGCCCGTGGTGAGCCCGCACGTGTCGCGAGACTCGTCGTGACCGCGGTTGCGACGATCGCCGAGGTGGACCGCCTGGACGTGGCCGCCTGCGTCGCCACGCTCGCGCCGCTGTTCGAGGGGGCGCCCCGGTTCCTGGCCCGGTTGTGCGCTGCCCGGCCGTTCGGCGACGCTGACACACTCTTCGAGCGAGCCCGATTGATCGCATTGGCCATGCCCGAGCCCGAGCAGGTCGAGCTCATTGACGCCCATCCGCGCCTGGGCGCGCCGCCGCCGACCGTATCGGCGCTGTCGTTCGTGGAGCAGGGCTACGACCGGGACGCCGCCGCCTCGGCCGTGGCGTCGGTGGCCCAGGCGGAACTGGCCAACGCAACCCGGGACGACGCGCGTGTGGCCGCGGAGCTGGCCCGGCTGAACGCCGCCTACGAGGCGCGCTTCGGGTTCCGCTACTGCGTGTTCGTGGCCGGCCGGCCCAGGGCGGCCCTGCTCGCCGGCTTCGAGGCAGCGCTCGGGGCGGATCGGGCGGCCGAGATCGATCGGGCGCTGGAGGCGGTTGTCGCCATCGGCCAGGCCCGCTGGCAGCTACAGACGGACAAGGAAAATGGCACAGTGAGGACCGCGCAATGACGATGGAGATCCACTATGGCAAGGCGGCGGTGGCGGTCTACCGCACCCATGGCACGCCGCTGACGGGGATCCGCCCGATCCCCGAATCGACCTTCGCTGGCCGCTCGAACGTACTCCTGGCGGCCGAGCTGGACGTCCGGGTCATGGGCTCGGCGTTCGCCTCGGCCTACATCGACGGCGACAACCGGCTGGTCGTCGCCACGGACACGATGAAGAACTTCATCCATGCCGCCTCGCTCGAGTTCGCCGGCTCGACCCTGGAGGAGTGGCTGTTCTTCGTGGGGCGACGCTTCCTCGACACGTATCCGCACATGGAGCGCCTCCGGATGAGCGGACGGACGCTGCCGTTCGAGCCGGCGCTGGTGCCCGTGCGGGATGGGGCCGGCAGTGGGGCTGGGGCCGGGGCTGGCGACGGGGCCGAGGCCGGGGTCGCCGAAGATGCCGGCGGCTCGTTCGCGGCCTCCGCGGTCCTGTTCGGGCGCGACCGGAACGACGCCGGGACTGCCTGGCTGGAACTGGCACGGGGCGATCACGGCGCCATCCAGACCACCGATCATGCCTGCGGCCGGATCGGCCTGCAGCTGATCAAGGTGACCGGCTCCTCGTTCCGGGACTTCGCGCGCGACGAGCATACGACCCTGCCCGAGCGGATCGACCGGCCGCTGTACATCCATGTCGATGTCGGCTGGCGCTACGCCGATCCGGCCGACGCGCTGGATCCGAGCCACCTCCGCTACGTCCCATCCGAGCAGGTGGGCGACCTATGCGCGGCGGTCTTCGAGGAGTTCGTCAGCCTGTCCATCCAGCACCTCGTCCATGAGATGGGGCAGCGCATGCTGGCCCGCTTCCCGCAGCTCGTGGAGGTCTCGTTCGAGGCCCAGAATCGGCTCTGGGACCACGTCGCGACCAGCCCCACGGACGAGCGGATCAAGACGTACTGCGATCCGCGGCCGCCGTACGGACGGATCGGCCTGGTCCTGCACCGGGACTGAGGGCGCTCCCCGTGACCGACCAGACGCGAGTCCAGCCGACAGCGCAGCCGACCGACCAGTCGAGGGCCCAGTCGAGGGCCCAGACACCGTGACCACCCCCCTGCTCATCGACTGCGACACCGGCATCGACGACAGCCTGGCGCTGCTCTATGCCTGTGCGTCGGACGACGCCGAGATCGTGGCCGTGACCTGCAGCTATGGGAACGTGGCGCTGGCGGACGTCGTGCGGAACACGCGGGCGGTCCTCGAGCTGGCCGGGCGGCCGGATGTCGAGGTCGCGTTGGGCCGCGCCGCGCCGCTCGTCCGCCCGCTCGAAATCACGCCCGAGACCCACGGGCCGGCCGGGATCGGCTACGCGGAACTGCCGGAGCCGAGCCAGCCCCCCTCCTCCCGAGCCGGCCCGAACCTCATCGTCGAGGAGGCGCGCCGGCGCCCGGGCCAGCTGACCCTCGTGACGCTCGGTCCCTTGACGAACATGGCGGTCGCCCTCCAACTGGAACCCGAGCTGCCGCATCTGCTCCGCCGCCTGGTGGTCATGGGCGGCGCCTTCCGGGTGCCCGGCAACACGACCCCGACCGCCGAATGGAACATCCATTGCGACCCGGAGGCCGCGGGGCTGGTCTTCGACGCCTTCGGGCCGCAGGCGACTGGCCCAGCGCCGCAGCGGCCGCTCGTCCTGGGCCTGGACGTGACCGAACAGGCCAGGATTGTCCCGGCGGACGTGGTCGCCCTGGCTCGACGTGCCGGCAGCAGCCCGGACGACAGGCTGGCCATCGAGCGTGGCGAGGATCCCCGCCACGCCACCCGGAGCGCCGCGAGCAACCCGGTGGTCAGGTTCATCGCCGACGCGCTGCGCTTCTACATGGAGTTCCACGACCGCTACGACGGATTCTACGGCGCCTATCTCCACGATCCGCTGGCCCTCGCCGCGGCGCTCGACCCGGGGCTCGTCCGGGCACAGGCCGTGGCCGTCCAGGTGGACGCCGCGGGCGGCCCGGCCGACGGCCTGACCGTGGCCGACTGGCGCCACCTGACCGGACGGCCGGCCAACCTCGACGTGGCGCTCGAGACCGACGCGACCGTCTTCCTGGAGCGCTTCATCGAACGCGTCGGAGGGCTGGCGGAGCGACGCGCAAACGTGGCACTCTGAGCGGAGCAGACACGGGTGCTGGCCGGGCGCGTGACCCGGAGTGCGGACCCGCACATGGAGGCCTCGATGAGCTGGGTCACCCGTCAGTTCGACACGCGGACCATCGTTCTCATGCCGATCGCCATCGCCATCAACATCGTCCTCGGGCAGACGGTCGCCTCGGCGCTCAAGCTGCCGATCTACCTCGATTCGATCGGAACGATTCTCGTCGGAGCGATCGCCGGTCCCATTCCCGGGCTGGTCACCGGCCTCCTGGCGAACCTCATCTGGCAGTTCGTGCTTCCGGCACCGTTCCATTCCGACTTCGC
>JANMQO010000057.1:0-2694 GCA_031370565.1 Chloroflexota bacterium
TCACGTTCGAGGACGGCGACACGCTGGCCTACTACAACGCCGGTGTGGATCCGGACGCCCGCGACCTCTCGCCGGGTGTGCTCCTCGTCGCGAAGTACGTCGAGCGGGCCATCGTCACGGGTCGGCGCAGACTGGACTTCCTGCGCGGCAACGAGCCGTACAAGTACGAGTGGGGCGCCCAGGACGAGCCCATCCAGCGGCTGCTGATCCGCCGCAGGGTGGATCAATGAGCGCACCTGGCCCGGGCGATCCGTGCGTGGAGTCGGCACCGCGGCCAGTCGTGCCGGGCGGCCGGGTGCGCGTCCTCGAGCTGCTGGCGACCGGCTCCAACGGCGGTGCCCAGGAGCACGTCTGCAGCCTCATCGCGCGGATCGATCGGCAGCGCTATGACGTCCACGTCGTCTCGCTTTCGCCCGGCAGCGCGGTGCGCAAGCTGGAGCGTGCCGGTTGCTCGGTCACCGTCATCGACGAGCCTGACGACGGGCCGGCGATCAGCGCGCTGGCCGCGCTCATGGCCGACCTGCGGCCGGATGTCGTGCACAACCACATGTATCGGGCGGAGCTTGTCGGCACCCGGGCGGCGATGGCCCTGGGCGAAGTAGGCCATCGGCGGCCATTCGTCGTGTCGACCGTCCACTCGAGCCGGGTGCGCTCGGAAGAGGACCGCCGGGAGCTGCGCGAGCTGACGCCGCAGATGGACGGGCTCATTGCCGTCTCCCGGTCCATCGTGGACAAGCTCCGGTACGAGGGCCGGGACAGCGCCCCGATCACGCTCATCCACAACGGTGTCGACCTGCAGCGCTACGACGACCAGGGCCCGTGCTGCACGTTCCGGGCGGAGTACGGGCTGCCGGACCAGGCGCCGATCGTCGGGGTCGTCGCTCGGCTGGAGCCGGAGAAGGGTCATCCGACGCTGCTCGAGGCCTGGCCGGCGGTGCTCCGGGCGGTGCCGGACGCGCGCCTGCTCATCGTCGGGGAGGGCAGCCGGCGGGAGCCACTGGAGGCACAGGCGCTGGACCTGGGCATCGCCGACCGGGTCATCTTCACCGGGCGGCGGGACGACGTGCCGGCGGTGACCGCGGCGCTGGACGTGGCGGTCCTGCCGTCCTATCGCGAGGCGCAGGGCCTGACCATCCTCGAGGCCATGGCCTTGTCGCGGCCGGTCGTGGCGTCCAACGTGGGCGGCATCCCGGAGATGGTCGAAGATGGCGTCACGGGGCTGCTCGTGCCGCCCCACGATCCGGCGGCGCTGGCTGGGGCAATTGCCCGCCTCCTGACCGACCATCCGCTGGCGGACATGCTGGGCCGAGCCGGGCACGACCTGGTCCACGAGCGTTTCTGCATCGAACTCATGGTCGAGGCCGTCGAGGCGATCTACGACGAGGGTGCCAGGCGGGTTCGCCTGAGCGACGTCGCCGTCGGCTGATCGGGCCGCGTTCGGCGGGCCACGCTGATCGGGCCGACGTGCCAGACACCAGCCGCGCGGGGTGACGTGCCGGCCCTCGGCCGCGCTCCGCGTGGATCACCTGCCGGCCACCGGCCGCGCCGGGTAGCATCCGCGAGATGGCCCGACGTTCCCCACTCTCCCGACTGCCCCGACTCTTCCGACTGCCCCGCCTCACGTTCCCGGAGCTGTGGGCCGGACTCGCGATCCTGCTGCCCGTGCTGGGGTCCCTGCTCGCGCCGATCTCCACCGTCGACCTGGCCTATCACGTTCGGGCGGGCGGAATCGTGCTCGACAGCGGTGCCCTGCCTTCGCCCGACACGTTCACCTTCAGCGCCGCCGGCCGACCCTGGCTCGATCAGCAATGGGCCGCCCAGGTCGCCCTCGCCGCGCTCTACCGCGCCGGCGGCTGGGCCTTGGTGGCGGTCATGCGGGCCGCGCTCGTCGGCCTCATTGCGTGGCTTGTGCTGCGGGCCTGCCGCTCGGCCGGCGCGCCGCTCCGGGTCGCTGCATGGCTGACCCTTGGCGGGTTCCTGGTCAGTCTCGCCGCGCTGGCCATGCGTCCGCAGCTGTTCGGGATGGTTCTCTTCGCGGCCGTCCTGGCCATCCTCGGCGAGCGGCGGCGACATCCGCGACTGCGCTGGGCGATCCCCATCGTGGTCGCGCTCTGGGCCAACGTCCACGGCTCGTTCGTGCTGGGGCCGGCGGCCGCGGGCGCGGTCTGGCTATCGGACGCCGTCAACCATCGGCCGGGCGCGCGCGGGTTGTTCGTGCTGGGTGTCGTCAGCGGACTGGCCACGCTGGTCAACCCGTATGGCGTCGGCGTCTGGACGTATGCGGTTGAGCTGAGCGCCAACCCCGTGATCCGCCGGCTCGTCAGTGAGTGGCAACCGACCACGCCCGTGTCGTTTGCCGGGGCCATGTTCTACGGCTCGGTGGTCGCCGCTGTGGCCGCGGTCATCGTCGTGGTGTTGTCGGCCCGCCGACGCATAGCGGCTGATCCCCTGCGTGCCTGGCCGACGGTCGCCTGGCTGTTCGGGCTTGCGCTCATCGGTGCGTTCGCCGAGCGGGGCGTGGCCTGGTGGGCCATCGCCGCCCCCGTCGCGCTGGCGGGACTGCTGCGTGTGCCGCTGGCCGATCGGAGCGCCGCAGCCTCGATCGGCGTGCCGCGAGAGCGACGGAGCATGACGAACAGCGCCATCGTGATCACGCTCGGGCTGCTGGTCGTCCTGCTGCTCCCGACCTGGCGC
>JANMQO010000089.1:0-15387 GCA_031370565.1 Chloroflexota bacterium
ACACGGTCGGGTACCTGTCACCGCTGCTGGCGGCGGTGGCCGCAGGCGCGAGGCTCACTGGACAGGCAGTGGACGGGGCGACGGTGCGCGAGCTGCTTCGGGCCGGTATCCGGGCAGCGACCGACGAGGCGACCGTGGGCGCGGGCTCGGGCTCGGGCTCGGGCTCGGGCGCGGGCGCGGCGGCGGAGATTGCCCGACAACTTGCCGACTCCCGGACGATCCTGGTGATCGCGTCGGGGTCTGATCGACCAGCTGCACGAGAGCTCGTGCTCAAAATCGAGGAAGGCTCGTGGATCCCGGCCGCGATGCGCGACCTGGAAACGTTCCTGCACGGCCACCTGCCCTCGACCGACGCCTCGACCGGCCTCATCGTCATCCTCACCGAGCGCGCGGCGCGGGAGGATCGCGTCACCCGAACGCGGCAGGCACTCGAAGCGGCGGCCGTCATCGGCCTCCGGACTGCGGCGATCCTGACCGACGGCGTGTCGGCCGAGCTGGGCTCAGAACTGACGCCCGCCGGCCGGATCGTCGTGCCCGACGCGCCTTCGCTGCCCGGAGCCGTGGCGGCCCTGCTGTCGAGTGCGACGCCGCTTCAGCTCATCGCCGAACAGCTGGCCCGCACCCGAGGCACGAACCCGGACCTCATGCGACGCTCCGACCAGCGCTATCGCGAGGCCGCTGCCCGCGTCGAGGGCTGACGACCGCGGGGACGGGGCGCATCTCGGTCGTTGACCAGGGCTCCCGGGTGCTGGACCTGGTCGCTCAAACTCGACCGATCAGCTCGCGCCCCAGCAGGTCGACCATGTCGAGATCCCACGGCAGGAAATCCTGGAGCATGAGCCGCTCCACGCCTGCGTCGGCGAAACGCCGGACCATGGTGCGCGCGTCGTCCGGCGTGCCGATGATCCAGCGCTGTGTACGGGCGGCGAACCACTCCTCGCCGGCCTCCTCGTTCGTGACCGCGCTGAGCAGCGCCCGCTTTCGGATCGCCAGCTCGGCCTGATCCGTGCCCACGACCACGCCGACCATGGCCGAGTGGACGATGGTCCCGGGGTCGCGCTCGATCGCGCGACAGGCCTCGTCCAGCAGGGTGAACCGGTCGGCCACGCGTTCGGGCCCGGACGAGGTGACATTGAACTCGTCGGCATAGCGTGCCCCGATCCGGAGCGAGCGGGGCGATCCCTCCCCGCCGACGATGATCGGCGGACGTGGGCGCTGGACCGGCTTCGGACGGAACAGGGCATCCTCGATGGAGTAGTGCGACCCATGGAACGACCAGCCATCCGGTTCCTCCCACAGCCCATGCAGGATCGCCAGCTGTTCCTCGAGCATGTCCGCCCGCTCACCGATCGGCGGAAAAGCGAAGCCGTGACGACGGTGCTCCTCCTCGTGCCAGCCGGCGCCGAGAGCGACATCGACACGCCCAGCGCTCATCTCATCGACCGTCGTGACCGCCTTGGCGAATGCTCCGGGCAGCCGATACGTCACCGGCGAGACGAGGGCGCCCAGGCGAATACGCGACGTCTCCCGGGCCAGTCCGGCCAGGACTGTCCAGGCGTCGGTGGTCGGTCGACCGGCCGGGCCCGGAAAGCTCTGGTAGTGGTCGGACCGAAAGAAGGCCTCGAAGCCCGCCGCTTCCGCCCGCCTGGCGATCGCCAGCTGGTCCTCGTAGCTGACCCCCTGCTGGGCCTCGATCATCAGGGCGAAACGCATCTCGTCCGATCCTCCATCCCGCCACGATCATCCACATTGACAGGATCATCCGTATGAGTAGGATAGTTCATGTGATCAGAACTTCTTCGACGGCGTCGACCGCAACGACGCTGGCAACGTCGGCGACCCCAGCCGCCACCCCGGCTCCCGCCGGTGCGGCCGTCTCGACCGGCCCAACTGGCGACGCAGACAACCGACGTCGGCGCATGACCGAGATCATCGCCGAACTGCAGGGATCGATGCGCCTGCTGCACTGCGCCGCCACCGGTCGGCTCATGAAGCAGGGCGTCAGCATGACCCAGCTGCACGTGCTGGGGATCATCGATGAGCACGGTGAGCTGCCCATGAGCGGCGTTGCTGCGTTGCTCGACGCCTCCGTTTCGAACGCCACCGGCCTGATCGACCGAATGGTCGAGCGGGGGCTCGTCGAGCGAGTCCGCGTGCCGAACGACCGCAGGGTCGTCCTCGTCCGGATCGCTCCGGATGGGCGGGCGGCGCTGGAGGAGATGCAGCTCATGCGGGACGACTTCGCCATGACCATCCTCGATCGTCTCGGCGACGACGAGCTCGAAGGCCTGCGCGCGGGCATGCGGGATCTACGGCTGGCCATCCGCGCCGAAGCGACCGCCAACCCCGACGTGTTCGATGCCCGCCACCGCCACGCCACCGACCAGCCGCCAAGCAGCCATCCACGTACCACCCTCAGCCGCCCGGAGCAGACCGACCGATGATCGAACCAGGACTCGACCCAACCAACCAGGAGCACATCCCGACGCTCGCCGAGGATCCAGCCCTGGGACTGCCGCAGCGCACCAAGATGGAGATCCTGTTCGCGGTCATGCTCGGCCTGTTCCTGGGCGCACTGGACCAGACCATCGTCGGACCGGCGCTGCCCAAGATCGTCACCCAGCTGGCCGGCAACGACCTGTACACCTGGGTCGTCGCGATCTATCTGCTGACCAGCACGATCACCGTTCCGTTCTGGGGCAAGCTCTCGGACCTCTATGGCCGCAAGCCCATGTTCCTCATCGGGATCGGGATCTTCATGGCCGGTTCGGCGCTCTCCGGACTGAGCCAGAACATGGCCATGCTGCTGACCTTCCGAGGCATCCAGGGGATCGGCGCCGGGTCGCTCTTCCCGATTGCGATCGCGATCATCGGCGACCTGTTCACCCCGGCCGAGCGAGGCAAGTACCAGGGCCTGTTCGGTGCGGTCTTCGGCATCTCTGCGCTCATCGGGCCCGCTCTGGGCGGCCTGCTGACCGACCTCGTCGGCTGGCACTGGATCTTCTACGTGAACATCCCGGTCGGTGTCGCGTCGCTGTACTTCGTGTCGCGACTGTTGCCCAACGTCAAGCGGGCCAACGCGTCGCGCAACTTCGATCTGCTCGGCGCAGCCGTGTTCACCGTGGCCATGGGCTTCCTGCTCATCGGCCTGACCAATGCCCAGACCGGTCAATGGACCGACGCGACCGTCGGCGGGTTCATGCTCATCGCGCTCGTCGGGACGGTCCTGTTCCTGCTCGTGGAAGCTCGGGCCAAGGAACCGATCGTGCCGCTCGACCTGTTCCGCCTGCGGACCTACACGAGCTCCATGCTGGCGGTCTTCTTCGCGAGCTTCGGCTTCTTCGGGGCGATCATCTTCCTGCCGCGCTGGTTCCAGTTCGTCCTGGGCTACAGCGCGACGGCCTCCGGGTACGCGACGTTGCCCCTGCTTGTCGGCCTCATCGGCAGCTCGATCGTGTCCGGCTTGATCGTCTCCCGGACGGGCCGCTACAAGTGGTTGACCGTCGGCTCCGTCGGGATCATGGCGATCGGCCTGGCGCTGCTCAGCCAGCTCCGGGCGGATACCTCGGTGCCGCTGCTGTGGTTGTGGATGTTCGTCACCGGGGTCGGCGTGGGTCCAACCCTGGCCACGTTCACGATCATCGTCCAGAACAGCGTGCCGTTCCAGGTGCTCGGCGTGGCCACCGCCAACCTGACCTTCTTCCGCCAGATCGGCGGCACGATCGGACTGACCATCGCCGGGACGATTTTCGGGACGACCCTCCAGGAGCAACTGTTCCCGCAGATGACCGCAGCCGGGGTACCGCAGGGCGTGGTCGCCGGGTTCCAGCGCGCGAGCGGCTCCGGGGGGCTTGACTTCAACCAGCTGGCCGGCGTCGGGGTGAACCTGGGCAAGGCGATCGTGGACCTGGTGCCACCCCAGTTTCAGGCAAGCGTCCAGCCATACGTCCCGAACATCATCGATGGCATCCACCGGGCGTTCAGCCTGGGCGTGGCACAGACCTTCTACGTCGGAGTCGCAGCGGCCCTTGTCGCAGGCGTGGCGGCGGCGGCCATGATCGAGCATCCGCTGCGCACGTCCATGACGGCCAGCCAGCCGCACCCGTCGACCGCGAAGGCCGGTGCCGTGCCGGCCGCGACGCCGGCCGCCGAACGGGCAGCGACCCAGCCCGACTGACCCGACTCGTGGCCTGCGCGGGTGGGCTGGACTACCCTGCATCGCATGGATGACCAACCCGCTCCCTTTCCGGTGGAGCTCCGGGCGCCCGGAACGGTCGGCGCCCCGTTCCAGCGGATGCTCGCGCTGGACGAGCTCCCGCCGGGCGCGCTGCGACGGGTGAGCCGGGCGGACCTGGACGTCCTGCTGGTCCGAACGCCGGAGGGAATCTTCGCGGTCGATGATCGTTGCCCGCACATGGCGGCCCCGCTCTCCATCGGCTCGCTCGATGGCTGCGTCGTGGCCTGCCCATTGCACGCCGGCCGGTTCGACCTGCGCAGCGGCAATCCGGTCCAGATGCCGACGACGGGCGGCCTCGACCCCGAGGGACGGGCGCACCCCAGCTGGACCCCGAGTGGCAGCGCGACCAAGGTGGACCCGCCGGGCACGAAGGCGGAAGCGCGCCGGCTGACCAGAGTGCGCCGCTTCCGCTACTACCCGGTCCGGGTCGTCGACGGCTGGCTGGAGGTCGCGCTACCTGACTGAGGTTGGGGCGGGCCTCGTCGGCTTTGGCCCGTCGAACTGGCCCGTCGACTCAGGTCTCGTCTGCCCGTGGTTCCAGGTGGTTGGCATGGGCGAATTCCCGGACCACCCGGCAGACCTCGGCTGGGTCATCAGTGACGGTCAGGAGCGACAGATCCGCCTCGTCGATCGCACCGGCGGCCAGGAGCGTACTGCGGGCCCAGTCCAGCAGGCCTTGCCAGTAGGTCGTGCCGACCAGCACCACCGGAAAATGACGGATCTTGCCCGTCTGAATGAGCGTGAGCGCCTCGAACAGTTCGTCAAGCGTGCCGAAACCACCGGGCATGATCACGAACGCGTCGGCGTACTTGACGAACATCGTCTTTCGGGCGAAGAAGTAGCGAAACTCGACGCCCAGGTCGACATACGGGTTGATCGACTGTTCGTGGGGCAACTCGATGTTGCAGCCGATCGACAGGCCCCCGCCTTCCTGTGCACCGCGGTTGGCCGCCTCCATGACGCCCGGGCCGCCGCCGGTGATGACCGCCCAGCCGTCCTCCGCCAGCATCCGCGCGATCTGGCGAGCCTGCTCATAGGCGGGCGAGCCCTCGATGGTGCGCGCCGAGCCGAAGATCGTCACCGCCGGCCCGACTCCCGCCAGCGCGTCGAAGCCATCGACGAACTCGGACAGGATGCGCAGCACCCGCCAGGGATCCTCGCGCAGGAACGCCGGTCGATCCGTGCGGGCGAAGAGCTTCTCGTCCTCGGTTCGGGTCGAGTCCGGGGCGAGGTGTTCGGCCGCGTTGGACCGGATGGTCACCCGGCCGCTGCGGTGGCGCGACGAAGCGGGACGCGGCGTTGGATCGGTCATCGACGTAGGATGCCACTCGGGAGGTGTTGATGCAGCGCGTTCGTCTGTCGACAGCCGTGGCACTCGTCCTGGTCGGAGCCATCTTCGTCGGCCAGGGGCTGGGCTACATCCCGGGCAGCTTCATGTCCGGCGATCCGTTCTGGGCGTGGGTCGGCGTGTGCTCGATCGCCATTGGCGCCTACATAGCCTGGGACGCCCGGCGGCCGGGCGGGGCGGCGTAGCGGGCGGGGCGGGCGTCAGGGTCCGGTCGCGGCGAACCAGGCCTTCCAGTCGGGCTCGGATCGACCTGCGCTGAGGTGGCTGCCGTGTCGGACCAGGGGCAGGCGGAGCAATCGCTGGTCGGCCAGGATTCGCTCGGCCAGCTCGGCGTCGCTCATGGTCAGGTAGCCCATGCCCGTGTCACGGTAGACACGACTCTCGCGGTCGACCAGAGCGGGCGCGCCGAGCCGCTCGACGAACCGACGCAGCTCACCGGGCGCCATGGGCTTGCGCCGCAGGTCGACGAAGTGGATGGCGATCCGGCGATCCTTGAAGAAGCGCAGCGCGGCACGGGTCGACCGATCGTTCTCCAGGCCGAAGACCTGGACCTGCGGCGCGCTTGGCGACGGTGACGGTGACGGTGGCGGCATCGTCGACAGGGTAGGGCTCGGGCCGGCGCACCGCGCGGAGACGTTCGCGACGCGAACGGCGCCTGTGGCGGGTACCATCCGCACCAGGAGGTGACGCTGGTGACGGTCTGGTTCACGGTGCGGCTCGACGATCGGCCCGGGTCGCTGGGCAGGCTGGCAGTAGCCCTGGGCGAACGGGGCGTCAACATCACCGGGATCGTGGGTGTCGCGGAGGACACGGACGGCGCGCTCATGCTGACGACGAGCGACCCGGCGGCAACCCGGCTCACCTTCGCGGCACTCGGACTGGCCGTCGAGGAGCACGATCCCGGCGGCGGGCTGGAACCAGACCGAATGACCGTCGCGGACCTGACCGGGCCAGTGCGCTGAACCCTCCGGAGCCGACGGGCGCCTGACGACCAGCCACCTTCCGATCCCACCACCCACCTGCGAGAAGGCCGAGCACACCGATCATGCCCCGCCCCATGACCCCCAGCACCACCGTTGCCATCCGGATCGGCGTGGACGACGTGCCCGCTACCATCCCATCCCTCCTCGCCCGGATCGGTGAGGCCGGCGGCACACTGCGCGCGCTGAGCACGGTGCGCCGGATCGAGGCTACGGACGACGCCGGTCCCGGCGCGGAACTCGAGGTCGAGGTCGAGGGGATCGATGAGGAGCGCCTGGTTCGAGCCATTCACGGTGTGGCCGGCCTGCGGGCGCAGCGGCTGACCAGGAGCCTGGAGCGCGTCTTCGGCAAGCGGATCATCGTCGTCGGTGGCGGCGCCCAGGTCGCCCAGGTCGCCCTGGGTGCGGTGAGCGAGGCGGACCGCCATAACCTGCGCGGCGAGCGGATCAGCGTGGACACCATCCCACTCGTCGGCGAGGAGAACATCGCCGCAGCCGTGCGGGCCGTGGCGGACCTGCCGCGCGCCCGCCTGCTCGTCCTGGCCGGCTCGATCATGGGCGGCGACATCACCCGGGCCGCCCGCGAGCTGCGCGCCCAGGGCATCCCGATCATCGCCCTGAACATGGTCGGCTCGATCACGGAGGCAGTTGATCTGGTCGTCAGCGATCCCGTCCAGGCCGGCACGATGGCGGTCATGGCGATCGCCGACACGGCCACCTTCGATCTGGCCCGCCAGCGCGGCCGGCGCTACTGATCGGTAGCACGGCCGCCACCTCATGCGCATCGCCACCTGGAACGTCAACTCGCTCAAGGCTCGCCAGGACCGCGTGCTCGAGTGGCTGGCGCTGGCGGGACCGGACGTGGTGCTCCTCCAGGAGACCAAGCTGGCCGATGACGCGGCCCCGGTGATGGCCTTCGCGATGGTCGGCTACGAGCTCGTCCACCACGGCGAGGGTCGCTGGAACGGTGTCGCGATCGCCAGCCGGGTGGGGGTCGCGGACGTGCTGACGAACTTCGGCGACGGGGCCGTCCGGAACTCCGGCCCGGGTTCGGGCGTGGGCGCAACCGCGGACGACGCCTTCAACCCGCTCGAGGAGGCGCGCATGGTCAGCGCGGTGTGCGGCGGCGTCCGGGTGGTCAGCCTCTACGCCCCGAACGGCCGAGCGCTCGGGACGCCCTTCTACGACGGCAAGCTGGCCTGGTTCGAGCGCCTCTCGCGCTGGCTCGAGCAGACCCAGGACTCGGCCGGACCGCTGGTCCTCGGCGGCGACTTCAACGTCGCCCCGGAGGACGCCGACGTGTACGATCCGGCCTTGTTCGTGGGCATGACCCACACCTCGGCGGCGGAGCGGGCGGCGCTGGCGCGTCTACGGGCGTGGGGCCTGGAGGACGTCATCCGCCGATTCCACCCGGAGCAGGGTTTCTACACCTGGTGGGACTACCGGGCCGGCAACTTCCACAAGAACCTGGGCCTGCGCATCGACCACCTCTACGTCACCGACGCCGTCGCCAGGCGAACCGTCGGCGCGGAACGCGATCGGGACGCCCGCAAGGGTCACCTGCCTTCCGACCACGCCCCGATCTGGATCGACCTGACCGACTGAGGCGAGCGCGTGGCCATGGTCTCGGGCCCCATCCCCGGTGGGCCGTTTCGCGCTGCCGAACGGCCGTTCCGACACGCGAGACGTCGCGTCACCGGGGCGAACGCGCCAGCGTACCCTGCCGCGAACATGATGGCCGCTGCCCCGGTCCCTGAGATCCGCCTGAGCCGACTGACCAAGCGGTTCGGCGACGTGCGCGCTGTCGACGACATCTCGCTCGACATCCGGAGCGGCGAGTTCTTCTCGCTGCTGGGTCCGTCGGGCTGCGGCAAGACAACCACGCTCCGGATGCTGGGCGGATTCGAGTTGCCCAGCACCGGCCGGATCGAACTGCGCGGCGTGGACGTCACGATGGCCCCACCGGACAAGCGCCCGGTCAACATGGTCTTCCAGCACTACGCCCTGTTCCCCCATCTGAACGTCGGCGAAAACATCGCCTTCGGACTGCGCCGCCGGAAGGTTGCCGGGGACGAGATCCGTCGGCGGGTCGGTGAGGCACTCGAGCTGGTCGATCTGGCGGGCTACGACGGGCGACGCACCAACCAGCTGTCCGGCGGGCAGCAGCAACGGATCGCGCTGGCCCGCGCGCTGGTCAATCGGCCCAACGTGCTGCTCCTCGACGAACCGCTCGGTGCCCTGGATCTGAAGCTGCGCAAGAGCCTCCAACTGGAGCTCAAGCGCATCCAGGTCGAGGTCGGGATCACCTTCGTGTATGTGACCCACGACCAGGAAGAGGCACTCACGATGAGCGACAGGATCGCAGTCATGCAGCACGGCAAGGTCGAGCAGGTCGGCGCCCCGGAGGAGCTCTACGAGCGACCGGCCAACCGCTTCGTGGCCGATTTCATGGGCACGATCAACCTGTTGCGTGGGCGGGTCGAGACGATCGATGGTGCAGTGGCCCGGGTGAGGCTCGACACGGGCGACAGCTGCCTGATCCGCGCCGTCGGCGGCGTGATGGCCGGGGCGGAGGTCGAGCTGTCCATCCGGCCAGAGGCGATCGTGATCAGCGCGCCCGGCGCCGGGGGTCCCGATTCAATCGAGGGTCGCGTGCAGCAGGTCGCCTACCTTGGCCCGAACGTGCAGTACCAGGTCCATAGCCGGGCTGGCGCGATCGTCATCGCGCTGGCCCCCAAGACCGGGCGTCGGTTCAGCGCAGGCGAAAACGTCGAGATGAGCTGGGCGGCCGACGACGCGCTGATCGTGGGCGGCCCGACGGACGAGTGAGGAGGCGACGGATGAACCTGGCGCGTGACGAGGCGAGCGTCGA
This sequence comes from Chloroflexota bacterium, assembly GCA_031370565.1. Classification (GTDB taxonomy): domain Bacteria; phylum Chloroflexota; class Limnocylindria; order Limnocylindrales; family CSP1-4; genus Chersky-267. Next base: position 9,438 of record JANMQO010000089.1, read on the forward strand.
CCTGGAACGAACCCTGGTCGAGTACCTGGCCGACCGGCGGATGACCCGTCGGGCGCTGCTCAGCCGGATCGCGGCCGCCGGCGCGACCGTGGCCCTGGCCCCGATCCTGGCCGCCTGTGCGGCGGCGACACCCAGCGGCTCGCCGATCCGCAGCGCCACGGCCGCCGCCAGTGCCGCCGACGGCAGCCCATCCATGGCGGCCTCGGCGTCCCCCACGCCGGCCTCCAGCCCGGAGGGCGAGCTGTTCATTTACAACTGGGCGGACTACCTGGGCGACGACGTCATCCCGTCGTTCGAAAAACGCTACAAGGTCAAGGTCACCCAGGACTTCTTCGACAACTACGACACGATGCGCGCGAAGATCGGCCAGAACGGTGGCGGCTACGACATCATCTTCCCGTCCTCGGTGGACGTCCCGGCATTCGTCAAACGCGGGCTGCTCCAGCCGCTCGACCAGGTGCTCATCCCGAACAAGACCAACCTGGGCACCGAGTGGCAGTCACCGGGCTACGACACGGGCAACGTGTACTCCATGCCGTACATGTGGTGGACAACCGGCGTCGCCTACGATTCGGCCAAGGTAGCCGAGCCGCTCGACTCCTGGGACGCCCTGTGGATGGACAAGTACAAGGGGCACATTGTCGTCCTGGACGATGTGCGCGAGGCGTTCGCCGCCGCGCTCTTCCGGCTGGGCAAAAGCGTCAACACGACCGTCGACGGCGACCTCGACGCTGCGTACCGACTGCTCGCCCAGCAGAAGCCGCTGGTGCGGACGTACACGACCGACGACATCGGCGCCCTGAGTTCCGGCGACGCCTGGATTTGCCACGCCTGGGGCTCGGACGTCCACCAGGTGACGGACCGACCGACCGTCAAGTTCTTCATCCCCAGGGAGGGTGGCGTACGCGGGTCGGACACGACCACCATCCTGGCCAGTGCCGCCCATCCCATCGCGGCCAACCTCTTCATCAACCATCTGCTGGACGCTCGGGTGAGCGCGGCCAACACGAACAAGATCGGCTACATGGGCCCCAACGCCGCGGCCATCCCGTTCATCGATCCGGCCATCCTGGCCGATCCATCGGTCAACCCCAAGCGTGCCGTCATCGACTCGCTGCAGGAGCTGCTCGACCTCGGCCCCGATCTCGACAAGTACACGACGCGCTGGAACCGGCTCCGGGCGGGCGGATGACGGAGTTGACCGAGCCGCCCGAAGTTCGAGCTGGGCTGTCGACTCGTGCGGCAGGTGTCGTCTTCCTCGTCCCAGGTCTGGCCTGGCTGGCCATCTTCTTCGTGCTGCCCCTGGGGATCATCCTGCTGGTCAGCCTGGGCCACAAGGATGCCTTCGGCGGAGTCCTGCTCGATCGACTGAACCTGGACAACTTCAGCCGGGCGCTCCAGCCGGAGTTCCTGCCGGCTTTCGTCAACTCGTTGCGCTACGCCCTGCTCACGACGATCCTGGCGCTCCTGCTGGGCTACCCGGTCGCATACTGGATCAGCCGCTACGGCGGACGGCGCAAGACACTCCTGCTCATCCTGGTCATGCTCCCGTTCTGGACGAGCTACCTCATCCGGACCTACGCCTGGATGATCATCCTGCGCGACAACGGCGTGGTGAACTCGATCCTGGCCGCCTTCGGGCTGACCAACCAGCCGATCATCCTGCTCAACACGGACTTCTCGGTCATCCTGGGGATGACCTACGGGTTCATGCCCTTCGCGATTCTGCCCCTGTTCGTGTCGATCGATCGGCTCGACCCGAACCTCGTCCACGCCAGTCGCGACCTGTACGCCTCGGGTCGGGCGGCGTTCCTGCACGTGACCCTGCCGCTGACCATGCCCGGGATCACCGCGGCGGCCCTGCTCACGTTCATTCCGGCGATCGGTGACTTCGTGACGCCGGACCTGCTCGGTGGCGCCCAGACGACGACCATCGCCAAGATCGTCCAGAACCTGTTTTTGTCCAGTCGCGACTGGCCGCTCGGGTCGGCGCTCGGCTTCATCCTGATGGTCGTCACGGTGAGCCTCACGCTGCTCGCCCTGCGCACCCTCCGGCGCGAGGTGATCGGGTGACGCGCGAGCGCAACCGGTTGCTTGGCTTGTACTCCCTGGCGGTCTACGTCTTCCTCTTCTCGCCGATCGCGATCCTGATCTTGTTCAGCTTCAACGCCTCGAAGCGGAACTTTGCCTGGCAGGGCTTCACCCTGGACTGGTACCCGCGGCTGCTGGCCGACCGAGCGGTGCTCGACGCGATCGGGGTGACCGTGCAGGTCGCCGTCGTCGCGGTCATCGCGTCGACCGTGCTGGGTTCGCTGTTGGGCCTGGGCCTCGCCCGGATCCGTTTTCGCGGCAGCGGCGCGGCGGAAACGCTGCTGCTGCTGCCCATGGTTACACCCGAGATCGTCATGGGGATCAGCCTGCTGCTGTTCTTCTCGCAGCTGTTTGGCAGCCACGGCTCCATCATCCAGATCTCGATCGCCCACATCACCTTCTGCGTGTCCTACGTGGCCGTCGTCGTCCGGGGGCGGGCAGCCGGCATGGACCCCGGACTGGAGGAGGCCGCGCGCGACCTGGGCGCGTCGGCGGTCGGGGCGTTCTGGCACGTCACCTTGCCGCTCATCGCTCCGGCCGTGGCCGCCGGCGCAATGATCGCGTTCGCGCTGTCGTTCGACGACCTCGTCGTGACCACGTTCAACGCCGGGGTCGGCAGCTCCACCCTGCCGATCTTCATCTATTCGCGGATCCGGTTCGGGGTGACCCCGGAGATCAACGCGATCTCGGCAATCATCATCCTGGTGACGAGCCTGGCGGTGGGTGCGGCCTGGCGCTTCGGGGCGTTCCGGGGCGACATCCGGACGGTCGCGGAGGAGTAGACAGGCGGGCTCGGGGTGGGGGCTCGGACTGGCCGGCGGCCACTACCGCGGGCGCGTCAGTCAGCGCGGGCGCCCGACCTGGCTGCCGCGCGCGTGCTCGGCCGGGCCGGTTCCGCGCGCGCCTCGCGGTCCGAGCGCACGCCGTCCAGCGCATAGCGGTCCATGACCATGAGATCGAAGGCGTGGACGCTCGCCTCTTGGTTCGAATAGCGGCCGGCTTGCCAGCTGCGCGAGCGAGTCCCCTGCTGCTGCAGCTCGACGACGTGGTAGTCCTGCCGGTTGGTCAGATCCCAGAACTCGAGCGCGCCGCTGATGTCCGCGCTGTCCCGGGCGTCCGCCGCGACGTACAGGTCGCAGGTGACGCGCGACCGGCCGGGGCCGTCCGGCCAGGCCTGGTGGACGAGCAGGTAGTCGGGATGGACGCTCAGGATGAGGTTGGGCCACAGGATGTAGTAGTAGATCCGGCGGGCGTCGATCGCGGCCGTCCCGCGCAGCAGTGGGCGGCCGTGGCGCAGGCCGTCCATCGACATCGTCTCGCAGCCCTCGGACAGGTCCATCCAACCGCCCTTCCACGGGCCGGACGGAAAGAAGTCCTCGCCCAGGTCGTACGGGCTGAGCTTGTTGAGCAACGGATGGACGCCCGGGCAGTGGTAGCACTCGCTGAAGTTCTCGGCCACGATCTTCCAGTTGGCCGCGACGTCATAGGTCAGCCGGCCTGCTCGACGCAGTTCGCCGAAGTCGCGCCCGAAGCCTTCCTGGTGGTCGTGCCAGTCGTCCATCCAGGTCCGCAGCGGCGGCGTATCGGCCGCGTGGCACAGGAATACGAAACCCTGCCACAGCTCCAGTCGAATCGGCCTGAGACCGTAGCCCTCGAAGGTGAAGTCGTCGAGATCCTCGGTGTGTTTGGCCCGGACCAGCCGCCCATCGAGGTCGTAGATCCAGGCGTGGTACGGACACTGGAACCGGACGATACTGCCGCTCGGTTCCTCGACGAGCGCCGTGCCGCGGTGCCGGCAGACGTTGTGGAATGCCCGCAGTTGGCCATCCCGGCCACGCACCAGGACGACGTCGTCGCCCAGGTAGTCGATGCGCACGTACGTGCCCGGTTCGGCCGCGTCCTCCGCCCGCCCGACGCAGACCCAGTCGCGCAGGAAGAACTGCTCGATCTCGAAATCGTGCACCGCCGGGTCGTGGTAGGCCCGGCCGGGTAGCAGGCTGGCGGCTCGGAAGGGGCGCCGGACGGCGGCGATCTCTTCGGCCGTGAAGAGCGACGGGCGGGCGATCGGGGCGGTCACGGCGGAGCCTCCGGCAGGCGACGAGCGGTCTATCGCCGAGTCTAGCCGAGCGGCCGACTCGCCTCGACATCCCGTCCCGCTGCCTGGACCTCCGGGGCCGCTGTCTGACTGCCCCGGGTTGCTCGGACGTATACGGACGGTCCGGGCATCAGGGGCCCGAGCAGCGCCTGGAATGGCGCCTCGATCGCCGCCAGGGTGTGGGCGGAGACACGCTGCTTGAGCCAGCGCGAGCGGAACAGCGACACTGCCCGGATGGCGTCCGGCTCGAGGCCCGCGGCCCGCAGCTGACGCTGAATCCGAGCCGGCTGATGGGCGAAGTGGTCCTCGAGGTATTCATGTGGCTCGAGACCGGTCGGGGACCACGACTGGCGACCGATCAGATGGCGAACGACGGCCAGCAGATGGCGCCGGTTGGGGAACTCGACGATGAACGTACCGCCGGGCCGAAGCACTCGGTGCACCTCCCGGAACAGGGGCAACGGGTCGCGCAGGTGGAGGACCAGCCGAACTGCCACGACGACGTCGAACGATTCATTGGCGAACGGCAATGCGTCTGCCTCCGCCGCGACGATCTCGAAGCGCGGGTCGGCGCCCACGCGTTCGCGCGCTGCGTCGCGCATCTCCGGCGAAGCGTCGGCCAGGGTGACTCGGTCGAACGCACCGTACTCGTCGGCCAGGCGTCCGAACCCAGCGCCGATATCGAGCAGGCGACCTCCGCTGGCCGGCAGCAGGGCCCGAAGCGACAGTCGATCGCAGCGGTCCTCGTAGCCTCGTTCGCGCCAGAACGCGTCGCGATAGGACAGGTCGTAGCGAGGCGGTTCGGGGCGGTTGCTGAGCGCCGCAGGGGTGCCGAGGGGGGCAGTGACGTCGGCTGACGAGCCATCGGCCATGTCGAGTTCGTTGATCACGCGCTGGTCCAACTCCGGCTTTTCAGCGAGTGTACCCGACCTGCCGATGCCGGCTCCGGATCCTCGTACACTGCCAGACATGGACCCTGCCGTCGCACCGATCGTCGCCGACCTGCGCGCCGCGCTCCGCACGGACCGATTCCTGCTCGGGACCTGGCTGACCATCCTGGATCCGGTCGTTCCGGAACTGTTGGCCGGGTCCGGGTTCGACCTGTTCATCGCCGACGGCGAGCACGGGCCGGTCGCCACGTCGGACCTCATGACGATGCTCATCGCCACACGGGCCGCCGGCGTGCCCGTCCTGTACCGCGTCGGCGCGAACGAACCGGTCCGGATCATGCACGCGCTCGACGCTGGCGCGGCGGGCGTCGTCGTCCCGCAGATCCGCACGGTGGCGGATGTCGAACGGGCGGTCGCCTGGTGCCGCTATCCGCCGGCCGGGCTGCGCGGCGTGGCCCCCCGACGGGCGTCCGACTACGGGCGGCGATCCGGGGCGTACCTGGCTGCCGCCGCGGATCTGGTGACGTGCTGCATCCAGATCGAGACGCGCGAGGCGCTCGACGCGCTCGACGCGATCCTGACGGTGCCCGGTCTCGATACGATCCTGGTCGGCCCGAATGACCTGGCCGCTGCGCTCGGGCACACGGGGCAGCTCGATCATCCGGAGGTCGAGGCGGCCATCGGCCACGTCGTGGCACGCGCCCGCGCCCACGGAATGCCGGCGGGTATCTGGACGGCCTCGACCGCGCAGGCGCGCCGGCGACGTGAGCAGGGCTACCGCTGGGCGACGGTGGGCGCCGACTACGGCTTCCTGCTGGCGGCCGCCGACGCCGCCGTCCGGGACGTCGCCGAGGGCTGAACGGCGCGGTCGCCG
>JANMQO010000080.1:0-18874 GCA_031370565.1 Chloroflexota bacterium
CCGCCGGCGGATTGTCGGGTCGGTCGGCGGCACCCCAGCCCGGGATCGCGTCCGCCGGCGGCTTCGGCACCGGCGGCGCCCAGTACACGGGCGGTCCAGGCGTGGGGGGCGGCTCGATCGGATCCAGCCCACCCCCGGGAACCCAGCCCGGCACCGATTCTTGGTCAGTTCCCATTGATCACCCCTGCCGCGTCCCCTCGAACGCCTCCTTGAAACGCGGCGGTCAGCGTAGCAGTCGAATCAAGGGCCGCGCCGGGCATCTCCGCACTCGAACCGCCCGAAAACGCAGGCCGCTGCACCAGTCGGGCGCCTGCTCAGTCGATCGAGAGGATCTCCCGGACGAACACGGTTCGATCCTCGTCCGGGGCGTCATAGTCGGGGTAGGCGACGACACCATAGATCGGCTGTGTGCCGGGGCCATCGACGATCCGGAAGCCCATCGCCGTGTGGAATGCGACGGACTGGCGGTTGCCCGGCCAGGTGATCGCGCCGACCCGCCGGACGCCGCGCTTGGCGACGTCGGCGAAGAACGCCTCGTAGAGCGTCCGTCCCACGTGTTGCCTGCGCAGGTTCGGGTTGGCCGCCACCATGTGGATGTAGGCCTGATCCGGGTGGTCCGGGCTGATGAACCCGACGAGGAAGCCGGCCATGCGCCTGTCGGCCGTCTCGGCCACCCAGGATGTCCCGACGAAGTGCTGGAACCACAGGCGGGGCAGGAGATCGTGCAGTCGGCGGCCGCCCCACCATTCGTCGACGAGCGCCACGATCGGACCGTGGTCTGCCTCGACCGGCCGGCGCAGGCGCAGCGCCACCGGCTGCTCCAAGCCGGCGGGCGTGTCGCCGTTCACCGTGCGCTCCACCAGGCGCTCAACGTCCCGAGGATGAACTGCAGGGCGACCAGTGCCAGCCCGTACGTCTCGTTGAGGAAGTCGGGCAGGGACAGCACGCCGCCTTCGTGGCCGGCCCAGGCCCAGACCAGCACGTTCGCGACGGCCACGCCGCCCAGCACGAGCACGATCGCGCACAGCGAGCGCGCGGCCGAGGACAGCTGGTCGCCCGCGCCCTGGCGAACAAACAACCCGATGAGGCGGGCCATGAAGATCGCCACAACGATCAAGCCGCTGCTGAAGGTGAACGGGATCGCCAGGACGAGGAACGCGAGCACGCCGATGAGCACGCCGATGAGGCCCAACCCGATCGCACGGCTCACTCCGCCGGCAGCGGGGGACCCGGCGATCATTGGCGTGGCAGCGGGCGACCCGGCGTTCCGTGCCGTGGCGGGTTGCGCGCGGTCAGTCGAGCGGTCAGTCGAGTCGTGGAGCGGGTCCATTGCGCGAGCATCGTAGCCGGGCGCCCGCCCGGAAGCGCGGCCCGTCGGCTCTCTCCTCGCGCGGCATTCGTCCCACGTGGCTCCGGTCCAGCTCGGCATTCGTCCCGCGTGGCCCCTATCCCGCGTGGTTCCGGTCCAGCTCGCCATTCGTCCCGCCATCCGCGACTGCGCTAGACTCTCCGATCGTGAGCCACCCCGCCCTGGGCCTGCCGCCGACCGACCTGACCGCCGGGTTTCCGGCTGCCGCCGAGCGGCTGCTCGCCGCCGGGCCACGGGTCGGCGCGAAGGCGCTCGAGATCGCGCTGGCCGCGGACCCCACCTTCCGCGAGCGCTACGACGACGACGGGCTGCGGCTGCTCCTGCGCGACACGGAGACGTTCATCGAGCGGCTCGCCCGGTCGCTGGCCAGCGGCGATCCGCGCTTCGCCCGGGAGTGGGCGAACCAAGTGGCCGTGCTGTATCGCCGCCGCCGCGTCCCGATGGATGATCTTGTGGCCATTGCCGAGGGATTGCGCGAGGCGTCGGAAGCCGCCGTCAACCCGGCAGAGCGCGGCCCACTCGAGACTGCCATCGACGAGGCGATCCGGACCTTCCGCTGGTACCGCCGGCTGGCTGGTGATGCGCGCAAGCGCAACCGAATCCTCCAGTTCCTGTACAAGGGTGCCTGACCGATGACCATCAAGTGGGTCAGTTCGGACCCGCTCGTGATGAACGGCGAACCGTTCTGCCATGGCAGCCGGATGACCGTCCGGCAGCTGCTGGAGGAGCGTCGGAGCGGTTCCGGCCTCACCCGCATCCTGACCGATCACCCCGAGCTCAAGCCGCTCGGCCTGGCCAACGCCTGGCTGTACGCGGCGGCGCACCCGGAGCGCTACGGGGCGTTCCTCGAGCCGGATGGTTCGCTGACCGGTCCCGGCTTCAGCTCTGCCGATGCCGCGCGCCTGCCGGCCTATCTTCAGGTCCCCGGCGTCGTGCTCAAGGAGCCATCGGCCACGGCCTGATCTGGCGCCGCCGACCTGGCGCCGACGACCTGGCGCCGGTCGCTTCGACCCGCCACGACCGGGCCAGAACTCCGCCCGGACACACTGATTGGTCATTCCCGACCCCGGTGGTAGGATTTGACGATGATCGACGAGACGACCAGCACCGCAACCAGCGTCGTTGCCCCCGACGGCCTGGCTGGGGCTACCGTCCACGGCACCACAAGAGGCGACTCGGCGGGCAGCGTCGCCACTCCTGACGTCGCACCGGCCGCCTTCGACGCCGAGCGCCGCGCGACAGAACTCGCCATCCTCGATGCCCTTCGTCAGGTCATCGACCCGGAGATCGGGATGAACGTCGTGGAGCTGGCGCTCATCAAGCAGATCATCCTCGCCCCGGACTCAACCGAGGTGAAGATGATCCTGACCACGCCGTTCTGCCCGTACGCCGGGTCGATGATCGCCCAGGTCAAGGAGCAGACCGAGACCGTGGTCGACCACGACGTCAAGGTCACCCTGTTGGCCGAGCGTTGGGACCCCAAGGAAGCCGGCCTGATGTGGTGAGCGCTCGGAGTGCCTCCCGAGCTGCCCCGCCGAGCCGATGAGGCGGAGCGCTGCCGGACCGATGAGGCGGAAGCTACCGAGGCGACGAGCATGGAGATGAGCGCGCCAGCCGATCGGATCAGTAGCCACATGCCTCCTGCCGGCGCTCGCCGATGACGGACGACACGCGATCCAGCACGATCGACTCTCTGGTCGCGACCGGTCGGGGTGACGATGGCACAACCGGTCTGCTCTTCGGCGGCCCGCGCATCCAGAAGGACGACCCACGGACCGAGGCCTACGGCACGATTGACGAGGCGGGTGCCGCCCTCGGCCTGGCTCGCGCCGAGCTGGGCATGAAGGGCCAGTATGGCGTCCTCAACCCGGCCCTCGCCTCGCTTGCCGAGGTCATCCTGCGGATCCAGCGCGAGCTGTTCGTGGTCGGGGCCGAGCTGGCCACCACCCCCGAAGCCTGGGGTCGCCTCGAGGATGGGCGGACGCGCGTCTCGGCGGCGATGGTCGAGGGGCTGACCGTCCTGCTGGCCGATCTCGAGCGGCGGATCGAGATGCCGCGCGAGTTCGTCGTGCCGGGCGAGACGCGGACGAGCGCCGCCCTGGAGCTGGCCCGCACGATCCTGCGCCGCGCCGAACGTCGGGCCGTCGCGCTTGGTCGGGACGGACTGCTGCCCGGCCCTCACTTGCTACCCTATCTGAACCGGCTGGCCGATCTCGTCTGGGTCCTGGCCCGGGCGGCCGAGCAGGCCGAGTCACGCCTGAGTACCCCCGCGCAGACGACGGGCAAGCGGCGCAGCCGCCCGCCCACACAGGAGGTTCCACGATGAACCAGTATCCGCCCCTCTCGCCGACGCAGCTCGGTGTCCGGCCGGCCACCCAGTTGTCGGTCGGTTTTCTCAGCCAGGCCTTCGCCTGGATGTTCGTGGGCCTGTCCCTGACCGCCGTCGTCGCCTGGTTCGTGGCCAGCAGCCCGTCCCTCGCCGCGTCGGCCCAGGGTCTGTTCCTGCCGGTGATCCTCGTCCAGTTCGGCCTGGTCATCGGCATCTCGGCGGGCATCCGCCGGCTCAACGCAACGGCGGCCCTGGGCTTGTTCCTGGTGTATGCGGCGACGATGGGCGTGACGATGTCGTTCGTCTTCCTCGGCAACAACCTCGGAACCATCTACCAAGCCTTCTTCAGCGCGGCGGCCATGTTCGGCGGCGCGGCAGTCTACGGCGCGATCACCAAGCGCAACCTGGCCTCCATCGGGGGCTACCTGGTCATGGCCCTCATCGGGATCGTGGCGGCCTCGTTCCTCAACCTGCTCATCTTCCACAGCCTCGGGCTGAACTTCGCGATCTCGATCATCGGCGTGCTCGTCTTCGTCGGGCTCACCGCCTGGGACGTCCAGAAGATCGCCAGCGGCCAGCTCGCGGTCGCCACCGGCTCCATGGAGAAGGGCGCGGTCATCGGGGCGCTCTCGCTCTACCTCGACTTCGTCAACATCTTCCTGTTCCTGCTGCGCCTCTTCGGCAACCGCCGCTGATTGCGTCCCGGGCGGAGCGGGCGTCGGCGAGCCGCTCCGCTGCCGCGGTCCCTCGTGCTCGCCCCGCCGTTTGCGTGTGACACACAAGCGCGACCAGTTGACACCGGGTCCGGTCGAATCTGTTCGCCATACGCAAGAAAGTGACGATTCGGTGGTGAACGGTCACGAATCGTTCGTGTCACGCACGATTTGTGTACGACGGCCGACCGGCAGGTCGCGCTCATGCGTGTGACACAAACCGGAGCCTGGGATCGGATCGGCCCGCCGGCTCAGCCCGCCAGGATCTCCTCGGCCACCGGGTCCGGGGCGGCCGCTGCGCTTGATTGCTCCAACAGCAGACATGCCTCGGGCGGAAACGACAGGGTGACCGACCCGCCGCGCTGGGGCACCGCCAGATGTGGATTGTTGAACGTGTCGAAGACGACGGTCCCGGCGCCGCCACCAGCACCGCCGGCATTCGCTCCACCGCCACCGGCACCCACGCCGTCGCCGGCGAGCCGGATCCGGATCCGCACGACCGCACCCAGAAACGTGATGTCGTCGATCGACCCGCGCAGCTGGTTGGCCCCGGCCGCACCCTCGTCGAGCGACATGATCTCCGGCCGCAGGGCGATGGTCACCATGTCGCCTGTCTGGGCGCCGGCGATCGGCCCGGCCGTGCGGATCGTCTGCCCGTCGACCTCGACCCGGCCCGCAGCAGCGTCGACCACCCTGGCCGTCAGGACGTTGAGTGTCCCGACGAAGCGGGCCACGAGCGAGGTACGCGGGAAGTTGTAGATCTCGAATGGCGTGCCGACCTGCTCGATCCGGCCCTCGCTCATGACCACGACTCGGTCGGACAGCGAGAGTGCCTCCTCCTGGTCGTGGGTCACGTACACGGTCGTGATCCCCAGCTGGCGTTGGATGGAGCGGATCTCGTTGCGCAAGGAAATCCGGATCTTGGCGTCCAGAGCGGACAGAGGCTCGTCCAGGAGAAGGACCTGCGGCTCGATCGCCAGCGCCCGAGCCAGGGCGACACGCTGCTGCATCCCGCCCGACAGCTGGTATGGGTAACGGGTCTCCTTGCCGCCCAGGTTGATGAGCTCCAGCAGCTCGTCGACGCGCTTGCGGATGGCAGCGGCCGGAAGCTTGCGAACCTTGAGCCCGAAGCCGATGTTCTCGGCCACGGTCATGTTCGGGAAGAGCGCATACGACTGGAAGACCATGCCCACGTTGCGCTTGTTGGGCGGTCGGTAGGTGATGTCGACACCATCCACCTCGACGGTTCCGTTCGTGGGCAGCTCGAAGCCGGCGATCATCCGGAGCGTAGTCGTCTTGCCGCAACCGCTCGGGCCGAGGAATGAGACGAACTCTCCTCGCTCCACATCGAGGTTGAAGTCCTCGACAGCCCGGAACCCGCCGAAGTGCTTCTGGACGCCCTTGAGCGCTAGGAATGTCATCTGTCTTGGCCTGCCTAGTGGGTCCCGACGAGCTGGACTTTGCCGCGTGCCCCTCGTCCCAGGAACGAGATCATGCCCATGGCCGTCCAGGTGAGTCCAAAGCTGATCAATGAGACCGCGGCCGGCTCGTACGCCCGGTTGTTGCCGAGCAGGGAGAGGTACGGGCCGAACGCGGGCTGAGCGAGGAAGTTCGCGATGGTGTACTCGCCGATGACGATCGCCAGGGTGAGGAACGCGCCACTGAGGAGCGCCACGCGCAGGTTCGGGAAGATGACCCTCCAGAGGATCGTCAGCCAGCCTGCGCCGAGGCTCTGGGCTGCCTCTGTCAGGCTGCGCACGTCGATCGCCCGCAGCCCCGTGTCGACCGCCCGGTACATGTAGGGCAGCGACAGGACGACGTATGCGGCGACGAGGAGCGCGTGACCGCCCAGCGTCGTGTTCGTCAGCGGCAGCGGCGGGTGGCCGTAGGTCCGGATCAGTCCGAACACGAGGATGACCGGCGGGACGACGAACGGCAGCAGCGTGATGAACTCGACGTAGGGCCGCAGACGGGGCACGCGCAACCGAACCCAGTAGGCGGTGGGGACGATGAGCATGATGCTGACGACGATCGTCAGGACGCCGATGACGAACGAAAAGGCGAGGCTCGAGAAGAACTGCGGGTCCTTGAGCGAGTTCGTGTAGGCGGCGAGGAACGGTTTCGCCCGGAGCGAGAACTCGAAGGTGGCGACGAGGGGCAGGAAGAAGTACAGGAAGCCGGCGACGAAGACGACCCATGCCCAGATCGAGCCGCGCTGCCGTCGCCCCTTCCGGGGCTTCGCTTCAAGTACCGATTGCAGCGCGCCGGGCGTCCTCATGCCGAATCCCGGGCCGGTCATCGCAGCCACTTCTCCGATCGCCGCTGGAGCCACGTGTAGATCGTGATCACGATGCCCATGATCGCGACCATGCCCATGGCCATCGCGTACCCCAGACCCTCGTTGTGCAGGACATCCCCGCTGATCTGGGCGCCGATGATCACGGTGACGATAGGGATCGTCCCACCGGTCAGCTGGTACACGGTGGCCTGGGCGCCGAACGCGTTGCCGAACAGGAGGATGACCGTTCCCAAAAGCGACGGCATGAGGATCGGCAGGGCGACGTAACGCCAGTACTGGAACGAGCTGGCGCCCATGTTCTCGGCCGCCTCTCGCCAGTCGCGCTTCAGCCCGTCGATCGCCGGGGCGATGATCAGGACCATGAGCGGGAACTGGAAGTACATGTAGACGAGCTCCACGCCGATCTTTGAGTAGAGCGAGAAGCCGCCGCCCCACAGGTCGATGCCCAGGTAGGTCTTCAGAAAGCCGGTCACCAGGCCGATCTGCCCCAGGGTGAAGATGAAGGCCAGGGCGAGCGGGACGCCGGCGAAGTTGGAGGCGACCCCGGAGAAGGTCATCAATGCCGTGCGCAGGAACCCGGGCAGGCCGCCCAGGATGACCGCGTAGGCGAGCAGGAAGCCGAAGATCCCGCCCCCGATCGCGGTGACCAGGCTGATCTCGATGCTGCTGTGGAAGGCGTTGATGATATAGGGCGTGCTGGCTATGTCGGCGTAGTTTCGCACGGTTAACTGCCCCTGCCCGTCCTGGAAGCTCCCGATCACCAGGAAGGTGATGGGGAGCAACAGGAACATGAACGAGAACAGGAAGAACGGGAGGAGGCCTACCCAGGCCCGTGAACGTCGAGATGCGGGACGCGCGCGGAGCGCGTCCCGCATCTTCCTGAGCGTCGCACCGAGAGCCACGACGCTACCGCTTCAACGGACTACTTGATGTTCAGGCCGACGACCGCATCCCACTGCTTGGTGATGAGGTCCTTGGCGGCATTGAGCTGGGCGAGGGTCGGGAAGACCGTGCCCGTGGTGTCCGGGAGCTTGGCGAGCACGTCGGCCGGGATCACGCTGCGGGCCTTCATGTCGTCGAACCGGACCGGGTTGCAGTAGCCCGTCAGCCAGGTGTTCTGGCCGGCGTCCGAGTACAGGAACTCCTCCCAGAGCTTGGCGGCGTTGGGGTGCGGCGCGTAGGCGCTGATCGCCTGGACGTAGACGCCGCCGAACCGGCCGGACTTCGGGACGACCACCTCGATCTTCGGGTTGCCGTTGGCTGTGTCGCGGTGGACCAGCGCGTTGTAGGTCCAGCGCATCGTGATCGGCGTGGCGCCCTGGTCGATCGTGCCCGGCTTGGCGATGACCGGGACGAGGTTGCCGAGGTCGTTGAGCTTCTTGAAGAAGTCGAGGCCCGGCTGGGCATTGTCGAGCGAACCGCCGTTGGCGAGCGCCGCGGCATAGACGGCCTGGATGGCCTGGTTGGAGACACGCGGGTCGCCGGCGAGGGCGATCTGGCCCTTGTACTCGGGCTTGAGCAGGTCCGACCAGTCCTGGGGGACGTTCTTCACAACCGCGGTGTTGACCTCAAAGGTCATGACCCCGTAGTAGTCGCCATACCAGAAGCCATCCGCGTCCTTGACCGAAGCCGGGATGGTGTCCCAGGTGGCAACCTTGTACGCGGCGATCAGGCCGTCGGTCTTCGCCTTCGGGCCGAACGAGAGACCGACGTCGATGACGTCCGGTGCCTGCGGGCCCTTGTTGTCCTTGTTCGCCTTGATCGCGGTGACTTCGTCACCAGAGCCGGCGTCAGGGGTGAGCTCGTTGACCGTGATCCCGGGGTACGCGGCCTTGAACGCGTTGATAGTGGCGCCGTAGTTGCACCAGTCATGTGGTAGAGCGATGACGGTAAGGGCACCCTCGGCCTTGGCGGCCGTGACGAGGGCGTCCATTGCGCCACCGGCGGCGGCGGAACCCGGTGCGGACGCCGGGGCCTGCGAGGCACCGGATGTGGAACAGGCCGCCAGGATGATGGCGACCGTAGCCCCGGCGGTTGCCAGGCGGAACAATGAATGGTTCGTGGTCAACTCTTCTCTCCAGCTATGGGTCCATGGGCGTTGCGCGCAGGTCCGCTGGGCAAGGGCACCGGGTGGACGCCAGCCCCTCCTCCTTGGGCGGTGTGGCTCGGATCGGCGAGGCGGGGACCATGCGCACGTCGTAGATCGCGTGGTCGCCTCGTCGACCTGCATTTGACAGCCCCCAGCGAGCGGCGTCAAGAGTGTCGCGGTTAACGCCACGTCGTGGATCGGTGACCGCGCGCTGCGGGTCACGCTGCCGAGCCTAGCAGACTGCGCGGGTCACGGCGGCCCATTTGTCCTGACCGTGGCACGTGTGGAAGTGGGACTTCCGGCCTATGCCGGGGCAGGACGTGCGCCCATGCACCACGCCTTCTGAGCGCGGCGACGAGGCGTCCGGGCCGTGACGTACCAACGTCTCATAGCCGCCCCGCGCCGCGAGCCATAGGCTTGTACGACATTCTCCGTGCCCGACGGAAAGGGGCCGCACCCGTGGAACAGCTCAGCATCGCCCCCCTCGCCCCTCCGGCCGCGGCCGCCGTCGGTGCGGCTGGATGACGGCGGGCCGGTCTCCTCGGGCGATGGCGGCCGCAGTGGTGCTCAGCTCCGCGATCGGCCTGTCGTGCCTGGCGATCCTCACGCCGTTGGGCTCGTCAACGGTCGTGGCTGCCAAACCCAGTGGGCCTCCCGGCCAGACGAAGGGCAGCCCGACGCCCCCGCCCACGCCCGTGCCCACACCCATCCCGACCGGGACTCCGCCCGCAACGCCGCCGGTGACGGCGACACCCACGTCGACCCCGACCCCGACGATGACCCCGACGACGCCGCCCACAACCCAACCGACGCCCGCCGCGACAGCCACCGCGCCCTATT
Source organism: Chloroflexota bacterium (assembly GCA_031370565.1). Taxonomy (GTDB): domain Bacteria; phylum Chloroflexota; class Limnocylindria; order Limnocylindrales; family CSP1-4; genus Chersky-267. Next base: position 9,640 of record JANMQO010000080.1, read on the forward strand.
CCACGATGCCGGGCACGACCGCGCCTGGCTCCACTGCGCCGCCCACCGCCGGTTCGTCCACGGTGGCCCCGCTGCCTGGCTCCAACCTGCAGCCACCGCCCAGTGCCTTGCCGAACCCGCGGCCCACGTCGTCGCCGAGCGAGCGCCGAACCGCGGCTGCGTCGGCCTCACTCGCGCTGGCAGCCGCGACCGGCGACGAAGGTGGGGGCGGCCGCTCTGGCCCGTCGCCGATCCTGCTGCTGGGCGGACTGCTCGCCGGTCTGGCGGTCCTCCGCCTGCTGCCCATCGCCCTGCGTCGCCGGTCCGCCGAGCAGGCGCCCGTCCGGTCAGCCGCGGCCGGGTCGGTTGGCTCGGCGGGGGCGGTGGGGACGGCAGGGTCCGCGCGTATCATCCCCGGCGATCCGCTCGTCGACGCGATCCGAGCGCGCCACACCCGGAGCAGCAGCGCCGCCCTCGCGGGCAGTGGCACCGTGGACGTGGGCGGTGGCGCCACGGGTGCGGAGTCGCCTCGGGCACCGCTCTGGGTTCGGCGCCTGGACGCCGCGATCCATGTCGCACCGATGCCCGCACCGGCGTCGGCAGCCGGTCGCGGTGCGGAACGAGGCCGCGAGGAGTCGCCGGCCGAGAGTGACCCGATCCCGTCCAAGCGCTCGGACGACCACCTTTCGCGGGGCGGCCCGACCATGGCCGCGGGCGTGTCAACGTCGGCATCCTTCGTCCGGCCCGTCAACAAGGCTGGCTGACCCGGGCAACGGTGGTGCTCGCTGCCAGCGCGAAGCCAGTCCAGCGGCCGCTGACCCGCAGCGGCCGCTACGATGGCGCTGAGAGGAGGAGCGATGCCAACGACTGAGCGGCGCGCCACGACGGGCGATGCCACGACGGGCGATGCCGGAGTGATCGATCCGGCGCGCCTCGTGGCTGCGGTCACGGACCGGTATCCGAAAGCCCGCGAACGGCCAGAGGCAGTCCGCGTTCTGCGGGCGCCGGGGCGGGTGAACCTGATCGGCGAGCACACCGACTACAACATGGGCTTCGTCCTCCCGGTTGCGATCGACTTGGAGGTCCGGATCGCATCGTTCCCGACGGACGACCGCCAGGTCGAAATGACGCTGCTCGAGACCGGCGAGACCGCGGGGTTCTCGCTCGACGCGATCGGGTCCCGGCGCGGCGGATGGATCGACTACGTTGCCGGCACAGCATGGTCGATGGTCGCCGCCGGGACGCCGGTCCACGGGTTCCGGGGCGTGCTCGCGAGCACATTGCCGCGGGGCGCCGGCTTGTCGTCCTCGGCGGCCCTCGAGCTTGCCTCGGCGTGGGCGCTCGCGGGCGGCGGTGCCCCGGCGCTCGACGGAATGACGCTCGCCCGGATTGCCCAGCGCGGGGAGAACGAATACGTCGGGGTCCGCTGCGGGCTCATGGACCAGTTCGCGTCGGCGCTCGGAGTTCCCGGCGGTGCCCGTCTCCTCGACTGCCGAAGTCTCGAGCACCGACCGGTGCTGCTGCCACTCGACGAACTGTCGCTCGTCGTCTGCCATTCAGGCTCGCCGCGACGACTTGAGGCGTCGGCGTACAACGAGCGCCGCGCGGAATGCGAGCGTGCCGTCAGCGCGATCGCCGCCGTCGAGCCAGCCGTCCGCTCTCTGCGCGATGTCGACCTGGCCATGCTCGAGCGGTATCGCTCGAGGCTCGATCCGATCGCCCGCGCCAGGGCCTGGCACGTTGTGACCGAGAACGACCGCGTCCTCGCGACGGAGGCGGCCTTGCGCGACGGCGACTTCGACACGGTCGGCCGGCTGTTCGCCGAGAGTCACCAGTCGTTGCGCGATCGCTTCGCGGTCAGCTCGGACGCGCTGGATGCGCTCGTCGCGATCGCCGCCGGCACGGAGGGCGTCGTCGCCGCCCGGTTGACTGGTGCCGGCTTCGGGGGTTGCACAGTGAACCTGGTCCGGCGCGAACGAGTTGCCGCCTTCCGCGCGGCGATCGAGCAGGACTACCCGCGAACGACCGGCCTGCGGCCGACGGTCTACGAGGTCGAGCCTGTCGGGGGCGCCGGCCTCGTCAGCTGACCAGCCCTCGGAGCCCCAGGTTCTCGGTCAGCGTCGGTCGATCGCCCGCTCGAGGGCGTCCGCCGCTGCGAGGTGGTTGACGTCGAGCACGAGCACCAACTGGAAGGCCGCGCGGGCGGCCCGTCGCTGGCCGAGGCCGAGCTTGGCCAGGCCGGCGAGGTAGCGACACTCGATCTCGTTGCGTCGGGTGAGATCGTCGTCGAACAGGAGGAACGTCGGGAGCGAAGTCGCGAAGTAGTCGATCCGCACTTCGCGGCGAGCTTGCCGGCGGACGTCGGCACCGAACTCGTGGAGGAGCCGCACCGCCGCCGGCTCGTCGCCGAGGGCTCGGAGCGCGAGTGCCCGGAAGAACGTTGCCGCGGACACGCCGGCCGGGTCGGGGACCGGTTCCGCAGCTCGTCGCCATGCCTCGACCGCCCGGTCGCGCTCGCCGGCGGCATGGAGCGTGCAGCCCAGCTCGTGGTACACCTCGTTCGCCGGCGCGAGTAGGTGCCTCCCCTCCCCGAGGTTCTCGGGATACCGGAGAGCAGCCTCGAGATGCGCCACGGCTTCAGCCGCGCGACCCGCCTGCAGGGCGGCGCGAGCGAGACGCAGCCGGGCCGTGACGTACTGGCCGGAGACGAGACCCTCACCGCCTTCCCACGGGTGGAAGCGCCGCCCCAGCAGATAGGCCAGCGCCTCGCGGGAGTGCCCGCACTGGTTCAGCAGCGTGGCGTACGCAGTCCCGAGGTCGTCCCGTTCGTCCAGGAGCGACCGGTGGGCCTCGAGTCGTGCCAGTCGTCGGCTCGGATCCTCGTTGAGCCGCTTGAGGAGCTGGTCGAGCTCGTACAGGATCCGCCCGTCGCGCGGGTCCGCCCGGAACGCGGCCAGGTAGGCGGCGCGGGCACGCCGCGGCCGGTGCCGGACGTTGAATTCCGCGATCCCGAGGTTGCGCTGGACGGTCGGGAAGGACGGGTCGAGCGATCGTGCCCGCTCCCACTCGGCGATCGCCTCGTCGTAGCGGCGGCGGTCATAGAGCAGGTTGCCGAGGTAGTACGACACTCGCGCGTCCGCCGGGTTCGCTGCCCGGGCTCCGCGCAGGATCGCGATCTCCTCCAGCCGGGCCGGAAAGCAGTAGTCGGCGGGCATCCGTCCGGCTAGGCGGTAGTGCGCCGCGGCAGCTGCCGAGTTCCCCGCCCGGTCGTGGAGCCACCCCAGGTAGTAGTGGACAAGCGGGCTGATGGGCGCAGCCGGGTCCATGGGATCGAGCAGTCTGTCGAGGACACCAATCGCCTCGGGCCACAGGCCGGCACCGGCATAGTCCAGCGCGAGGTCCAGATGCGTCTGGATGTCGTCCCGCCGGGGGAGCAGCCGGTCTGATCCGGCACCGTCCGCCCGCGAGCCGAGCTCGAGCCCGAGCCCGAGCGCCAGGCGTGCCAGCCGGCGCTCTTCCCAGGCCCAGACATCGAGCGGGTCGGCCTCAAGTGTCGCGCGGGCGACCGTCGCGGCCGCTTCCAGCGCGCCAAGACGGCGGAGGACTGCCGCCTTGAGGTTCCGCGCCGACGCGTGCGTGGCGTTCGCGTCGAGCGCCTGGCCCAGGTACCCGAGCGCTCGACGCCAGTCGGACCGTCGACAGTCGATCTGGGCGAGCGCATGGAAGGCGGCGCCCTGCCAGGCCTGGCTCCAGGTTGCCTTGAAGAACGCGTCGTAAGCCTCGTCGAAACGCTCCTGGTAGCGCAAGGCCAGGCCCAGCTGGTAGAACGGCTCGCCGTCGTATGGGTTCGGGTTCCGCCGGGCAAGGCGAGCGATCGCGCGGCGGAGATGGCGTTCCGCGACGTCGAGCTCACCACGCCGCAAATGCCACACTCCCAGCGCGGTGTTGCAGCGGGAGTCGTCTGGATCGCGCCGCAGACCCTCCCGCCAATACGGGTCCGGTGCTCGCGTCGCGTGCCGGTACTGATCGAGGTGGAGCCCGGTCAGGTACAGCTCCTCGATCGTCTGGACGGCCTCCGGAAGCGGCGGCTCCGAGGCCGGATCGGGCAGTGGCGCCTCGATCCGTGGCAGTGGCCGGTACGCCACGAGCATCCGGCCGTCCTGGGTGCAGACGGTCAGCTCCAGGTCCGTCTCCGCCACGCCGGACGGCAGGTCGGCGCTGTCCAGGAACGGGGCATCCGGGGCGAGATCGACGCGTCGGTCGAGGAGCGGCCCGGTCGGCCCGCTGAGCCGGACCCGGGCACCGGGGAAGCTCGCGGTCGCACACGCTCCAACCAGCGCTCTGCCGTCTTCGACCCGGAGGCTGATCGCCGCATCGACGGTGGCCTGCTGGACCGGGCCGATCCGCTGGATCGGGTACAGGAACTGGCTGAACCGGCGCGTCTCGTACGGGGCGAGGAACGAGAAGTCGGGCTGGTTGTCCGTGTAGACCCCGGCCATCAGCTCGACATAGGGCCCGTCCTCGTCGGTCAGGTTGCGGTCCCAAGCGTGACCGAACTCGTGGTTGCCCCACGTCCACTGTTTCTTTCCGGGCGAGACGTGGTGATCCGCGACGTGGACGAGACCAGCCTCGGCGACGTGGTCGTAGCCTCCGAAGAAGTCGTGCTCCGAGTCCATCGCCATGTACGAGGTTGGGACGGGGATGTTGCGGTACCAGGAAAGGTCCGCCTCCGCCTTCGGCCGTGCGCCATAGTCCACGCCGTAGTAGGCGCCGCGGGCGATGGGGAACCGCGACATCGCGCGCTTGGCGTGATCGGCGACATGGCTGACGTCGGGCGGGAAGAACGACTGGTACCGGTCGTGGACGCGGACGGCGATGTTCGTCCACCACAGGAACGTCTGAACGTGCGGCGTCCGGTTCGCCAGCCGGGCTGTCACCTCGATGAGGGAGGAGCCGGGCCGGAGGCGGATGCCGACCATCCCTTTCATCCGGTTCATCGGTTCGTGTTCGCTCAGCCAGACCGTCCGGCCGCCGTCCGAATCCTCCTCGATCGTCCAGTCGACGGGCATGAACGTCGACGGGCGATGGTGCTGGGGCCAGTTGAACTCGACGCCGCCCGAGATCCAGGGACCGAGCAGCCCGACGAGGGCAGGCTTGATGACCTGCTGGCGGTAGAGGAAGTCGTAGCCATTGGACTTGTCCTGCCCGATCTGGATCCGGCCGCCGATCTCGGGCAGGATCATGAGCCGGACGTATTCGTTCTCGAGATGAACCGCCTGCCACGTCCGGTCCACCTTGTCGTCGGAGACCCGGTCGGTGAATGGGTTCGGGTAGACCCGGCCGCTGCTCCCCTGGTAGACCCGTTTCTCGAGGAACATCGGGTTGCGGTCCGGGGGCATCGCCGGGTAGGTCGGGATGACGATGGGCTCTGCCCAGGCATGGACGGCACTGGCCGGTCGGTCGCTCATCGGCTCCACTCGCCTCCGCGCGGCTCGTCGACGCTGAGGCGGACGGTCCACGACGCCCGCGCCCCACGACCCCGCAGGATCACGGCGCGACCGGAAGCAACCGCGCTCGCGAGGTCTTCGTCCGGCGAGGTCGCCGGCTCGAGGGCGACCTGGTGGCGACCCGCTCCGGCTGGCCAACCGCCGAAGTCGAGCCACACCCCGAGTGCCGGAGCGGACCTCGGGTGCCAATCCATCACAAGGGTGGAGCCGTCAGGCTGCCGGACGAGGACGGAGCCATCGGGCGGTGCGTCTCCGGCGAGTTTCAGCGCGATACGGGCGCTCACGTCGCGGACGAGCGAGAGGTCGACCGTCGAGCCATCGGCTGTCAGGGCCATCGGCCAGCCGAGGCGGCCTTCGACCGTCTTGAGGTCGAGGCCCACCGCGCGAGTGAGGCCGAGGTGGCCGACACCCGGTAGCTCGATCCGTGCCCCAGGTTCGAGCGCCAGGAGCGGATGCATCGACCAGAGGAACGGCAAATCGGGACCCAGCGACTCAACCGAATACTCGAGCAGGACGGTCGGGCCGTCGAGCCGCAGGGTGCGCCGGAAGAGATACCGCGCCGGCACTCGCCAGCCGGCGACCATGGATCCGTCCCGATGCACGCGTACATCGCCCGGACGCCCCCATCCGTCGCCGTGGTCGCGAACCGATGGTCCCCAGGGATCGAGTGGGTCTGGGCATCGCGCCACCGTCGGCAGGCACTCGTCCCAGCCGTACGCCTGCGCACCACCGAAGACCGCGTCGGGTCCGGCCCAGGCCATCGGATCGACCGGTGGCTCACCCTGGACGAGCCACTCCCGCCCGGTGGCCCGGTCGGCCAGCGAGACGATCCGAGCGCCGAGGTCGGGCACGGTGACGAGGCGAAGTCGCTCGTTCTCGACGACGACCGCCTCCAAGGCGCCATGGCGGGGCGTGGACGTGACGCTCAACGATGCGTACGTGTGCCGGCGTCAGGCGGCGAGCCGTGTTCGCGCCCGCTCTGTCCGAGCCTGGCGCCACTGGCTGATCGCGACGGCGATGATGAGGAGCCCGCCCTTCGCGACGAGCTGATAGAACGTGGGGATCCCGAGGAGATTCATGCCGTTGCTCAGGGTGCCGATGAGCACCACCGCGAGCATCGTTCCGGCGATCGTGCCCTTGCCGCCCTGGAGCGCAGCGCCGCCGAGGAAGACCGCGGTGATCGCCTCCAGTTCGAGGCCCTGGCTGCCGGAGGCGGGCTGGCCGGAGTTGGTCCGGGCCGTGAGGATGATCCCGGCCATGCCGGCAGTCGCGCCGCTCATGGCGTAGATCGCGAGCTTCAGACGGTTGACGTTGATGCCGGCCAGGCGAGCGGCCGCAGGATTCCCGCCGAGCGCGTAGACCGACCGGCCGAAGTCCATGTATCGCATGAGGACCGCGAAGCCGGCTGCGACGGCCAGCAGGACGATCAGCGAGACGGGGATCGCCCAGCCCGGGATGATCTCGATCCGGCCAGTGCCCAGCGAGATGAATCCCTGGTTGAGCACCGTGACGGGCTTTCCCTCCGGCGCGATTAGGAACGCGAGACCCCGGAACGCGGAGAGGGTCGCCAGCGTCGCGATCACCGCGTTGACTCGCAGGACGGTGATGATCAAACCGTTGGCGACACCCAGAACCAGACCGGCGACGATCCCTCCGGCCACCGCGAGCGATCCGCTCCCAGCGTTGACCGCGAGGCCGGAGCCGCCGCCGCCATCGCCCGAGTTGAGCAACACGAGCGCGGCAACCACGGACGCCACGCCGGCGATCGACCCGACCGAGATGTCCAGCATCCCGGCCACGATGACGAGCGTCTCGCCGATCGCGACGAGGCCGACGACCGACATGTTCTGGCCGATATTGAGAAGGTTCTGCGGCAGGAAGAACTTGTCGCTCTGGGACGCGATGAGGCCAACGAGGGCCGCCAGCGCCAGCAGCAGCGACAGGTTCTCGGCGCCGACGGCCCCGACCACCCGGCCGGCCGCGACGCGGGCCGGGTGCCCACTGCTGTGCCTGATGCTGACCTGGCCTGTCTGACTCGCACTCATTGCTGTCCCTCGTCGAGGGTCTCGGAGGCGGCACGCTGGCCGCCCGCCGTGAGATGGTCGGCCATGGCCAGTCCGAGGACCTGCTCCTCGGTGGCACCTTCGCCTGCCAGCTCACCGGTGATCCGCCCGTTCTGCATCACCACGATCCGGTCGGACAGGCCCAGGATCTCGGGCAGCTCGGACGAGATGAGCATGATTGCGATTCCCTCATTGGCCAGGTTGTCAATCAGTCGGTAGATCTCGGCCTTCGCGCCGACATCGATGCCGCGCGTCGGTTCGTCGAGGATGAGCAAGCGGGGCTTCGCCGCGAGCCAACGGGCGAGGACGACCTTCTGCTGGTTTCCTCCGGAGAGCTTGCCGACCTCCTGGTCGAGCGATGGCGTCCGGACATTGAGCCTCTCCACGTATTCGCGGACGAGCTGCCGCTCGAGGCCGCGCCGAACGAACCGGAAACGGCACAGCCGACGGAGGATCGCCAGCGAGGTGTTCTCCAGGACGCTCCGAACGAGGATGAGCCCTTCGCGCTTGCGATCTTCGGGGGCGAGTCCCATCCCGGCCCGGATGGCGTCGCCTGGGCGGCGAAGGGTGATCGGGCGACCGTCGATGGACACGACCCCAGCCTGGATCCGGTACTCGCCGAAGACCACCTTGGCGAGCTCGGTCCGGCCGGCCCCGACGAGTCCGGCGAAGCCGACCACCTCACCCGCCCGGATTTCGAAGCTCACCTGGTGGTGCCAGTTGCTGGTCAGTCCCTCCACCTTGAGCACCACCCGGTCCTGGACGGCGCGCTGTCGTTTGAAGACATCCTGGAGCTCGCGGCCGACCATGAGCCGAACGATCTCCCGCTCGGTCAACGCTGCCGCCGGGCGGACGGCGATGAGTTTGCCGTCGCGGAGGACCGCGACACGGTCGGCCAGCTTGAGGATCTCCCGGATCCGGTGTGAGACATAGATGATCGCGACCCCCTCGCCGCGGAGGCGGCGGATGAGCGCAAAGAGGCGTTCGACCTCGTCGTCGGTGAGCGACGACGTCGGTTCATCGAGCGCCAGGACGCGAAGGTTCGACTTCAGTGCCCGGAGGATCTCGACCAGCTGGCGCTGGGCGGGCGAGAGGTCGCCGCCCAGCGCGCCCACGGGAAGAAGGGCCTCGAACCCATACTCGCGGAGGTCCTTGCGAACGAGCGATTCGAGTTTCCGGCGGTCGACAAACGGTCCCCGCTTGGGCAGCTCACCGACCCAGATGTTCTCGGCGACGTCCACGCCCGGGACGATCTCCGGCTCCTGGTAGATGACCCGGATCCCGGCCCGGCGCGAATCGCGCGGTCCGGCGAAGGCGAGCGGCTGACCGCCGAGTGCGATCGTCCCGGTGTCCGGCCGGTAGTCGCCGGAGAGGATCTTGAGGAGCGTCGACTTCCCGGCGCCGTTCTCGCCCATGAGGGCGAGGATCTCGCCCGGCTGGACGTCGACGCTCACATCTGTGAGTGCCTGAATATTGGGAAAGGCCTTCGAGACCCCTCGGATCTCGAGCACGCCGGGGCGGTTGGACGCGTCGGGATCGGCCTGGGCTCGGTCGGGGGTCGTCGCGATCGTCATGGATCAATTGTCAGTGAGCGGGGTGCGGGCCGGCACGGCCCCGACCCCCCCGGGGGAGGGGAGGCTAATTTGAGAGGGCGGCGCTGGCGTGGTAATGCAGGCAGGTGGTGGG
>JANMQO010000192.1:0-2300 GCA_031370565.1 Chloroflexota bacterium
CCTTCGGTCCAAGGAACGCCCTCGTGTCGTCGATCGATCGCGCTGTGGTGGTTCCCTCGCTCGTCCACAGAGAGGAACCAGTCATCGATACGCATTTCTCACGGCTCCCATGCGGACACGCCAGTCCCGAACGCGTCGACGCTCACGGTCAGGTCACGGAGCCTGCAGCCGCCGCCGGGTGAAGGTGGCGACGCAGAAAAGCCCGTAGGCAATGAGCCCGAGGCCGATTCCGGCAACCACCAGTACGCCCCATGACTCAAGCGCGAGGCGCCGCAATGCGCCGTCGAGGCCAGTCGCCTCGACCGCATTGAACGTATACAGGTGCAGGCCGTCGATGTGGGCGGCCGGGTCGGCGACCGTCGACGCCACCTCCTCCAGTAGCCCGTCCGGCCGGTAGAAGCCACCGGAGCGCACCAGCTTCGTCACGAACCGGACGTTCTTGACCAGGAATCGATGGGTGTCGGCGACCCCGATCCTTGCGCCGATCGCGAGCAGCTTCTGGGGCTCCGCAACGCCGGGCACGCCGATGTGGACGGGCAGGGTGATCCCCTCCGCACGGCGGGCCGCGATCCAGCCGGAGATGGCGCCCGGATCGAAGCAGAGCTGGGTCGTGATGTAGCTCGCAAAGGCGACCTTGGCGCGGAGCGCGTCGAGGAGCGGCCCGTCGGCGATGAACGAGTGGCCCTGCGGATAGCCGGGGATCCCGACCTCACCCAGGGGGTGGCCGATCTCCGCCATCTCGCGCAGGAGTGCGAGGCCGTCCACGTACGCGCCGGGTTCCTTGGCGTCGCCGCCGACGACGAACGCCCGGTCCACCCCGGCGCCCTCCAGCCACGCGATCAGGTCCACGAGGTGGGCGCGGTCGCGGATCATCCGCGCGGAGACATGCGGGACCGCGCGGAAGCCGTGCGCCTGGAGCTGCTCGCACAGCGCGATCGTCGCCTCGATCCCCTTGGCCGGCGACGCGGTCACCGAGACGGTCGCCCCGGCCGGCAGGAAGGCCGCCTGGTCCATCGAGCTCCGGAGCGGGATCAGCTCGAAGGTCGGCGCCCGGAGGAGCCGCGCGAGCGCCGAGGCCTGCGCGTCCGAGAGCGAGCGCCGGCGCCGGAAGAGCACGCGCCTAGATGTGATTCATGAAGACGTTGTTGACAGGTGAGAGCCCTGGCCGTGGGATTTGGGGTGTCTGGCTCCAAAACCACGGAGGGCTCTCAGGATGCATCGTAGGGCGAAGTTGACGGTGTTTGGCAGGCGGCTCCTGGTCGACCGAATCGAGCTCGAGGGCTGGCCGATCGCCCACGCTGCGGCGATGACCGGCGTCAGCCGACAGACCGCCACGAAATGGGTCCGCCGCTATCGAGCCGACGGGCCGGCCGGGCTCGAGGACCGCAGCTCCCGCCCGCGTCGCTCCCCGCGCAGCCTGGCCCCGGGGCAGGTCGCCGCCATCCTGGTGGCCCGCCACGAGCTCGGGTACGGCCCGCATCGGCTGGCTCCGATCACCGGCAGTCCGCGCTCGACGATCGGCGACGTCCTCCGGCGCCACGGCCTGTCCCGCCTCCGTGATCGCGATCGACCGTCGGGCGTCCCCATCCGCTATGTCCGGGAGCGACCGGGCGAGCTCCTCCACATCGATGTCAAGAAGCTCGGTCGGATCCCCGACGGCGGCGGCCATCACTTCCGGGGTCGGGGCAACGGCACCCCCAGATCGCGCGCCGGCTACGACTACGTCCACCAGGCGATCGACGACATGAGCCGGGTCGCCTACGTCGATGTCTTCGCCGACGAGCGCGGCCCAACCTGCGCCGGCTTCGTGCGCGAGGCGGCCGCCTGGTTCGCCCGCCAGGGCGTCCGGATCGAGCGGGTGATGACCGACAACGCCAAAAACTACGTCGACTCCCGGGACTTCCAGTCCGCGCTCGTCGACATCGGTGCCCGGCACAAGCGGACGAGACCCCGCCGTCCGCAGACCAACGGCAAGAGCGAGCGCTTCAACCGGACGATGCTCGACGAGTGGGCCTACGTCCGACCGTTCGAGAGCAACGCCGAGCGATTGCTCGCCCTGCCAGACTTCGTCGATCGATACAACAACCATCGACCCCACTCCGCGTTGAAGGGGCTCACGCCGATGGCGGTCCTCGTCAACAACGTGTCCGGGAATCACACCTAGACGCGGTCTGCAACACGGCGTACTCGGCCACAGGCCCCCAGCAATCGTCCGTCGGGGCGATGGCCTCAGGCTCAGGCAGGCGCGGGCCCAGGATCCACACCAGCTGCGCCGTCGTCGTCGACTGTAGACAGCCTCG
>JANMQO010000096.1:0-25386 GCA_031370565.1 Chloroflexota bacterium
CCAGAATTTCGAGCTCGGCCGCTGGCCCACGCTGCGCGTCCGGTGACCGTTCCGGCGACCGTTCCGGCATTGGCTCCGGGAGCCCGGCCGATTCGGGCAATGGACCCTTGTGGCTCACGCTCGCCCACCGTCCGGGCCGTCGGGGCTGGCCGAGCCGTCCGGGCCGTCCGGACTTGCCGCGGCGGCCAGCGATCGGACGCGCGCCAGCCGGGCCATCAGGCGGCGCTCCTGGTCGTCGAGCCGCTCCTCGATATCAGGTGGAAAGAGGTAGCGTCCGCCGGTGGACCGGATCCCGAAGGCGATCGCCACCGCGTAGTCCGACTCGTGGCTGATTGACAGCGCGATACGGGTCATGCCGAGCTGCTCTGCGCGGGCGGCGGCCCGGCCGTGAAGGCGCACGGCTGGCTGTCCAGTCGGCAGTCGCTCGATCTCGATCTCACGCCAGCCGATCCCCCGGACCCCGAGGCCCAGGACCTTGCTGACCGCCTCCTTGGCCGCCCAGCGTCCAGCGAAGGTGGTGGGACGGTCGCGGACATAGTCCTGCTCCGCCGTGGTCAGGATGCGACCTGTCAGGCGCGCCCCGAACCGCTCCAGGCTGGCCCGGATGCGTGCCACCCGGATGATGTCGATGCCGAGTTCAGTCGTGCCGTCCGGGACCTGTCTCGCGCCGTCTGGGGGCCGTCCGTCAGCGGCATGCTCCAGGGCGGCTCCGTCCCGGGTCATCCCGGCTATTCGACCGTGACCGACTTGGCCAGGTTGCGCGGCTGGTCGACGTCCGTGCCTCGGGCGATGGCCGTGTGGTAGGCGAACAGCTGGAGCGGGATGATCGCCAGGATCGGGCTGAGCACCTCGAGCGTCTCCGGCACCCACAGGACCGCATCGGCGTAGCGCTCGATGCGCTGGTCGCCTTCGGATGCCACGGCGATGACCCGGGCGTCCCGGGCACGACCCTCCATGACGTTACTGATCAACTTGTCATAGACCGACGAGCTGGTCGCCACGGCCACCAGCGGGACGTCGGCGTCGAGCAGCGAGATCGGGCCATGCTTCAGTTCACCGGCGGCATAGCCCTCGGCGTGCACGTAGCCGATCTCCTTGAGCTTGAGCGCGCCCTCGAGCGCAGCCGGGTACGTGTAGCCGCGACCGACGAACATGAACCCGCGCGAGTTGACGTATTGGCGGGCCAGCGCCGCCACGCCGGTCGCGGCATCGAGCGCCTGCTGGGCCTGGCCGGGCAGCCGACGGAGCGCGGCGCCCAACTCGAGTTCGCGCTCCTCGGTGAAGCTGCCCCGGACCACGGCGATCCGGGCTGCCAGCATGACCAGGGTGGTGACCTGCGTGACGAACGTCTTCGACGCGGCCACCGCGATCTCCGGACCCGCCTGCAGGAAGAGCACCGCGTCCGCCTCGCGGGTGATCGCCGAGCCGACGGTGTTGGTCACCGCGATGACCGGACAGCCGCGCTGCCGAGCAAGCCGGGTCGGAGCGATCGTGTCGGCCGTCTCGCCCGACTGGGTCACCGCGATGACCAGCGTCCGGCCATCGAGCGGCGGCGGGCTGTAGCGGAACTCCGAGCCCACGTTGGCGCGGGCCGGCAGCCCCGTCCATTCCTGCAGGGCGGCCGCCCCGACGAGCGCGGCGTAGTAGGCGCTGCCGCAGGCAACCAGCTCGACCCGATCGACGTCGCGCAGGATCGCCTCCAGGTCGACCAGCTCGTCAAGCCGGATCCGGTCCCCCGTGCTCAGCCGGCCGGTGATCGCCTGGAGCAGCGCGAGTGGCTGCTCATGGATCTCCTTGAGCATGAAATGCTCGTAGCCGCCCTTCTCGGCCGCCTCGGGTGACCAGTCGATGACGGTTACGGCCCGCTCGCGTGCGGCACCGGCGAGATCGGTGATGGTGGCGCCCCACGGTCGCAGGTCCGCGATATCGCCCTCCTCCAGGAAGATGACCCGGTCCGTGTGCGCCAGGATCGCCGCCACGTCGCTGGCCAGGAACGTCTCGCCGTCGCCCAGGCCGACGACGAGAGGCACGTTCAGCCGCGCCCCGACGAGGCGGTCCGGCTCGGTCCGGTGCATGACGGCAATCGCATACGCGCCATGGGCCAGCCGGAGAGCGGCCCGGACGGCGTCGGCCAGGTCGCCCGCATACGCCTCTTCGATGAGGTGGGCCAGAGCCTCCGTGTCCGTCTCGGAGCTGAGCCGGTGGCCCCGGACCAGGAGGGCCTCGCGCAGCTCGCTGAAGTTCTCGATGATCCCGTTGTGGATGACCGTGATGTCGCCAGTGCAGTCCTGGTGGGGGTGCGCGTTCTCGTCGTTGGGCCGGCCATGCGTGGCCCAGCGAGTGTGGGCCAGGCCGATCGCGGCGTGCGGGGTTCGATCGGCGATGGCCGTCTGGAGGTTGGCCAGCTTGCCCGCTCGCTTCTCGACGAACAGGTCACCGTTGCCATCAACGAGCGCGATCCCGGCCGAGTCGTAGCCGCGGTATTCCAGGCGTCGCAGCCCGTCGATGAGGATGGGCCCGGCCTCGCGCGGCCCCGTGTATCCGACGATCCCACACATACCGTCCGCGTCTCCGTTGGTCGACCCGGGGCCAGGCGCCGGGTCGGGCTAGTTTAGTCGCTCTCCGGCGAGGGTCGCGAGCGCGTCGGCCAGTTCGCCGACGATGGCCGCGTCCGGTCCCTCCACCATGACCCGCAGGGCCGGTTCCGTGCCGGACGGCCGGACGAGGACTCGGCCGCTCCCGCCCAATCGGGTGATCGCCTTGCCGATCGCTCGCTGGAGGATGGGATCACCTTCCCACTGATCCCTGTGACGAGCCGGCACGGTGCGCTGTTGCTGCGGCAGCAGCGGGATTTCGGCAGCCAGTTCGGCCAGGCTCATCTTGCGTCGACGCATGACCCGCAGGATCTCGAGGGCGGTGACGATGCCGTCACCGGAGGTGGTGTGCTCCAGGAAGATGACGTGTCCGCTCTTCTCCCCGCCCAGGACAGCCCCTGACACCTGCATCCCCTCCAGAATGTATTTGTCGCCGACGGGCGTCCGCAGCACCTGCCCGCCAGCCGCCTCGAGGGCCGCCTGCAAGCCCCCGTTGGACAGGACCGAGACGACCAGCGTGCCACCCTCCAGCGCACCTCGTGCCAAACGGTCGAGGGCGAGCAGACCGAGCAGTTGGTCGCCGTCGACCACCTGCCCGGTGGCGTCCACCGCCACACATCGATCGGCGTCGCCGTCCAGGGCGAAGCCCACGTCGGCGCTGCGCGCAGTGACGGCGGCGGCCAGCGAAGCCGGCGCGGTGGCACCGCAGTGCAGGTTGATGTTCACGCCATCGGGGCTGTTGTGGATGACGTCGACGGCCGCACCGGCCGCGGCCAGCACCTCCGGCGCGACCACGCCGCCGGAGCCGTTGGCACAGTCGAGCACGATTCGCAGGTCGGAGGCGACTGTCGCGGCCAGCACCAGTCGGTGCGCTCGATAGCGCTCCAGCAGGGCAGACGCATCGATCGACCGCCCGACTTCCGCATTGCCCGGCGCGCCGATTTCCTCTGACCTCAGGATGAGTGCCTCCAGTTCGCTTTCGAGCGTGTCGTCGAGCTTGAGCCCGGCGGCGTCCAGCACTTTCAGTCCGTTGTCGGCGGCCGGATTGTGCGAAGCGGAGACCATGATCCCGGCATCAAAGCCGCTCCCGCCGACGAGATAGGCCAGGGCAGGCGTGGGCACGACACCCAGTCGGTGGACGTCGACCCCCAGGCTGGTCGCGCCCGAGGTGAGCGCGGCGACGAACATGTCGCCGGAGCGTCGGGTGTCCTGGCCGACCACGATCGCGCCAGCGGGCCGGACCAGGCGACTGGCCGTGGCCCGACCAAGGGCATGAGCCAGGGTCGGCTTGAGCTCCACGTTGGCGATTCCACGGATCCCGTCCGTGCCAAACAGGCGACCCACCCTCAGGGCCCGTTCGAGGGCGATGCCGCCGGGTGCGCGATGACGGTCACCGTCACCTGGGCGGGGCTCACCGCGACGAGCTGGACATCGGCCGGGAGCGACACCGTGACCTTGACCTTGTGCGAGCCGAGTCCCAGGCCATCGACGTCGACGACGACCGAAAACGAACTCGGATCGAGGGTGTCCAGACTGGCCACGGTCCCACCCAGGGTGACCAGCACAGACCCGGTCGAAAGGGCGTACG
The DNA here is from genome assembly GCA_031370565.1 of Chloroflexota bacterium. Lineage (GTDB taxonomy): Bacteria > Chloroflexota > Limnocylindria > Limnocylindrales > CSP1-4 > Chersky-267. Next base: position 4,183 of record JANMQO010000096.1, read on the forward strand.
TTCGATCGTCGCGAGCGCCGGACAGCACGAGACCGGCCGAGTAGTCCCGGGTTGCGGCCTGCGCCTGGATGGCCACGGTGACCGTGATGGTGGCCTCGGCCAGCGCGCTGACTCCGTCGGGCAGCGCAAGGCCGACGGTCCGATTGACACCGCTCGTGGCGCCACCGACCGACACCGGCAATGTGTCCACCTTGGACAGCAGCGCCAGTGCGTTGGCATCGCCCACGACGGTGACGACCACCGGGTTGACGGCCACCGAGGCGATCTGATAGCCGACAGCGGGCGTTCCGGCGATGACCGGGTTGACGGGCAGGGTCTTGCTCTGGAGTCCGCTGCCCACCGCGATCTTGACGTGCACGCTCGACGGACGAAGGTTGACCGGGCCCATGGCCTCGCCACGAATATCGACGGCCACCAGGTCGACCGTCTGGTCGACATCGATACCCGATGGCTGAATAACCACCCGGGCCTGGGCCGCCGTGACCAGGCGAACGATGGACTCCGGCCCTGAGACGAGCGCCTGGCTGGCCGACAGGGCCGGCGCCCGGATCTCGATGCCGGGCGGGACCGTGCCGTGGTCCACCGCGATCGGTACGAGCTTGCTCACCAGTGGGTCCAGCCGGACCTGGATCGACGGTGGATCGTAGTCGAGCACCGTCACGCGGGGATCCGTCGCGGTCACGACCACGCGAACAATGACGAATGGACTGCCGGACTGAGGTTGCGCCTGGGACAGGTCGACGGTCGCGGTGAAGCTGGAACTGCTCAGCAGCTGGGCGACGTCGGGCGGTGCGAAATAGCGAATGCTGGTGACCGAGGGCAAGTTGCCCAGCAGGACCGCGGTCGTCGGCAGCCGGAGCGGGATGATCGGCACGCTGCCCGGCCAGACCTGGGCGCTCTGCGACAGGATCAGGCCGGCGTACAGGAAGATGGCCAGCAAGGCCGCCGCGAGCTTGAGAGGCCAGTTGTGGACGACGAACTGGAGGGCACGCTTCATCGGCGTGGCCGGCGCGGCTTCCGACGAGCCGCGGCCGCCGACCGAACCGCTTCGGTCCCGCGACCGACCAGGGAATGCCTGCCCGATGGCAGGAGCAGCGCCACGATCGCCTGGGCCACGTCGGACTCGCTCAAGTTGCGGACGATCCGGGACCGTTCTACCAGGCTGATCTGGCGACTCTCCTCGCTGACCACGATGACCACCGCGTCGGTCTGCTCGGCGATGCCCAGGGCGGCCCGATGGCGGGTGCCCAGACGCTCGGAATGGACGGTCGTTTCGACCAGTGGCAGGAGCGCTCCAGCCGCCACGATCTGTTCTCCCCGGATGATCACGGCACCATCGTGGAGCGCGGTTCGCGGCGTGAAGATGGTCTCGAGCAAATCCACCGACACGTCACCGTGGATCATCACCCCGGACTCGGCGATCTCCTCCAGTCCGGTCTGCCGTTCAATCACGATGAGTGCCCCATGTCCGTCCCGGGCCAGCAGCGCCGCCGCCCGGGCCACCTCACCGGCGACCCGTTCGACCGAGCGCTCGTCAGCGGCGGAAAAGAGCCAGGCCATGGACCCGACCCGACCGATCCGCTCGAGTGCCCGCCGCAATTCCGGTTGAAACACCACGACGAGCGCGAAGACGCCGACGATGGCGCCCGTCTCCAGGATCTGGCGAAGGAGCAACAGGTTGAAGAACTTGGCCGCCGCGTAGACCGCGAACAGGACGCTCACCCCGATGACGAGGCGAACCGCTCGAGTGCCGCGGATGAGGCTGAACAGCCAGTAGATGAGGAGTGCGGTGATCCCGATGTCGATCAGGGAATTGGGCCGGATTTGATCGAGAATCGGCTGAAAGGCCTGGGGCATCGTGGTCGGAGTGTAGCATCGCGACCTGCCCGGACCGGACCGTGGAGCTCCGGCGGACGGGGCCCGTCGAGCCCGAGCGACGTGGATGGCGGCCCCTGCGGCCGCCCGACCCCGGGCGTCTCAGGCGCACAACTCGCGCAGCCTGGCCTCATCGGGGAGGCGTTCGTCGACAAGGGCGCACAGCCGCTCCCTGGCCGCCGTGTCAGCCGTCAGCTCGATGAACCGCCCCAGGATCGTGAGTTTGTCGACGGCGGCATCGACCCAACCATGATCGAGCTCGAGGGCGGCCAGGGCCAGGTGGAGATCCGGGTCCGCCGGCATGATCGCCAGCCCCTGGTGGCAGACGTCAAGGGCGGCCTCAAGCAACCCCCGGCGGCGGAGCGAGTCGATCGTGCCCAGCACGATCTCACGAACCTGGGCCGGATCGACCGTTTCCAGGGCCGATTCCACGGCCAGCATGAGGTCGCCGGGATCCAGCTCGGATGCGGCAGGCGTATCGCCGGTCTCGACACCGTCGGGGTCGCTGCCAGCGGCTCCAACTCCGGCCTCGGCGAGGATCGGTGCTTCGTCCGGCAGCGCATCCATCGGCCGGTCCGGAGCCACGACCTCCAGGGCGCGCACGGCGTGGGCCACTTGCTCGGAACCGGCGCGCTCCCAGGCTCCCGCCCGGAACCCCGCCACCAAGCCCTCGAGGTACCGTCGGCGTGCCCGCGACTCGGCCAGCTCCAGTGCCCGTCGGGCGGTATCGCAGGCGTCGGGCAATCGACCGGCGGTCTCCAGGACCTCAGCCAGCAGGTCCAGCACACCGGCCGCCTCGGCCGGTCGACCGGCGGCCAGCAGGGCATCGGCGCGTCCAGTCAGGGCGGCTTCGTCGCGGGGGGCCAGGCGCAGGCCGCACTCGAAGGCCGCCAGGGCCTCGTCGGTTCGATTCAGTCGAAGCAGGACGCGGCCAGTGCTGGCGTGCGGTACCAGCCGATCGGGTGCCAGCGCCGAAGCCTCCGCATAGGCATCCAGGGCAGTCTCGAAGTGTCCCCGGACGGCCGCGATGTGGCCTGTCCGCAAGGCGTTCTTGTAGCGCTCGTAGAGGGCTTCTTCGCTCATCGATTGGGCAGGCTCTCGGCCAGCCACCCCTTCTGCACGTGCAGCCGGTTTTCGGACTGTTCGAAGATGAGACTACGCGGTCCGTCCATCACCTCGGACGTGATCTCGTCGCCTCGATGGGCGGGCAGGCAGTGCAGGACGACCGCCGCTGGATCGGCCGCATCGACGAGCGCGGTATTGACCTGGTAGGCGCCAAAGGCGTCACGGCGTTCCTCCGCCTCGGCCTCCTGACCCATCGACGTCCAGGCATCCGTATAGACGACGTTCGCGCCGCGGACCGCCTCGTAGGGGTCGGCCGAGAACGATAGGCGCCCACCACTGCCCGCGGCCAGCGCCTGCGCCCGCTCGACGATCCGCAGGTTGGGCGCATAGCCGGCCGGGTGGGCAAGACGCACCTCCAGCCCGAGGGTCGCGCCGAGCAACGCCAGCGAGTGATAGACGTTGTTGCCGTCACCCACGAACGCGACGACCAGCCCATCCAGCCGACCGAAATGCTCGCGCAGGGTGAACACATCGGCCAGCGCCTGGCAGGGATGCTCGCGCAGGGTCAACCCGTTGATGACCGGGATGGCGGCGTGCGCAGCGAGCTCGACCACAACCTCGTGGGGTCCCGTGCGGGCCACGATGCCATCGACCAGCCGCTCCAGGTTGCGGGCTACGTCCCGAACGCTCTCACGGGCGCCGAGCACCACGTCGTTGGTCAGGTAGATCGCGTGGCCACCCAGCTGGGCCATGCCCACCTCGAACGTCACCCGCGTGCGCAGGCTCGGCTTCTGGAACAGCATCGCCAGCGTCCGCCCAGCCAGCGGGGGCAGTGCGTGACGGCCGGTCTGGCGAAACTCGGCCTTGAGCGCGGCCGTTCGGGCGAAGACGCGCTCGATCTCCGGCGCCGACAGGTCCGCGACGCTGAGCAGGTCGCGACCCTGGAGCGATCCGGAGGTCGACATGGCTTGGTCGGCTGGCGCCAGAGCGCTAGCGCTTGGTGTACTGCGGCGCCTTCCGGGCTCGCTTGAGACCGTACTTCTTGCGTTCCTTCATCCGCGGGTCGCGGGTCAGCAGGCCAGCCTGCCGGAGGGCCAGGCGGTTACCATCCGGATCGATCTGCAGCAACGCCCGGGCGATGCCATGGCGAATGGCCCCGGCCTGGCCCGTGACGCCACCGCCCTCGACCTTGATCATGGCGTTGAAGCGACCCTCGGTGCCGGTCACCCGGAACGGCAGGCGGACGTCCGACTCGTTGACCGCATTGCCGAAATGCTGGTCCATCGTCCGCCCATTGACCACGATCTCACCCTCGCCCGGCAGCAGCCGGACACGAGCGACCGCGGTCTTGCGGCGACCGGTCCCGTAGAAAAAGGCTGGGATCGTCATGTGATCTGGCTCCTGATCAGGCGAGCGGCTCAGGCCGCTGGGCCTGATGCGGGTGGTCCGTACCGGCGTAGACCTTGAGCTTGCGCAGCTGCTGTGCGCCCAGCCGGTTGTGGGGCAGCATGCCCTTGACCGCCCGTCGAATGACCTCCTCGGGGCGACGCTCCAGGAGATGACCGAGGGTCTCCTCCTTGTAGCCTTGCGGATGGCCGCTGTGGCGGTGGTAGATCTTGCTTTCCAGCTTGTCGCTGGTCACGGTGATCCTGCCCGCATTGAGCACGATGACATGATCGCCGGAATCGAGGTACGGCGCGTAGGTCGGCTTGTTCTTGCCCTCGAGGACATGGGCGATCCGCGAGGCCAGGCGGCCGAGCGTCTCGTCCGTCGCGTCCACGACGAACCAGCGTCGCTCGATCTCGCTCTCACGAGGCGTGTAGGTCTTCGCGGTCATGATTCTCCGTGTTCTCCATCTCCCCACGACGGCCGTCCGAGAACGACCCGCCGCAGGCACAGTCCCTGCGGCGGAGCGCTTGCTCCGTCCAGGGCCGGGCGTCCGGCGACGAGCGCCGCAGCGACCCCTGCCTCATCCATCTTGCCATGGCCGACCTCGAGGAGGACGGCCACCATGCGCCGGACCATCCCGCGGAGGAAGGCGTCGGCCCTGACGTCGATCGTCACCAGCCGGCCGCTCCGCCGGACCCGAACCGCGTACACGGTCCGGACCGGTGATCGGTCCGTCGCCCCGAAGGCACTGAAGTCGTGCCGGCCCACCAGGACCGATCCGGCCAACGCCATCGCAGCGACATCGAGCGGGGACCGCACCCCGAGCGCCGAGCGCTCGCGAAGCGGACTGCGCGGCCCGTTCCAGACGGTGTAGCGGTATTCCCGATACCGCGCCGCAAAGCGTGGCTTGAACTCATCCGGGGCCCTGCGCAGGATCCCGATCGCAACGTCCACCGGAAGGAGCGCGTTGAGCGCCCGACCCAGTACCCGAGCCGAGAGCGTGCCCCGGTAGGTGAATGCAATCAGCTGCCCGGAAGCATGGACCCCGGCGTCAGTTCGTCCCGCCGCGTCCACCCGACTCGCCCTCGTCGGGTCGAGCCGGCCGAGCGCGGTCTCGAGTTCACCCTGGACAGTCCGCCGGCCAGGTTGAAACTGGAAGCCGGCGAAGTCCGTGCCGTCGTATTCGACCCGCGCTCGGAAGCGCACGGGCACGCCCTCTCGGACGCTCATGCTCGCCTAGACGAGCTCGATCTGGACCATTTCCGCCGCGTCCCCAGCACGCAGCCCGATTTTGACAATCCGGGTGTAGCCGGACGTTCGATCGGCATACTTGGGCGCGATCTCGTCGAACAGCTTGCTCACCACGAGCGGCTCGTTCGGGAAGGCCGCGATGACCGCCCGCCGGGCCGCCAGGTCGCCGCGCTTCGCGATCGTGATCATCCGCTCGACCCGGCCGCTGATCTCCTTGGCCTTCGCCTCGGTCGTCTTGACCCGTTCGTAGCGCAGAATCGAGACCGTCAGCGCCTTGTACATGGCCAACCGGGGACCCATCTTGCGCGACAGCTTGCGACCGTCGATCCGCTTTGCCACCGCTCAGACCTCCTCGGCTTCGTCGTCGACGAAGGTTTCGGCGGATGGATCCGTGTCCGGCACCGCGAACCCGCGCATGCGCAGCCGCTCCTTCATCTCGTCGAGCGACTTGCGTCCGAAGTTGCGCATCCGGAGCAGGTCTTCGTCGGCGAGCTGCAGAAGCTGACCGACCTTGACGATGTTGTTGCGCTTGAGCGAGTTGTACGCCCGCATCGGCAGGTCCAGTTCCTCGATCGGCATGTCGAGCATGTTCGGGGGCAGCTGCGGCACACCGCCGCCGGCCAGTGCCGTGCTGGCGACCATGCCAATGTTGGCGAACAGGGAGAACTGCCGCACCAGGATCTCGGCCGAGCGGGACAACGCCTCTTCCGGGGTCATCGAGCCGTCGGTCTCGATCTCCATCGTCAGCTTGTCGTAGTTCGTGATCTGGCCGACCCGGGTGGGCTCGACCCAGTAGTTCACTTTGCGCACGGGCGTGAAGATCGCATCCACGGCGATGACCCCGATGGGCAACGCCTCGGCACGCTCCGCGGCCAGGTAGCCGACACCACGCTCGACGGTCAGGTCCAGCTCGATCGTCACGTCGTCCGTATCGAGGGTCATGAGCACCTGCTCGGGGTTGACGATCTCGACGTCGGCCGACTCGGCGATGTCCGCCGCGGTGACCGTGCCGGCCCCGCTCTTGACCAGCTTGAGCTGGACCGGATGCGCCGCGAAGCTCTTCAGTCGGAGCTTTTTGACGTTGAGCACGATCTGGGTGACGTCCTCCTTGACCCCGGGGATCGTGGAGAACTCCTGGTAGATATCGCGGATCTGGATCGACGTCACCGCTGCGCCCTCGAGTGAGGACAGCAGTACCCGTCGCAGTGCATTGGCCAGGGTGACGCCGTAGCCGGCCGGCAGCGGACCGGCCTCGTACTTGGCATACGTGCCAAGTTCTTCGACCGGTTCGATCTGGGGGCTCTCGAGTTCGATCATGGTCTGGGGCTTACCTCGAGTAGTACTCGACCACGAGCTGCTCGTTCAGATCGAGCGGCATCTGGTCGCGCCGGGGCTGGTCGAGGATCGAGCCGCTGAGCTTCGCGGCGTCGATGCTCAGCCACTCCGGAGTCTGGTGCGAACGAAGTGTCTCCTTGGCCACCTTGAACGGCTCGCGTTCAACGTGCGAGGCACGAACCTCGACCCGGTCGCCCGGCCGAAGCTGGTAGGCGGCAACGTCCGTAGGGCGGCCGTTGACCGAGAAGTGCCCGTGGTTGACGAGCTGGCGGGCCGCCGCCCGGGACGGCGCAAAGCCCATCCGGAACACGACGTTGTCCATCCGCAGCTCGAGCATCCGGAGCAGGTTCTCGCCGGTCACGCCCGGGCGAGCCTCGGCGCTGTCGAAGTAGTTCTTGAACTGGCGCTCCAGTACCGAATACACGCGCCGGACCTTCTGCTTCTCACGAAGCTGCAGGCCGTACTCGCCGACCTTGCGGCGGCGTATGCCGTGCTGGCCGGGGGGGGTCGGTCGGCGCTCAAAGGCGCACTTCTTGGAATAGCAGCGGCTGCCCTTCAAGAAGAGCTTGGCGCCCTCCCGACGGCAGAGGCGACAGACAGAAGCGGTGTAACGGGCCATCTGATCCTGACCTGGCTAGACTCGGCGCCGCTTGGGAGCGCGGCAGCCGTTGTGCGGGATGGGCGTGACGTCGGTGATTGCGGTGACCTCAAGGCCAGCGGCCTGCAGCGAACGGATAGCCTGCTCCCTGCCGGCACCCGGTCCCTTGACATAGACCTCTACCTGGCGCATGCCATGCTCCATGGCCCGCTTGGCAGCACCTTCGGCGGAGAGCGCCGCGGCGTACGGGGTGCTCTTGCGTGAGCCCTTGAAGCCGGCCACGCCGGCGGAGCCCCAGCTGATGACCGCCCCGGTCTGATCCGTGATCGTGATGATCGTGTTGTTGAATGTCGCCTGGATGTGCACGTGTCCCTGGGGCACGTTCTTCTTCTCCTTGCGACGAACCTTGACGACCCGCTTGCGTTCGGCCATGGGTGTGGTCAGTGCCTCTTACTTCTTGCGCCGCACGCCGACCGTCTTCTTCGGTCCGCGACGCTGACGCGCATTGGTCTTGGTCCGCTGGCCACGTACCGGCAGGTTGCGCCGATGGCGCAGGCCGCGGTACGAGCCGATCTCGATGAGGCGTTTGATGTTGAGCGCCACCTCGCGGCGCAGGTCGCCCTCCACCTTGTAGCGACGATCGATGATCTCGCGCAGGCGATTGACCTGGTCTTCGGTCAGGTCACGAACCCGCGTGTCCGGGTTGATGTTCGCCTGTGCGAGCACCTTCTGGCTGGTCGGCAGGCCGAGGCCGTAGATGTAGGTGAGGGCGATCTCGACGCGCTTCTCGCGCGGGATATCGACGCCAGCGATTCGTGCCATCGGTTACCCCTGCCGCTGCTTGTGCTTCGGGTTGGTGCAGATGACCATCACGGTGCCGTGGCGCCGGATGACCTTGCAGTTGTCGCAGCGCGCCTTGACGGAGGCTCGGACTTTCAACGGATCCTCGATCGGTTTTCGGTGGGCCGGCTAGGCGATTGGCTGGTCATTTGAGTCGGTACGTGATCCGACCGCGGGTCAGATCGTAGGGCGACAGCTCCACGCGGACGCGGTCACCAGGCAGAATCCGGATGAAATTCATTCGGAGCTTGCCGCTGATATGGGCGAGAACCCGATGCCCGTTCTCCAGTTCGACCGCGAACATGGTGTTTGGGAGCGGTTCCACCACCGTCCCCTCGACTTCGATCGCGTCCTTCTTGGCCACAGGCGTCGCGTTTCCCCTTCTCGCACGGAGTGTCGGCCGGTGGGCCGACACACGAATGATCAGGATACCAAAGCATTGACAATCCGGCAACCGGCCGGTGGTTCAGATAGTGGTCAGGATCTCGGGACCACGCTCGGTAATGGCGATGGTGTGCTCGAAGTGGGCAGCCCGCGAGCCATCCCGGGTGACGACGGTCCAGTCGTCAGGCAGCACGGTCGTGTCATGGGAACCCATGGTGAACATCGGCTCGATCGCGAGGCACAGCCCCGGCTCGAGGCGGCGCCCCCGCCGGCCCACCCGATAGTTGGGGACCTGGGGTTCCTCGTGCATCGCTCGGCCGATGCCATGGCCGACGAACTGGCGCACGATCCCCAGTCCGAGCGGCGCGGCGATGTCCTCCACGGCAGCCGAAATGTCATCCATGTGCGCACCGGGCACAGCCGCAGCGATCCCGGCCATCATCGCCAGGCGGGTCGTATCGATCAGCCGGCGGACGGGTTCTGGAGGGTTACCCACGTAGAACGTTCGGGCGGCGTCGCCATGCCAGCCATCGACGATCGCACCGGCATCAATCGAGACGATCTGGCCCTCACGGATGATCCGGTTGCCCGGGATCCCATGGACGATTTCCTCGTCGATGGAGATGCAGATGCTGGCCGGAAAGGGGCGTCTGGGGTTGAGCCCCGGATAGCCCTTGAACGATGGCGTGGCACCGGATCGGCGGATGTGGGCCTCAGCCAACATGTCCAGGTGAGCCGTCGAGACGCCCGCATGGAGCTCCGATTCGACCAAGGCCAGGACCTCGGCCACGACTCGACCGGCGCGACGCATCGCGGCGATCTCCGTGGCCGACTTCAGGGTGACCGCCACTACGCGCCTCGCCCGATCCGGTCGCCGACAACCGCCAAGAGGGCCGCCGTCACCGCATCGATCGGCTGAAGCCCGTCGATCGTGCGCAGGACGTCCAACTCGCGATAGTGCTGACTGACGTCAGCGAGTGCCCCCAGTTGCTGGGCAAGCCGGGCGCGGATGGTCTCCGTCCGGTCGTCATCACGCTGAATGAGCGGCGAGTCGTCGAGGTCACAGTGGCCGGCAACCTTCGGTCGATGCGTGGCCTCGTTGTAGACGTGCCCGTTGGCCTGGCAGATCCAGCGTCCAGACAGCCGGCGCACGAGCTCATCGGTCGGAACCTCGATCTGGAGCGCGTGGTCGACCGAGGCACCTTGTTTGCCAAGTGCGGTATCGAGCGCGGCTGCCTGGGCGCGCGTGCGGGGAAACCCGTCGAGGATGACGCCCTGTTCGACGTCCGGCTCGGCCAGGCGCGCCAGGAGCATCCGCACGGTGATCTCGTCCGGCACCAGCTGGCCACGCTCCATGTGGCGACGAGCCTCGAGCCCGACCGCGGACCCCTCCCGGACGGCCAGGCGAAACAGGTCGCCGGTGGCGACGTGCGGGATTCCGAGATGGTTTGAGAGGATCTCCGCCTGGGTGCCCTTGCCGGCGCCCGGGGCACCGAGCAGGACCAGGAAGATCACCGGATGAAGCCCTCGTAGTTTCGCATCATGAGCTGCGCCTCGATCTGCTTCATCGTCTCGACGACGACGCTGACCACGATGAGCAGGCTCGTCCCGCCCAGGGTGAGGCCACCCAGGCTACGGAACATGACCGCCAACACCAGCGGCGATACGGCCACCACCGCGAGGAAGAACGCCCCCGCAACCGTGATCCGGTAGACGACCTTGGTCAGGTAGTCCTGGGTCGGCCGACCGGGCCGAATCCCGGGTATGAATCCACCATTCTTGCGAAGCTGCTCGGCCGTCTCGTCCGGCTTGAAGGTGAAGGCGGTGTAGAAGTAGGTAAATCCGAAGGTCAGGGTGAAGTACAGGATGGCGTACAACGGACGGGCCGGGCTCATGAGGTCGACGATGCCCTGGGAGATGCTCTTGACGATGGCCACCTGCGAGGTCGCGAAGTACTGGGCGATCTGGGTCGGGAAGAGCAGGATGCTCACCGCGAAGATGATCGGGATGACCCCGGCCTGGTTGACCCGGAGTGGCAGGAACGTCGCACCACCGCTGTACATCTTGCGGCCGCGGACGCGGCTGGCGTACTGGATCGGGATGCGCCGCTGGCCTTCCTGGATGTAGACGATGACGAAGACCGCGACGATCGCCACCACGGCGAACACGGCGAAGGCCAAGATGTCTGGTGCACTCAGGAAGCTGACCAGGGCGCCCGGGGCGCGACCCACGATGCCCGCAAAAATGATGAAGCTGATGCCGTTGCCGATGCCCTTCTCGGTGATCAGCTCACCCAGCCACATGAGCAGGATGGAGCCCGCGGTGAGGGCCGCGATCTGGCTCAGCGTGGCGATGTCGTTCAGACCAAACGGGCCGGTCAAGACCGGCGTGCTGCTGCTGTGCAGGAGCGCGAGAAAGCCATACGACTGGAGCACCGCCAGCGGCACAGCCAGGTAGCGGGTGTACTGGTTGAGCTTGTTGCGTCCGTACTCGCCCTCAAGGCTGAGGGCCTTCAGCTGGGGGATGACCCCCTGCATGAGCTGCATGATGATCGAGGCATTGATGTATGGATTGACGCCCAGCCCGACGATCGAGAAACGAGCCAGCCCGCCCCCCGAGAACAAGTCAAGCAGACCTAGCAGCTGGTTGCCGTTGAAGAAGTTCTGGAGCGCCTGGGGATTGGCACCCGGCACGGGCACATGAGACAGGAACCGGAAGAGGATGAGAATCCCAGCGACGAACAGCAGTCGCCGCCGGATGTCCGGGGCCCGAAAGGCGTTGAGCAGGCTCTCGATCACGGTCAGGCGTCAGTGCCAGCGGGGCCGTCGTCCTCGGTGACGTCGTCGACCGAAGTGTCGACCTCCGGGACGCCGCTACCGGCAGGTGTGCTCGAGCGGACCGGGACGGCATCATCCAGACCGAGCGCGGCCAGTGGCTGGGTCGGGATCACGAGCAGCTGGGTCGAGCCACCGGCGGATTCGATCTTGGCTACGGCCGTCTTGCTGAACGCATCGGCCACCACGAACAGTGCGACGCCGACGTCACCGTGGCCGAGCACCTTCATTGGCTTGTTCAGGCTGCGCACAAGCCCGACCGCGCGCAGGATCTCCTGGTTGATCGTGATCGGTGTCGGCTTCGCTCGCTTGGTCCCGGGCGCGTCACCCGGTTCGAACAGTCCAGCTTCGACCAACGCCGCGACGCGGCCGATATTGACGACCTCGTAGTCGATCTTGAAGCGGTTCTTGAAACCACGCAGCTTGGGGATGCGCATGTGGAGCGGAGTCTGACCGCCCTCGAACCAGGCCGGAATCGAGCCGCCGGCGCGGGCCTTCTGGCCCTTGGTACCACGGCCGGCCGTCTTGCCCTGACCGGCCGCGATCCCGCGACCGACTCGACGCCGGGCGGTGCGCGAACCATCCGCGGGGCGGAGGTCGTGAAGCTTCATGCCTTCTCCTCAGGGGTGGCGGTCGCAGGGACCTCCTCTACGGAGACGAGGAACCGAACCTGGCGGACCATGCCGCGGGTCGCCGGATTGTCCACGACCTCGATCGTGTCACCAATCCGGTGCAGGCCGAGGGCGCGGATGGTAGCCCGGTTGCGCGCGATGTGGCTGATCGTGCTCTTGATCTGGGTGACGCGCAGCCTAGCGGGCATCGGCGGCCTCCATCGTTGGCTGGCCCGTGATGAACAAGCGGACCTTGACCCCGCGGCGGGCTGAGATCTCCTCGGCCGAATGGAGGCTGGCCAGGGCATTGATGGTCGCCCGGGTGACGTTGACCGGATTGGTTGAGCCGTGGACCTTGGCCAGGATGTCGCGAATACCGGCCGCCTCGACGACGGCGCGCACGGCGCCCCCGGCGATGACCCCGGTGCCCTGGGAGGCCGGCTTGAGCATGACCCGCGCGGCAGCAAACTCGGTACGGACCTCGTGCGGAATCGTGGTCCCCACGGTGGGCACCCGGATGAGGTTCTTCTTGGCGTCCTCAACGCCCTTCCGGATTGACTCCGGGACCTCACCGGCCTTGCCGATGCCAACGCCAACGTGGCCTGCGCCGTCACCGACGACGACGACCGCGCTGAAGCTGAATCGACGGCCGCCCTTGACGACCTTCGCGACTCGGTTGATCTGGACGACGCGCTCTTCGAGCGTCAGCTTGTTCGGATCGATCCTGGCCAACTCGGCTGCTCCCTTCAGATCAGAAGTCGAGACCGGCTTCACGGGCGGCGTCGGCAAGCGACTTGATCCGTCCGTGATACCGGAACCCGGCCCGATCGAAGACGACGCGCTCCACGCCGGCTGAGCGGGCACGTTCGGCGACCAGACGACCGACGATCTTGGCCTCCTCGGACTTGGTCGCGCTGGAGCCCTTGAACTCCTGCTCGACGGTCGAGGCGGCGGCGAGCGTCCGGCCGGACGCATCGTCGATGACCTGGGCATAGATGTGGTTGAGACTGCGGAAGACCGCCAGACGCGGCCGTGCCTCGGTCCCTTCCAGGGTGAGGCGGATCCGCTCGTGGCGCTTCTGGCGGGCGGCGCCGCGGGTGGCGACCTGCGTCATCGGGCTGTGTCCTTCGTCATGGCTACTTCTTCCCGCCGATCTTGCCGGCCTTGCCGGCCTTGCGCCGGATGACCTCGCCCGCGTAGCGGACGCCCTTGCCCTTGTACGGTTCGGGCTTGCGGGTCGAACGGACCCGGGCGGCGACCTGGCCGACCAGTTCCTTATCGATCCCGACGACCGCCAGACGGGTCGGGTTCTCCACGTCGAAGCTGATCCCGTCGGGCGGCACGATTTCGATCGGGTGGCTATAGCCCAGGTTGAGCTGGAGCTTCTCGCCGACCTTGGTGGCGCGGTAGCCCACGCCCGTGATCTCGAGACCCTTGCGGTAGCCCGCCGTGACGCCTTCAACCATGTTGGCCACCAGCGTCCGGGTCAGCCCGTGGAGCTGCTTGTGGGGCTTCGCGTCCGACGGGCGCTCGACCCGCAGGACCTGGTCCTCCTGGATGACGGTCATATCGGGGTGCAATTGGCGGTGGAGGGTCCCACGCGGACCCTGGACCGAGATGGCCCGCCCTTCCAGGGTGACCGTGACCCCGGCCGGAACGGTGATGGGTAGACGACCAATACGCGACATGTCTTCTTCCTACCAGACGTAGGCGAGGACTTCGCCGCCGAGCTGGGCCCGTCGGGCCTGCGCGCCGGTCATGATCCCCTGGCTGGTGCTGACGATGACGATGCCGAGCCCGCCGAGCACCCGCGGGATGTCCGTCTTGCGCGCATACACGCGCAGGCCTGGCTTGCTGATGCGCTTGAGCCCCGACACGACCGGCACCTTGCCGTCAACGTACTTGAGCTGAAGATGGAGCACCGGGACGGTTCCGTCGCGGTCCTCGCTGATCTCGTGGATGAAGCCCTCATCCTTGAGGATACGGGCGATCTCACGCTTGGTCCGTGACGCGGGCACGATCACCTCGGCGTGCCGCGCGCGTGACGCGTTACGGATCCTCGTGAGCATGTCGGCGATGGGATCGGAGATGTTCATCGGTTTCCTACCAGCTCGACTTCGTCACGCCCGGCAGCTCGCCGAGGAGGGCCCGCTCGCGGAAGCAGATCCGGCACAGGGCGAACCGGCGCATGAAGCCCCGGGGGCGCCCGCAGACCGTGCAGCGGTGATAGCCGCGGACAGGGAACTTCGGTGTTCGCTTGGCCTTGGCGATGAGCGATTTCTTTGCCATCTGACTCCTCTCCGCGCCTAGCCGGCGAAGGGCATGCCGAGGAGTTCGAGCAGACGCTTCGACTCCTCGTCGGTCTTCGCCGTCGTCACGATGCTGATTTCCAGCCCGCGGAGACGGTCCACCTTGTCGTAGTCGATCTCCGGAAAGGCCAATTGCTCCCGGAGTCCGAGCGAGTAGTTGCCGCGGCCATCGAACGACTTGGCCGGGACGCCCCGGAAGTCGCGGATGCGCGGCAGCGAGAGCGAGGTCAGCCGATCCAGGAAGTCCCACATCCGGTCGCCGCGGAGGGTGACCTTGGCCCCGACCGGGTTGCCTGCCCGCAGGCGGAACTGGGCAATCGACCGCTTGGCCTTGGTCACGATCGGCTTCTGGCCGGCGATCATGGACAGGTCGCCGACTGCCGCGTCGATCGCCTTGGCATTGGTCAGGGCCTCACCCAGGCCGATATTGATGACGATCTTGGAGACGCGCGGCGCCTGCATGACGTTGCCGTAGGCGAACTGCTTGATCAGCGCCGGGGCAACTTCGGCCACGTAGCGCTCCTTGAGGCGATTGGCCATCAGCCCTTCACCTCCAGCCGCTCGCCGCAGTGCTTGCAGGTGCGTGCCCGCTGACCATTCTCGAGCAGCGTATGCCCGATCCGGGTTGGCTTGTCGCAATGCGAACAGACCACCATGACCTTGCTCGCGTTGAACGGCTTGGCGATCTCAAGGATGCCGCCCTGCTGCATGGACGGCAGGCGCTCCGTGCTGGAGGCCGTCTGGCGCGGCTTGGTATGCCGCTTGGCGATGTTCAGACCCTCGACCACGACCGATACCTGGGAAATCGGTCCCAGGTGGCGCCACGCCCCGCCGCCGCGCGCCTTGGTCCTGGCCGGGCCGCCCAGATTGCGCAAGACCTGCTCGATCACGCCGCGCTTGCCAGCATCTTTGCCGGTCAGCACCACGACGGTATCGCCCTTGCGGATCTCGGGGACCTTGGTCCCACCCTTGACATGAAGTTGCCCGCCCTTCACCTGGAGTTGCGCCATGTCAGAGCACCTCCGGAGCGAGCGACACGATCTTCATGTAGTTGCGATCCCGGAGCTCGCGCGCGACCGGTCCGAAGATCCGCGTCCCGCGTGGGTTGCCCTGGTTGTTGATGAGCACCGCAGCATTCTCATCAAAGCGAATGTAGCTGCCGTCGGGCCGGCCGTACTCCTTGGTCGTGCGCACGATCACGGCGCGGACGACGTCGCCCTTCTTCACCGCAGCATTCGGGATGGCCTGCTTGACGGCGGCGATGATGATGTCGCCAACGCCAGCGGCTCGCTTCTGCGAGCGACCTATGATCCGGATGCACTCAATGGTGCGCGCACCGGTATTGTCGGCGACCTTGAGACGAGTGGACTCCTGGATCATGCGCCCGGCTCCGACGAAGCAAGCTCGTCCTCGGGATGGCGACCCGGGTGGGCGGCGGCATGGATCGCCTCGGACGTCTCGTCCTCGTCGGCCACCACGTCGACGGACCCACCGTGCTCGCCGGCCCGAGCCGTCACTTCGAGCAGACGCCAGCGCTTCGTGGCCGACAGCGGGCGCGACTCCTCGATGAGCACGGTGTCGCCGACGTGCGCTTCGTTGAGCTCATCGTGGGCCTTGAATTTGGTCGTCAAGCGGATGACCCGCTTGTACAGTCGGTGGCGCGTCAGCCGCTCGACGGAGACGACGATCGTCTTGTCCATCTTGTCGCTGACCACGCGGCCGACCTTGGTCTTCCGCTTCCCGTTCACTGTGGCTCCTGTCATCGCGTGATCTCCCGTCAGGCGGTCCGACCGAGCTTGCGCTCAGCCTGGACCATCAGGATCCGCGCGATTGTTCGACGCGTCTGGGGGATGGTGCTGTAGTCCTTGAGCTGGCGTGTTGAAAGTGCAAACCGGGCGGTCCACAGATCCTGCTTCGCCTGGCGAAGCGCGTCCTCGAGTTCGGCGTCCGTCAGCGCACGGACCTTATCGATGTCCATCCGCTGCCTCCGTCAGTCCGCTGGTCTCGCGCACGACCACTCGGGTCGCGACAGGCAGCTTGTGGCTCGCCAGGCGCATCGCCTCGACGGCTTCGGCGTGGCCGATACCGGCCATCTCGAACAGAATTCGACCCGGCTTGACGACCGCCACCCAATGATCGGGGGCGCCCTTGCCCGAGCCCATCCGGGTTTCGGCCGGCTTCTTTGTCGCAGGCTTGTCCGGGAAGATCCGGATCCAGATCTTGCCGCCGCGCTTGACCGAACGGGTCATCGCCCGGCGGGCCGACTCGATCTGGCGACTGGTGATCCAGGCGGGTTCCAGGGTGGCCAGTCCAAAGTCGCCGAAGGCAACGGTGTGACCGCCCTTGGCCTGCCCGGACATCCGGCCGCGCATGACCTTGCGATGCTTGACACGCTTTGGCATGAGCATGGCTACACCCCCTGCGCCGCGACGGCCGCGGCCTGGGTGGCGGTCAGTTCATGCGGGGCAGTGCGCTCCGGGATGATGTCGCCGCGGTAGATCCAGACTTTGACGCCGATCCGACCATAGGTCGTATGGGCATGGATCTGGCCGTAGCTGATATCAGCGCGCAGCGTGCCAAGCGGGATTCGGCCTTCCTTGTCCCATTCGCGACGGGCCATTTCGGAGCCGCCGAGGCGACCCGAGACCATGATCTTCACGCCCTTTGCGCCGGCCTTCATCGTCCGCTGGATGCCCTGCTTCATGGCCTTGCGGAAGGCAATCCGGCGGGACAACTGCTGCGCGATGTTCATGGCCACGAGATGGGCATCAAGCTCCGGCTGGCGGATCTCCTTGATCTCCAGCTTGACCTTGCGCTTGGACAACGCCCCGATCTGCTGGCGCAGGATCTCGACGTTCTGACCGCCCTTGCCAATGACGATTCCCGGCTTGGCGGTATGGACGGTCACCGTCACGTGGCCGATGCCGCGCTCGATCTCGACCGTGCTGACGCTCGCGTTGGCGAGCCGCTTGCCGACCATGGTCCGGATCGCGATGTCCTCCTGGAGGAGGCTGGCATATTCCTTGTCGGCGTACCACTTTGCCGTCCAGGTGCGCGAGACACCGAGCCGGAAGCCGTACGGGTGGACCTTGTGTCCCATCTGCTAGGCCTCCCGGTCCTCGACGACGACCGTGATGTGCGTCATCGGCTTGTGGATCGGGAACGCGCGGCCCTGGGCACGCGGCCGATACCGCTTGATCGTCGGACCCTCGTTGGCATGCGCCTCGACAATGACGAGGTTCTCGGCGGACAGGTTGTGGTTGTTCTCTGCGTTGGCGGTCGCGCTCTTGAGCACGCCCGCGACGTCGCGAGCGGCGTGCTGGGGCATGAACCGCAGGAATGCGGCCGCATCCTCGACCCGTCGACCCTTGATCGCCTCGGTGACGAGCCTGGCCTTGCGGGTAGAGCCGCGGAGGTACTTGGCGGTGGCGGAAACGCGCACGATCCGCTCTCTCCTACTTCACGGCGGTCGATCGTTCGGTGTGCTTCCCGTGTCCCCGGTAGTTCCGGGTGGGGGAAAACTCGCCGAGCCGATGGCCGACCATGTTCTCGGTCACATAGACCGGGATGTGCTTCTTGCCGTTGTAGACGGCGACCGTGTGCCCGATGAATTCGGGGAAGATCACCGACGCTCGAGACCAGGTCTTGACGACCTTCTTCTCGCTGCGCTTGTTCATCTCGGTAACGCGGCCGAGGAGCCGCGCCTCGACGAACGGCCCCTTCTTGACCGATCGTGACATGCTCTCTACTCCTCCCGCTACGACTTGCGGTGCCGGGACCGGACAATGAGCCGGTCCGTGGACTTGTTACGCCGAGTGCGGTAGCCCATGGCGGGCTTGCCCCACGGCGTTTTGGGCGGCATGCCGGTGGGGGACTTGCCCTCACCGCCACCGTGCGGATGGTCGCGCGGGTTCATGACCACGCCGCGCACCTCGGGCCGGAGGCCCATGTGCCGAGCTCGACCGGCCTTGCCCAGGTTCTCGTTTTCGTGCTCGAGATTGGAGACCTGGCCAATGGTGGCCATGCAGCGGATACTCACCCGGCGGACTTCCCCGGAGGGCAGCCGAACCTGGGCGTAGTCACCTTCCTTGGCCAGCAGCTGGGCCGAGACGCCCGCGGACCGGACGATCTGGCCACCCTTGCCGGCGATGAGCTCGATATTGTGGATCGTGGTGCCGAGCGGAATGTTGGCGATCGGCAGGGCATTGCCGACCCGTGCCTCTGCTTCCGGTCCGGCCACCACGACGTCGCCGACCTTGAGTCCGTGGGGCAGCAGCATGTAGCGCTTCTCGCCGTCGCGGTAATGCAACAGGCCGATCCGTGCGGAGCGGTTCGGGTCGTACTCGATGGTCGCAAGTCGCGCAGGCACGCCGATCTTGTCGCGCTTGAAGTCGATCCGGCGGTAGTGCTGTTTTTCCCCGCCGCCGCGATGGCGAACGGTGAGTCGGCCGACGTTGTTGCGACCGGAACCACGCTTCTGCGGCTCGAGCAGCGGCTTGTGCGGCTGCCGAGTCGTGATCTCCTCGAACGTCGAGCGGGTCATCTGACGCATACCCGGCGAGGTGGCCTTGTAGCTTCGCAGTGGCATGCCTACACCCCCTCGAAGAATTCGATCTTCTGGCCGCTGGCCAGGGTGACGATGGCCTTGCGCCAGGGAGTGGTGAAGCCCTTGACTCCGGCTCGCTTCAGACCGCCGCGCTTCTCCTTGGGCTTCGTGGTCAGCACGTTCACGCCGACCACGCTGACCTTGAAGAGTTCCTCGACGGCGGCCTTGATCTGGATCTTGTTCGCATCATCGCGCACGGCGAAGGTGTACTTGCCGCGGCCCGACTCATCCATCGATTTCTCGCTGATGACCGGACGCAGGATGATCTCATGGGCGGTCAGGCTCATCCGTAGACCTCTTCCATCCGAATGAGGGCGGGTTGCTCGATGAGGACAGTGTCAGCCCGGAGCAGTTCGATCACGTTGAGCGAATCCGCCAGGATCAGTTCCACGGTGGGCAGGTTTCGCGACGAAAGGTGGAGCATTTCGTTCCGTCCGGGCGCCACCAGGAGCACTCGACCAGTGGCGCCAACGGCGGCGAGCACACCGACCAGGTCCTTCGTCTTGATCGCCTCGAGGCCGAACGCGTCGATCACCCGGATCGCGTCGTCGCTGAACTTGGCGGTCAACGCTCCCCGCAGCGCGAGCTGCTTCATCTTGCGCGGCAGGCGCTGTGCGTACGAGCGCGGCTGCGGACCAAAGGCCACGCCGCCGCCCCGGAAATGCGGCGCGGTGCGGTGCCCCTGACGAGCCCGGCCGGTCCCCTTCTGACGGTATGGCTTGCGACCGCCACCGCGAACCTCTCCCCGGGTCTTCGTAGAGTGGGTGCCCAGGTGGCGTCCAGCGAGCTGCGCGGTGACCACTTGATGGAGGACGGCGGTATTGATCGGTGCGTCGAACAGTGCGTCGCTGAGATCGACGTTGCCGATCGAAGCTCCTGTCCGGTCATAGAGCGTGGTCTGTGGCATCGCCTACGCCTTCTTCACGAGGATGAGCGCGTTTCGCGAACCCGGCAGGGTGCCCTGTACGAGCAGGAGATTTCGTTCGACATCCGTCTGGACGACGCGCAGCTTCTTGACGGTGACCCGCTCATGGCCCATGTGGCCGGCCATCTTCATGCCCTTGTAGACGCGCCCAGGGGTCGTGCCCGGACCGATGGAACCGGGTGCCCGATGGTGATCCGAACCGTGCGTGGTGGGACCGCGCTTGAAGTGGTGACGCTTGATATGGCCGGCGAACCCCTTGCCCTTCGAAACGCCGGTTACATCGACGACGTCGCCGGCGCTGAAGACATCCCCGAGTGACAGGGTCTGACCGACGCTATACGCGCTCAGGTCGTCGACTCGGAACTCACGGATGGTGGCAACCTTGGGCAGGTCACCCAGCTGGCCGAGCTCAGGCTTGCTCAGGCGGGCGGAGACTTCACTACCGATCTGGACCGCTTCATAGCCGTCTCGCTCGACGGTCCGCAGACGGGTGACGGTATTGGGCTGCACGGACAGCACGCTGACCGCAATCATCGTGCCGTCGTCCTGGAAGATCTGGGTCATGCCGACCTTGCGGCCGATCAATCCGATGGTCATCGCAGCATCACATCTTGATTTCGATGTCGACGCCCGCGGCCAGCGAGAGTCGCATCAATGCGTCGACCGTCTTCGCGCTCGGATCCAGGATGTCGACGAGCCGCTTGTGGGTGCGGATCTCGAACTGCTCCCGGCTGTCCTTGTCGATGAACGGGGACCGCAGGACGGTGAATTTCTCGATCCGGGTCGGCAGCGGTACTGGGCCGACGACGTCGGCTCCGGTGCGCTGGGCCGTCTCGACGATCTGGGCAGCCGACTGATCGAGCAGTCGATGATCGTAGGCCTTGAGGCGGATTCTGATCCGCTGCTTTGCCATCGTGCTACTCGATGATCGTGATGATGGCGCCGGCGCCGACGGTGCGGCCACCTTCGCGAATGGCGAAACGCAGGCCGGTCTCGAGCGCGATCGGGGTGATCAGCTCGACGGTCATCAGGACGTTGTCGCCGGGCATGATCATCTCGGCCCCATCGGGCAGTCCGATGGCCCCGGTCACGTCGGTCGTGCGCAGGTAGAACTGGGGTCGGTAGCCGTTGAAGAAGGGGGTGTGGCGACCGCCCTCCTCCTTGGTCAGGACGTAGACCTGG
>JANMQO010000224.1:0-3029 GCA_031370565.1 Chloroflexota bacterium
CCCAGCGCGATCGCCACGATCGGCATGACGTAGGTGATGAGCGAGAGCCGGGTCGGCCCGAGCACGTGGACCAGCCGGAAATAGATGAGATAGGCGAACGCCGAGCCAAACAGCCCCAGCCAGACGACCGAGAACAGGGCCGTCGGATTCGAAGGCAGGCGGAGCGGTTGCTCGAAGGCAAGCGCCAGGCTGCTCACGATGACGAGCGCGATTCCGACCTGGAAAAAGGCCGGCACGGTGGGGTGGAGCCCGCGCATCCGGAGCCGGACGAAGACGTTGCCGAGCGCGTACGAGAGCGACGACACGGCGACCGCCAGCTCGCCGATGACCTGATTCTGGCCACCCGCGCCGAGTCCCCGGCCGAGCAGGATGACGACTCCGCCGAATCCGAGAATCAGTCCGACCAGGCGATTGAGCGAGATCGCCTCCTCGCTCAGCGCGAGCGAGGCAATGACGATCGTGAATAGAGGGGTAGTGGCCTGCAGGATCGCCGCGAGTGACGAGTCGATGTAGCGCTCGCCCCAGGTAATGAGGCTGAACGGGATGACGATGTTGAACAGGGCCATGATCAGGAGCTTGCCGTAGGTCGCCCGGTCGCGCGGTAGAGTGACCCGGGCCAGACGCAGCGCGATCCCCAGCACGAGCAAGCCGAAGAACAACCGACAGGCGATCAGCGTGAAGGGCGAGAGTGTCTCGATGCCGAGCTTGATGAACAGGTAGCTGCTGCCCCAGAACACGCTGAGGAGAGCGAACAGGGCCCATTCACGGGCGGTCGGTCGGGCGGTCATCGGGGACCCTCGTGCGATGCGTTCGGCGGATCATACCCGAGTTGGCCTACTCCGATAAGCCAATTGGGCCGATCGGCGCGCGCGACGCGCCGTATCGATGAGAGAACCCGTCCGGGGCCTGGGCGGTTGCATTTGTCCGGGTCGAGTGCCCCGGGCCAGCGTGGCTCGGCCAGGCGTGCCCCGGCCATGCGTGCCCCGGCCATGCGGCGCTCGTCGGCTACCATGGCGTCTTCAAAGACGGAGGCACGGATGCAGCTCTGGGGCGGACGGTTCGCCGAGGCCAGCGACGAGCGGATGGCCGACTTCACCCGCTCGATCGAGATCGACGCGGCGCTCGCGCTGGACGATCTGGCTGGTTCGGTCGCGCACGTGCACGGGCTGGGCCGGGCGGGCCTGCTCGGCGCAGCCGAGGTCGAGGCACTGGTCGCCGGCCTGGAGGAGCTGCGGGTGGACGTCGAGGCGGGTGCGCTCGCCTGGGACCCGGCGCTCGAGGATGTCCACATGAACCTCGAGGCGGCGCTCACGGCGCGCATCGGACCGCTGGCCGGCAAGCTCCATACGGGGCGCTCGCGCAATGACCAGGTTGCCACGGACCTGCGGTTGTGGCTGCGCCGGACGATCGACGCGATCGATGGGGCCGTGCTGGGCCTGGAACGCGCGCTGGTCGGGCTGGCCGAGCGGGACGGCGACGCGGTGCTGCCGGGCACGACCCACATTCAGCCGGCCCAGCCGGTGCTCCTGGCACATCACCTGCTGGCGTACGTCGAGATGCTCGAGCGAGATCGCGGTCGGCTGGCCGACTGCCAGCGGCGGGCCAATGTCTCGCCGCTGGGGGCTGGCGCACTAGCCGGCGCCGGCTACCCGCTTGACCGCGAGGCGACGGCCGCCGAACTCGGCTTCGACGGGGTCACGGCCAACTCGCTGGACGCGGTCTCCGACCGGGATTTCGCGGTGGAGTTCCTGGCGGCGGCCGCGTTGTGCATGGTTCACCTCAGCCGCTTCGCGGAGGAGCTGACCTGGTGGTCGAACCCGCGTTTCGGCTTCGTCCGGCTGGCGGATGCCTTCTCGACCGGCAGCTCGATGATGCCGAACAAGAAGAACCCGGACGCGGCCGAGCTCGTCCGCGGGCGGGCCGCGCGGATGATCGGCTCGCTGGCGGGTCTCCTGGCCTTGCTCAAGGGGCTGCCGCTGGCCTACCAGCGCGACCTGCAGGAGGACAAGCAGTTGCTGTTCGAGGGCGCGGCCACGCTCGAAGCGAGCCTGGGGATCATGGCCGGGATGGTCGCCACGCTGACGGTCGATCGCGCCCAGATGCGGGCGGCCGCTGCGGAGGGTTTCACCACCGCCACCGCGGTCGCCGACGCGCTGGTACGACGTGGGCTGCCGTTCAGGACGGCGCATCACGTCGTTGGTGCGCTCGTCGCGACGGCGGAACGGATGGGCGTCAGACTCGACGCGGTGGATGACGCGTCCGTCATCGCGGCACTGTCGGGCGGCGGCGATCCACTGGCCGTGGACCTTGCCGCTGCGGTCGGCATCGGCGACGCGGTGCGAGCCTCCGCCGGCCTGGAGGCAGCACTGGCCAGCTGTGACGTGGTGGGTGGCACGGCACCGGATCGGGTGGCGGCCGCTCTCGCCGCGGCGCGGGCGCGATTGGGTGCAGTGGGCGACGCGGGCTGAGCGTTCGGGGTTGCTGGGCGCGTCGGCTCCTCGGCTCCCCGGCCGTGCCGGCCACCGCCTGTCCGACGACCCTCGCTATACCTCGGTGGTGGTGCAGATCGCGACATCGCGCACGAGGTGCGTGTCGCGCGCCCGGGCCTTTGCCAGGATGACGTGGAATTCGGCCTGCGCGCTGCCGTGAGGCAGTTCGATCGTGGGCAGCCAGACTGGGGGAATATCGGCGCGGAAGGGGAGCGACTGCGACGGGCCGCCGAACTGGCCATCCGCGGCGAGCCGACCGACCCACACGGTCAACTCCTCCTGCTCGCCACCGCGGACGGTCGCCTGCACCTTGACCCGGAGTTCGAGCCGGACCTCCTGGACGCGCACGGGACCATTGGTCTCGATGGTCAGGGTGCCGTCGATCGCCTGCCCGAGGCAGATCGGCATCGGCTCGATCTGGACTGTCGCCCGCGCCTCGCCGGCCTCCGACTCGGCCGCCTCGTACAGGGCGAACTCGCCGACGTGCACGACACCGGCGCGGAGCAGGGCGGTGGGCTGGAGGACGTGGACAGGGACGGT
>JANMQO010000243.1:0-12968 GCA_031370565.1 Chloroflexota bacterium
TATTCCCCACTTCGGGGCAGGTCACCTACGCGTTACTCAGCCGTCCGCCACTAACGACCAAGGCAAGCCCTGATCGTCCGTTCGACTTGCATGTCTCATGCACGCCGCCAGCGTTTATCCTGAGCCAGGATCAAACTCTCCGAATGTAGGCCCGACCTTGCGGCCGGTACCAAAGGTTCGAGGGTTTGACCGCTCGCACATCCTTACCCGGATTTCCTGTCACTCTTCAATTGTTAAGGTGCAGCCACCGGGGCACGATGGCACCCGGCGCGACTTCCCATTGTGGGGCATCTGGGCCCTGAGTGTCAAACGAACGACCCGTGGGCCCGGACCGGCGACCCGGTCCCGTGCGTCCCTCGGAGGGGGCGCGAGGGCGAATACTAGCGGTGGCCCCGGAGGGTGTCAAACGCCACCGGCGTGGGTTCCGAGCCCCGGCTGACTGACAGGTGTTGAGGCGGATCGGATCGTCAGATTGGGCCGCTCTGGACGAGCAGAATGCAGGCAGAGCCGCTCAGCCAGCAAAGCAAGGCGAGCTCAACCGAAGGGTGTGCACCGACCAGGCCAACCACCACACCGTAGAGCAGCAGGCCGAGCGCCAGACCCGCTCCGGCCTTGGCCACGCGCAGCATAATTTCGATGACCAGGTTGCTCATCGCCGCCTCACTCGCGCATGGCACGACGGCCCTGCAAGGCGCGCATGAGCGTGACGTCGTCGGCGTACTCGAGGTCCCCGCCGACAGGGATCCCGCGAGCGATGCGACTGACGAGACCGACGGCGCCATCGAGCCGTTCATCCAGGTACATCGCAGTGGCCTCGCCCTCGAGCGTCGGATTGGTCGCCAGGATGACTTCCTCGAGCGGCCCATCGACCGACCGGGCCGCCTCCACCCGAGCCAACAGCTCACGGATCCGGAGCTTGTCTGGACCGATCCCGTCGATAGGCGAGATCGCCCCGTGGAGCACATGGTAGACACCCTTGAAGAGGCCCGTCCGTTCGATGGCGAGGACGTCCAGCGGTTCCTCCACCACGCACATTCGACGGGCGTCCCGACTCGGGTCGCGACAGATTGGGCAGAGCGGCTGGTCGCTGATGTTGAAGCAGCGTTCGCAGAAGACCACCTGGTCGCGCACTGCGATCAGGGCGGCGGCCAGCTGGCGCGCCTCGGCGTCCGGGGCTCGGAGGAGGTGGTACGTCAGCCGCTGGGCAGTCTTGGGGCCAATCCCGGGCAGGCGCGACAACGCTTCGATCAGTCGGGCGACGGGCTCGATGAGGAGGGCGGGCACGGTGCGTTCGGCCTACATGCCGGGCAGACGGAGGCCGCCGGTGACCGCCGCCATCTTCGACTCGGCGACGGCTCGAGACGAGCGCAGGGCGTCGTTGACGGCGGCGACCACGAGATCCTGGAGCATCTCGACATCTGCAGGGTCCACTGCTGACGGATCGATCGTCACGCTGACGAGCTCCTGCTTGCCGGTGACCACGGCCTGCACGACTCCGCCTCCGGCCGAGCCGTCCACCAGCAGGGTCTCGAGCTCCGTCTGAATTCGGAGCATCTCCTGCTGCATCTGCTGGGCCATTCGCTGGATGTTGGCCATGCTCATCCGGGAGCCTCCTCCGTATCTGGTGGCCGGAGCGACAGTTCCTCCGGCGGTGTCCCAAGTCTGGCCGATGCGCGCGCTCGGCGCTGCCCCTGCGGTCAGTCAGCGCACCTCGTCTGCGTCGACGAGATCGTCGGCGAAAATGCGCCGGGCGGCCTCGATCACGCGTTCGGCTTCGCCGTCGACCCGGGCCGTGGCACGGTCCAGGTTGGTTGCCACGAGGCGGACGCTCACCGATCGGCCCAGCGCACGTCCGATGCCATCCTCGAGCGTGGAACGGCGGCGCTCCGCAACGTCCTTGAGGAACGACTTCCCCTCGGGAAAGCCGATCGTGACGATGTTGCCATCGACGTCGATCGGCCGGCACACCTCGATGAGTGGCTTGATCAGCGGCGACTTGCTCAACTCGCTGACAATGGTCGGCCAGACGCGATCGAGCCGGGCCAGCTGGTCGCCCCCGACCGCTGCCGGCAGCGCCGATGGCAGATGCTCCGTCGGGTCCGGGTTGGTCGGACTGGGCTCGGTGGCGGAATGGTGGTCCGTCGCCACCAACGCCCTGACGGGCTCGGTTGGCCGGCTCGACGCCGTCGTCGATTCGGCGCCTCCCGTCGGCGCGTGCGGCGGGCCCGGTGGCTTGGCTGGCTCGGTCGTGCCTGGGGCCTGGCGGGTCGGCGGGTCGGCTAGTCGGCGAGTCGGCGGAGCCGGACTGGTCGGGGCTGGAAGCGATCGGAGCGCGCCAGCGACCGACGATGGGCCCGTCGCGACCGGGATCGGCTCAGCTGATCTGCCGGCAAGCAGCGCCAGCTCCAGCTGGAACCGCAGCCCGCCGACGCCGCAGCGGCCCGGATCGATGCCCGCCACCCGTCGCGCGGCCGCCGCCAACGCGTCGGCGGTCCACTGCGGTCGACCGTCCGTCCCGCCGGCCAGCCGTGCCATCAGAGCCTCGCGGATGGCGACGACAATCTGATCGAGGAACGCGCCAAGGTCACGCCCGGCCGCGTCGATCTCGTCCAGCGTGGTCATCCCCGCCAGCGCGTCGCTGCGGACGAGGGCGTCGAGAAACGCTTCGATCGACTCCGCGTCGACCAGACCGAGAAGATCCCGGATCGCCTCGACGGTCAGCCGCTCGGTGCCCGCCGAGAGCAGTTGGTCCAGCATCGATTCCGCGTCGCGCATGCCACCGGCCGCCTGACGGGCCACCAGGCTGAGCGCCTCGGGGTCGGCGGCCCGTCCATCGGCCTCGAGGATCATGGCCAGCTTGCCCTCGATCTGGGGCACGGTCAGTCGCCGGAAGTCGAAGCGCTGGACGCGCGACAGGACGGCCGGCCGGATCTTCGTCGGATCGGTCGTGCAGAAGATGAAGACAACGTGGTCAGGCGGTTCCTCCAGGGTCTTGAGCAGGACGTCCCAGCCCTGGTCGATCCGCTGGACCTCGTCGATGATGAAGACCTTGCGGCGCAGGTCCGAGGGTGCAGTCCAGGTCCGCTCCACGAGCTCCCGGATCTGGTCCACCTTGTTGTTGGTCGCCGCGTCCATCTCAATGACATCGAGCGTACGGCCCTCGCGGATGGCAACGCACGGGTGGCACGTGTCGCATGCATCGCCGTCCTGCAGGTTCGTGCAGTTGAGCGCCTTGGCCATGATCCGCGCGAGGGACGTCTTGCCGGTCCCGCGCGGCCCAACGAAGAGGAGCGCATGGGCGACCTGGCCGCTCCGGACCGCGTTGCGCAGGGTCGCGACCACGGCCTCCTGGCCGACGATGCGGCTGAAGGTCTGCGACCGCCAGCGCCGGTAGAGCGCCCGGTGCGATGCCCCGGGCGGCGTCTGTCCGACCGTCTGCTCGGGACCCGGGCCGCTCACGATCCGACTCGTTGCGTCATATGCCGTGCACCCTCCGTCGATCGGACATTCCCGCGCCCACCATCTCGAGCGGCTCGGGCCAGGCCGTTCCGCGGCACCCGGCGAAGATCGCTTAGTGCTGCTTCCTTCCGGACCTGACACGGTTCACGAGTCGCCGCTGCGCGGGACCCGGCCCTCAACGTCGCTCGCAACGGCGGCTTTCGAGAACGAAGACCTCGGGAGGGGATTCAGCCCTGCTGGAGCGGATTGCAGGTACAGGGCACCGCTAGTTCCCCGCCTAGCACGGCCCGCGAATCATAGCAGGGCGGGTGACGTGGTCGGGACGACCACCCGGGGACACTCGCCCGGGCTGTGTCGCGCTACCGATTGGTGGCGGAGAGGGCGGGATTTGAACCCGCGATGGGTTGCCCCATACCGCATTTCCAGTGCGGCGCCCTAGGCCACTAGGCGACCTCTCCGTAGGGCAGACGAAGTCCGAAACGACGGTCGATGGCGGAGAGGGAGGGATTCGAACCCTCGGTGCTTGCGCACACCGCTTTTCGAGAGCGGCACCATCAACCACTCGGACACCTCTCCGCGCGAGAGGATACCATCGCGGCCGACCGACACCGGTCAGCCGAGCGGTAGACCCGCCGCCAACGCCAGGCCGACGCTGGCAAAGAGTTCCTCCGCGTCGTCTCGCCTGATCCCGCTGACGACCTGCATCCGGCGCGGCAGAGCGGCGTGCTGAGCGAGCTGGATGACCGTTCCGGCGGCACCCTCCACGGGGTCCGGGATGGCGTAGACCAGCTCAGTCACGTTGCTGGCCAGCAGCGCCCCGACGCACATGGCGCATGGCTCGAGGGTGGTGAAGACCGTGACATCACCGAGTTGCACGCCGCCCAGCTTGCGTCCGGCCTCGCGCAGGGCGACGACGACGGCATGGGCCGTGGGATCGTTCGAGTCCTGGACTCGGTCGTGGGCGCGCGCGACCATCGCGTCGTTGACGACGGCCACGGCCGCGCTTGGTCGCATGCCACGGTCAAGCGCCAGTCGACCCTCGGCCAACGCCTCGCCCATGAACAACTCGTAGTTCATGGACCGATGATACAGGCCGGCGACGCGAGCGGGCCGAGACCGCATCTGCGAGCCGGCCGCTGGCGGGCTAGGATTCGGGCCGCCGCATGGCCCAGACGGGCAGTGCCCGCCTGCCGCACTGGGAGAACGACCATATGACGCGGGTTCGTCGCATAGGCATCCTGACTGGCGGCGGTGACGTCCCCGGTCTCAACTCGGTCATTAAGAGCGTCGTCTATCGGTCGGTCGAGCTCGGCTACGAGACGATCGGGATTCGCCGAGGCTGGGAGGGCCTGACCCACATGCAGCCGGGTCCGCTACTCGACCCGACCTACCTGCGCCGGCTTGATCGGATCAACACACGGACGATCGATCGGACCGGCGGCACCTGGCTGCACACGTCGCGGACCAACCCGCGCCGGATGCGCTCGGCGACGCTGCCACCCTGGCTGCCTGCAGCCGAGGCGGCCCGCTACTCGGCCGGCGATGATCTGTACGACCTGACTCCCCTCGTGCTGGAGCACATCGAGGCGCTCGGGCTCGACTACCTCGTGGCAATCGGCGGGGACGACACGCTGAGCTTCGCCGAAGTCCTGTCGTCCCACGGGATCCCCCTCATCGCGATCCCCAAGACGATGGACAACGACGTCCAGGGGACCGAGTACTGCATCGGCTTTTCGTCGGCCGTGACCCGGGCCAAGGAGATGATCAACCGGCAGCGGACGACCCTTGGCTCGCACGAGCGAATCGGCGTCTTCCGGATCTTCGGGCGCGATTGCGGCTTCACGGCGTTGTTCACCGCCTATGTCACCTCCGGACGCTGCCTCATCCCCGAGGCACCATTCGACCTGGATCGCCTGACCTCGATCCTGGCCGAGGACCACCGCAACAACCCCAGCCGGTACGCCTTCGTCATCGCGGCGGAGGGGGCCATGTGGGAGGGCGGATCCCTGGCTGAATACGGCGAGGCGGACGCCTACGGCCACCGCCACAAGGTCAACGTGGGCGAGGCACTGTCGGAGGAGATCCGACGGCGGACTGGCATCGAGGCGGTGTCGAGCGAGCTGACCTACGACCTGCGCAGCGGCGAAGCGGATTCGCTCGACCAGATGGTCGCGATCACCTTTGCCAACGTCGCGATGGACCTCATCGGGGACGGACAACGGGGCAGGATGGTGGCGATCCGGGACGGCAAGTACGCCCACACCGAACTCCCCGATCCGGCCGTCGGCCCGCGCAAGATCGATGTCGGCCGGATGTACGACCTCGCGCGGTTCCGACCAGTCTACTCAGGCAAGCTGGGCGAGCCACTGCTCCTGCTGGGCACGCCCGTGGCGGCCTTGACCTAGGCGATCGGGGAGCCTGGTCGCGGGGCGCCGGGGCGCGGGCCGGGGCAGCGCGGGGCGCCGACGAGGCGGACGGGGCGGGGCCGAGCGTGCCTCTCGCGCCGAAGGGGCAGCGGCGAACGGGCGAGGACCTCAGCCGGGCAGGTCGGCCAAGGCCCGGATCCGGCGGGCGACAGCCGACATGTCGTCGTCGGCGTGGCCGTCCGCGACCAGTCGACGCTCGATCTCCGCGCACAGTCGGCTGACCGGCAGTTCCGCGCCGAGCTCGTCGGCCAGGTCGAGGGCGATCCCCAGGTCCTTGAGGTGGAGCGCCAGCTTGAACCCGAGCGGGTAGTCATTGTCGATCATCCGGCCGCTCCGGTTCGCCAGGACCCAGCTCTGGGCAGCCCCGCCCGACAGCGCGCCGACGACCTGGGTCACGTCGAGGTTGGCCTTGAGAGCCAGCACGATTCCCTCCGCCACGCCAAGGTAGGTGCCGGCCAGGATGACCTGGTTCACGGCCTTGACCGCCTGTCCGGCGCCGATCGGACCGACGTGGGTGATCGTGCGCCCGATCGTCGCCAGGATCGGGCCGGCGCGCTCCACCGCGGCCGCCTCGCCGCCGACAAAGATGGTCAGGGTGGCCCGCTGCGCGCCCTCGGAGCCACCCGACACAGGGGCATCGACCATGCTCACGCCAGTCGCCTCGAGCCGCGTCGCGAACGACCGGGTGGCCGCCGGCGAGATCGTCGAGCAGTCGATGAGGAGCGTCCCTGGGCGCGCGCCCGAGGCGATCCCATCCGGATCGAACAGGACGGCCCCGACGTCCGGGGTATCCGACACGCAGGTGATGACGACATCGCTCACGCGGGCGAGCTCGGCCGGGGTGGCGGCCACCATGGCCCCTGCGGCGGCGAGGCCAGCGGTCCGCTCCGGGGTCCGGTTCCATACCGTCATGGGATGGCCCGCCCGGGCGAGGTGACCGGCCATTGCCGCGCCCATCGTGCCAAGTCCGACGAACCCGATCCGTTCCACGTGCGCCTCCGTCATATGTGGCCAGTGTGGCAGGACCAGACACGCCGCAACCCCCGGAGGTCTTCCCGGGGCCGGGGTACGTTCGAGATGTGGCGCGCCCGGCGGGACTCGAACCCACGACCTTCAGGTCCGCAACCTGACGCTCTATCCGCTGAGCTACGGGCGCACGCGATGGTCCGGTGAGAGACTGGCGGAGAGGGAGGGATTCGAACCCTCGAAGCAGGTTACCCCACTTGGCGGTTTAGCAAACCGCTGCACTAGACCTCTATGCGACCTCTCCGTGGACCGGGCGGCATTCTAGCATGGGCAGTTGGTCGGGCCCTTCGGGTCGTCGTGATCCCAGCATCGAGGGCTCGCGTTGACAGGGACGGGCCGCTGGGCTAGCCTCCCTGCACAGATGGGCCACTACTTCTACTTTCGACCCCCGGCATGATCGTTCCCGGAGCCTAGGCTCGGGAGCACGGGTCGTGCCGGGGAAAGCAGAGGCTGAGACCTCTGCTTTTTTGTTTGTCCCGGGACGAACCGCCACGATGAGGAAGGACGCGCACCGATGTTCGTGGTGATGGCGGGCTCCGCCACCGAGGCAGAGATCAACACGGTCAAGAGCCAGATCTTCGCGGAGGGCCTGACCCCGCACGACCACGCCGGCAGCGGACGGCTGGTCATCGCCGTCGTCGGCGAGATCGGCTCGCGCAAGCCCGAACTGATGAGCCGCTTCGAGGCGCTCCCGGGCGTCGAGACGGTGACCGCGATCAGCCGCCCGTTCAAGCTGACCTCGCGCGAGTTCCACCCCGAGGACACCGTCATCCGGGTGCTTGGCACGACGATCGGCGACGGCTCCCTGACGATGATGGCCGGACCCTGCTCGATCGAGAGCCGCGACCAGCTCATGGAGACGGTCGACGGCGTGGCCGCAGCCGGTGCCACGATCATCCGCGGCGGCGCGTTCAAGCCACGTACCAGCCCGTACTCGTTTCA
Organism: Chloroflexota bacterium; assembly: GCA_031370565.1. GTDB lineage: Bacteria > Chloroflexota > Limnocylindria > Limnocylindrales > CSP1-4 > Chersky-267. The sequence continues at coordinate 7,854 of JANMQO010000243.1, forward strand.
GGGTCTCGGCGTCGAGGGGCTGCGCTACCTGGCCGAAGCCCGCGAGCGAACCGGCCTGCCAGTCATCACCGAGGTCATGGAACCGAGCCAGGTGGATATCGTCGCCGAGTACGCGGATATCGTCCAGGTCGGCACGCGGAACATGCAGAACTACTCGCTGCTGACCGCCGTCGGACGGGTAGCGCGACCGGTCATGCTCAAGCGCGGCTACGGCGCGACGATCGAGGAGTGGCTGATGAGCGCGGAGTACATCGTCAGCTCGGGCAATCCCAACGTCATTTTGTGTGAACGCGGCATCCGGACGTTCGAGACGTACACCCGCAACACACTCGACCTGGCGGCCATTCCCCTGCTCCACCACCTGACCCATCTGCCGGTGGTGGTCGACCCGTCGCACGCCACCGGCAAGCGCTGGCTCATCCAGCCGATGGCCCTGGCCGGGGTCGCGGCGGGCGCCGACGGGATCATGGTCGAGGTCCACCCGCGGCCGGACGAGGCGCTGTCCGACGGCGAGCAGTCGATCACCCTGGAGCAATTCCGCCTGATGATGGTCGCCCTCCGGCCGGTCCACGAGCTGGTCCGCCGGTTCTACGACGTGGCCGCTCCGGCCGCCGCCGCCGCGAGTGCCGGCGGCGCGAGCAAGCATTGAGCCAGCTGCCCACGAACGTCGGAAACGCCGACGCTGTTGCAACTGCCGGCCTCACGGTCCCCGTCGGCCCGGCGACCGTCCGGGCGGCGACCCGCCTGCGCGGGACGCCCGGCCTGCCCGGCGACAAATCGATCAGCCACCGGGCGCTCCTCTTCGCGGCGCTGGCCGAGGGTGAGAGTCGGATCGAAGGCGCCGGAGACGGCGCCGATGTCCGCACGACGGCCGCGCTGCTGCGCCACCTGGGGGTGACCATCGAACGCCTGGCCGACGATGGTCGACGAGTCAGCTATCGCGTGCGCTCGCCCGGGGTCGACGGCCTGCACGAGGCCGAGGGCGTCCTGGACTGCGCCAATTCCGGCACGACCCTGCGCCTGTCGGCGGGGATCCTGGCCGGCCTGCCCGCCCACCACGTGCTGGATGGCGATGCCTCGTTGCGGCGGCGCCCGGTGGCCCGTATCATCCAACCATTGCGCCTGATGGGCGCGGTGCTCCATGCCCGCCGGAACGACTCCCTCCCGCCGCTGACCGTGGTGGGCCATACCCCGCTTCGGGCGATCGACGTGACGACCTCGGTCCCGAGTGCTCAGGTGAAGTCGGCGATCCTGCTGGCCGGGCTTCGGGCCGACGGCCGCACGACGGTCCGGGAAGCGATCGCGACCCGGGACCACACCGAGCGGATGCTCCGGGCGCGGGGCGTGCCGGTGCGCTGCGAGTTGTCCGATCGGGCCGGGGCGGTGGTGGCCTGGACTGTCGAAGGAGGGATTCGGGTGCGAGCAATCGACGAGCGGGTCCCCGGGGACGTCTCGGCGGCCGCCTTCTGGCTCGTCGCCGGGGCAATCCATCCCGATGCCGAGCTCCACCTGCGGGCTGTCGGAACGAACCCGACTCGCCGGGCAGTCATCGACCTGCTGCGCCGGATGGGTGCCCGGATCGAGGAGACCCCGCCGATGACGAGTCCGGACCCAACCGCGGATACAGCCGCCGAGCAGGCCGCCGACAACACAGCCGACGGGGTGTCCGACGTGGGCGAGCCGACGGCCGACCTGGTCGTGCGCACGAGCGCCCTCGAGGCGATCGACATCGGGCCGGCCGAGGTGGCCGCCGCGATCGATGAGATCCCGATCCTGTGCCTCGCGGCAACCCAGGCCAGGGGCCGCACGACCATTCGCGGCGCCGGCGAACTGCGCCACAAGGAATCGGACCGGATCGCCGGCATCGCCGCCGGACTCATTGCCCTGGGAGCCCACCTGTCGGTGGACGGTGACGACATCACGATCGACGGCCCGACCCCGCTGACCGGGGTGCCCACGGCGAGCCTCGACGACCATCGGCTGGCCATGACCTTCGCGGTCGCCGGTCTCATCGCCCGGGGGGAGACGATCATCGACGCGCCATCCAGCGCCTCGATTTCGTACCCGGGTTTCTTCCGTGAACTCGAAGGGGTACGAGCATGACCAAGCGCGTCGTCCTGATCGGCCATCCGGTTGCCCATTCGCTGTCCGGGGCAATGCAGCAGGCGGCCTTCGACTCGCTCGGCATCGACGCCCGCTATGAACTGTGGGACAAGGCCCCGATCGAACTGGCCGAAGCGATCGCCGAACTGCGCGGCGACGACTTCCTGGGCGCCAACGTGACCATCCCGCACAAGGAGCGCGTCGTTCCCCTGGTCGATCGGCTGACGGAGGAAGCCCACGCCACGGGCGCCGTCAACACGATCACGCGCGAGGGCAAGCGACTGATCGGGCACAACACGGACGTGCCCGGCTTCCGGGTCGCGCTCGACCGGCTGGTCGGCAAACAGAAGATGCCGCGCCAGGCCATCGTGCTGGGCGCGGGAGGCGGTGCCCGGGCGGTGGTCCACGGGCTCATCACCGCGGGGTTCACCCGGATCATCGTGATCAACCGCCACCTCCACCGGTCGGAGGGGCTCGTCCGCCACTTCGGCAAGAGCGCGGCCCACATGGAGCTCAAGGCCATGCCCTGGCACGAATCGATCATTGAGGCCGAGCTGTCCAAGACACGGCTGCTCGTCAACGCAACCTCGGTCGGGCTCCACGGCGACGAGTCACCGATCCCGAGCGAGGTCCTGCCGCCGGACCTGCTGGTGCTCGACCTCATCTACCGGCGCACGAAGCTGCTGCGCGACGCGGTCTCGGCCGGCGACACCGTCGCGGACGGCGAACTCATGCTCCTCCACCAGGGCGCGGCCGCGTTCAGCCTGTGGACGGGGCAGCCGGCGCCGCTCGAGCTCATGCAGGCCAGTCTCCAGGCCGCCCGGGCCACCGGGATCGAGTCGGCCGAGGGGGAGCCGACCGGCGCCGCGGCAGCTGGCTGATCGGATGGGCCGCCTCCGGTTCCTGACGGCGGGCGAATCACACGGCCGGACCCTCGGCGTGATCGTGGAGGGCGTCCCGGCGGGGCTCGCGCTGAGCGCCGATACGATCGCGATCGACCTCGCCCGGCGCCAGCGCGGGTATGGGCGGGGCGCCCGCCAGGCCATCGAGCAAGACCGGGCGGAGATCCTGTCCGGTGTCCGCCACGGACGCACCCTGGGCTCGCCCATCCTGCTCGAAGTGGCCAACCGGGACTGGGACAACTGGACCCGGGTCATGCAGGTCGAGGCGCTTGGCGACGACGAGGCGGCGGCCCTCCTGGCTGCGGCCGAGGAGGGCAACAAGCGGGCCACACCGGTCACTCGCGTGCGGCCCGGTCACGCCGACCTTGCCGGCGCGCTCAAGTATGGCTTCAACGACGTGCGCAACGTGCTCGAGCGAGCCTCCGCACGGGAAACCGCCGCGAGGGTCGCGGCCGGTGGCGTCGCGCGGGCATTCCTGGCGGAGCTGGGCATCGACGTCTGGTCGTTCACCGCCGAGGTTGGCGGCGTGGCGCTGGACCCGGCCCGCTGCAGCCGCTCCCGCGAGGAAGCCGACGCCAGTCCGCTGCGCTGTCCCGACCCGGACGCCGAGGCGCGGATGATCAGCCGGATCGACGAGGCCCGCTCCAACGGTGACACGGTCGGCGGTGTGTTCGAAGTGATCGCGCACGGGCTGCCGATCGGGCTCGGCAGCTACGTCCACTGGGACCGGCGGCTGGACGCGGCCCTGGCGGCCGCGGTCATGAGCATCAACATCGTCAAGGGCGTCGAGTTCGGCCTGGGGTTCGCCCAGACACGCCAATTCGGCTCTGCGGTCCACGACGTCATCGAGGGTCGTGGTGAGGCGGGACGCTGGATCCACCGAAGTAACAACGCGGGCGGGCTGACCGGCGGCGTGACCAACGGTGAGCCGCTCGTGGTACGTGGTGCGGTCAAACCGATCTCGACCCTCGCCCGGCCCCTGCCCACGGCGGACCTGGTGACCGGCGTGGCCGTCGACAAGGCGCACTACGAGCGGAGCGACATCAGCGTCGTGCCGGCCGCCGGTGTCGTCGGCGAGGCGATGGTCATGCTCACCCTGGCCGATGCCGTGCTCGACAAGTTCGGCGGCGACACGCTGGCCGAGACGCGCGACAACATGGCGCGCTACCTGCTACGCATCGCCCAGCCGCTCGAGGCCCCGATCGCGGGTGGTCGAGGCCGGTCCGGACGGACGCCGCGGGCCGCTGCGGGAACCACGCCGACGGACGCTGAGTCCGGCTCCGGCGGGGACGACTGAGGCCGGGCCCATGGAACTCGTGTTGGTCGGCCTGCCCGGCAGCGGCAAGAGCGCCGTCGGACGCCGTCTCGCCCAACGCCACGGGGCCCTGTTCCACGACCTCGATGAGGCGATCGAGGCGGCTGCCGGACGGTCGATCCCCCAGATCTTCGCCGCCGAAGGAGAAGCCGGCTTCCGGACGCGGGAACGGTCGGCGGTTGAGGCGCTGGGGCTGCCCGACAGCCTGCCCGGCCTCAGCCGGGTGGTCGCCAGCGGCGGTGGCGCCCCGGTCGATCCACGCAATCGCTGGCGGCTCTACCGCAATCGGCTGGTCGTCTGGCTCGACGGGCCGGCGGAGGGCCTGGCCCAACGACTGCGCCACAGCCCGACGCCGCGGCCACTCCTCCGCGGAGATGACCCGGTTGCCACGATCCGGGCGCTGGGCGAGGCTCGCCAGCGCTTCTATGCGGCCGGGCGACGGGTGGCCGACGTGCCCTCAGTGCGGGCGGTCGTGGACATTGTCGACCTGATGCTGCGCGAGGCAGGACCGGCGGCCAGCGAGACGCGCCTGTTGGACGCCGAGACACGGATCGGCCGGATCGTACTCGGCGAGGGGATCGCCGCCGGCGGGATCGCCGAGGCACTCAGCCGGCTCGGTGCGCAACGGGCGATCCTCGTTTCGGAGCCGGGCGCCTGGTCGGCGGTCGGTGCGACGCTGAGCGACGCCCTGGCCACGCTCGGCTACCCGGTGGAACGGGTGCTCCTGCCCGAGGGCGAGCCGGCCAAGCGACTGGCGGTCGTCGAGACGGCGGCGAGTGAACTGGCCCGACTGCG
>JANMQO010000254.1:0-16050 GCA_031370565.1 Chloroflexota bacterium
TCGGGAGACGCCGGCCACGCTCCTCGTCGTCAGCCACGATCGGCGCCTGCTGGAACTCGTGTGTGATCGACTGTGGGTCGTCGATGACGGGCAGGCGGCCCAGTTCGACGGTGGCTATCGGGCCTGGCGGGCGGCCATCGCGGATGGCTGGACGGTGGCCGCTGCCATCGAGTCCGACGCGCGGCGATTGCGCACGGGCGGTCGACCGGCGGCTGGAACGCTGCGGCCCGGCGCAGCGGCCACCTTGGGCGCGACCGCGGGCGCCAAGGATGGCTTGGCGGCAGCACGGGTCGGCGGCGAACGGTCCGATTCGGACGCCGACAGACCCGCCAGCGCCTCGGTCGTCGGCGCGAAGCCTCGCTCGTCGAAGGCATTGCCGCGGGCGCCCAAGCTGTCCAAGGAGGCCTATCGGCGCCAGCGCGGCGCGCTCGATGCCGACCTGACCCGGTTGGGCCTGCGCAAGAGCCATCTCGAGCTGGCCATGAGCGACCCATCCGTGGCCGCGAACTTCGTGGAGCTGCGCCGAGTCTCGAGCGAGTACACGGACGTAGCGACCGCGCTCGAGACGGCCGAGGAGGCCTGGCTGGAGCTCGAGGATCGGGCGCCGTGACCGACCCCACGACCCAGTGCGACCGTCCATTGCGGATCGGTCTGACCGGCCCGATCGGGTGCGGCAAGTCGACCGTGGCGGGCGTGCTCGTCGCCCGAGGGGCGCTGCTGATCGACGCCGACATGCTGGCGCGTGCGGTCACCGAACCAGGCGAGCCGGCCCTTCCCGCGATCGCCCGACGTTTCGGACACGAGCTTCTGCGGGCCGACGGGTCGCTTGATCGGGCGGCGCTGGGCCGGATCGTGTTCGCCGATCCGGACGCGCTGCGCGACCTCGAAGGAATCGTCCACCCGGCTGTCAGGCCACGGATCCTGGCTGCGCTGGCGGCAGCCGACCGGACCCAGGCGCGGGTCGTGGTGGTCGAGGCAATCCGACTGGTCGACGGTGGCTACGTGGACCTCGTGGACGAGGTCTGGCTGGTGACCTGTCCGCCGGAGGCGCAGCGCGCCCGCCTGGCGGCCCGGGGTCTCGACCCAGCCGAGGCGGCTCGCCGGATCGCGGCACAGACGGACCTGCTGGTCCGGGCGGCGGCACGGGCGAACCGGCGGATCGAGACGGGCGGGACGCTCCGAGACACCGAGACCGCGGTCGAGGAGGCACTCGCCGCCGCCCTTGCCGGGTCCCGGCCAACGAGTCGATGAACGCACGACCACCCGGCCCGCGGCGGACGGACCGGGTGGTCGGGGAGGCGCGCCGGGTCAGCGGCGCCGATACAGGCGGATGGCTGGACCCGACGTCGGGTCCAGGTTACGGTTTGGCGGAGCCGCTCGGTTGAGGCGACGGTGCTGCGCTGGGGAACGGCACGGGCGTCCCGATCGGCAGCGGGCTGGGCAGCGGTCCCTTGCCGGCCGGGAAGATCTGCGGGATCGGCAGGCCGTAGCGCTGGATGATCATGTTGGTCGTCTCGCCCAGCGTTGAGGCGTCGATCGGACGGGTGTCCTGGGCCGGCCGGAGGGCCAGGCTGAACTGGGTGGAGCCGGTGGCCTGCAGGTGGGCCATCTCCTCGGCCACCGACAGCGGGACCTTGACGATATAGCTGGTGCCGACCTTGGACAGCACCTCGATCTGCTGGTAGGTGATCTTGGTCGACTTGTCCGTGTAGTACTTGCCCAGGTCGAGCAGATCCTGCGGAACGAGCACCGTGGCCGTCAGGAAGACATCGACGAAGTCACCGGTCTTGACCAGCCCGCCGACCGCGCGCTCGTCGGGCACGGTCAGCGAGACCGCCCGCCAGAACGGCGAAGTGGCGGTGATCGACTCGCCGGGTTGCAGGATCGAGAACTGGCCACCCTGGTTCTGCGATGCCAGCAGGTTGATGTAGATCGGCTGGCCCTCCAGGATCGTCACGCCCGGGATGAGCCCGATGACCTTGGTCACGTCGGTGAAGATGCCGGTCGCGTTGGTCTGGTCCGCTGTCACCTCGCGCAACGCGATATCACCAGCCTCGATCGGCTTGCGGGCCGGAATCTGGCGAACGGCGACGACCAGCGAGACCTTCGGGGCTCCGCCCGAGCCGGCCTGTTGCTGGGCCTGACTGACGAGGAGGAAGGCGGACACACCGGCCACCAGGGCCAGGACGATGCCGAAGATGACGATGAATCGCCCTCGTCGGCTGTGGTCCTTGTACTCCATCTCCATCCGGAACTGCCTCCACGAGACCGGCCCGCGCCGGTGGCCTGCATGCCGCGCCCGCCGGCAGGTAGATGGGCGTCAGCCGGACCGCCTGACCGCGGCTGGGCTGGATAGGTGACCGAGGGTTGACCCGCGACCTGGGTTCGATGATGGAGCGAGTCGTCACTGCCACCAACCGACCGGAAGTACCAGCGAGGTACGCCGTCCGTGGACTACTGCGTCCGGTTGACCAGCCCGCTCACCAGGCGGCTCACCAGGCGGCCAGCCGGGGCACCAGCACCCGCCGCAGACCGGCATCGTCGGCTGTCGGAAAGCTCGCGCTGATGGCATAGCCATCGATCGAGTTTGAGTTGACCGAGGTGATCCGGAAGGCGGCGAAGCCCATGATGTCGACGTACTGATTCGAGGTGCCGGCCGTGGCCACGTCCAGGGTGATCGGGTAGAGATGGGTGACCTTGATCCCGTCGAGGTTCGTGCCGGTCGCGCGCAGCGTGAGTTCGTATTCGCCCGGCCCCAGGCTGCCGGCATTCAAGGTGATCGTGACGGCCTGGCTGCCGTTCTTGCCCAGGGTGAAATTGTTGGCGCTGAAGCTCGTCGCGCCGATTCCTGACGGGCCGCCCGGAGTCTGCGACGGGGGACCGGCCTCGAGGCTCAGCGCAACACTGCCACCGAGGTACGTGCTGGTCACGTTGCTCGTGCTGAAGCTCGTGTTCAGGGTGGTTGCACCGCCGGTGGTCGTGACCGTGGCGAGGACTCCGGCCGGAGTCAGGTTGCTGCTGAAGTCCCGGGCGACGGCACCCACGTTGACCGCGACCGGCACATAGTGATCGGTCAGGTAGGGACTCGAAGAATGGCCCTGGACCCAGATCGTGGAGATGCCGGGGCTGGCCCCGCTTGTCTGGAACTGGCTCCAGGTGACGGTTCCGTTGGGCGTCAACGGATTGGGCGTGAAGGTGATAGGCAGCAGCGTCCCGAGGCCGAGCGGGTTCGTCGGGTCGTTCAGGTCGGTCTGGGCGCTGGACGTCACCTGGCCGGTGAACGCCGCATTCTTGGTGATCGACATGGTCACCGAGTTGTTCCGAGTCTGGGTCGTGCCGATGGCCAGGGGTTGGGTCGGGCCGGGCATGGTGAAGTCCGGGATCGTCATGACCGTGCCCGAGTAGACCGCCGCCACTATCTCGTCGCCGGCACGGTACCGGGTACCGATCGCGGCGATGACGATCCCCGAGCTGTTGCCCGAGGTCAGGCCGACCTGGTCGTTGGGGTCCGGCGGCGCGATGATCGGAGGAAAGCCAGGGCCCGGGTACCCGCTGGAGACCCAGCCGGCCTCGATGTTCTTGAGGGTCTGCGCGTTCGTGCCCGCCGCGACGCCGTTGTAGAAGACGTTCGAGGTGGCCGAGGCGAAGTTGCGGATGTCGAGGACGACGAAGCCCCGGAAGCTGGCGCTGTTCGACGGCGTCGCTCCCTGGCCGACGAGCGGCTGGACCGGGCCGTGATGGGCGGTGTCGTTGTTGGGGTTGGTCGGATCGAAGGCGAGACCTGGCGACGGAATGGTCCGCAGGACGGCGTTCGTGTCGGTGCCCAGGCACGACGTGTCGGCCGTCGCGATGTAGTCCTGGAAAGCTTCGGCACCAGTGCACGGGGAAACGGCTCCGGCGTTCGGCCCCGGGGCCCCGACATAGTGCCGCACGACGATCGGCAGCATGCTGCCGTGCATGAGCACGTGGGCCCGTGCACCGATCGTGCTCTGGTCCAGCCCAACGACCCGGCCAAAGGTGTACGGGATGGGGTTCTGGATCGCGACCCGGACATCCGTGCCGTTGATCAGGATGCCGTTGATGAGGTACTTGGGGTCGCCGGCGTGTCCGGACTCGTAGACGGGGCTGTCGGGCGGCACGCTCGGAGTGACGCCGTTGGGGTCGCCGATGAAGTTCCTGGACAGGATCGTCCGGGCCTGGTCGATGGCCTGGCTATCGGTCATCCCCTGGGCGAGTGCATTGGCCGCCGCAAGCGCGCCGGCATCAGCCGCGTTCTGGAGGAAGCGCCGCTCGCTGTAGAACCGGCCGATGTCGAAGGCCACCCCGGCCGCGGCCAGCAGGGCCACCAGGGAGATGGCGAAGATGACGACGACCTGGCCGCGTGCCGGTCTTGGTGCGCCGCCGGTCTCGGTGGGCGGCATGGCCCCCGGTGAGCTGGCCGTCGGCGCGCTCATCAGTTGACCACCATGGTCACCTGGCCGGTGAGCTGCAACCGACCGCCGCTGTCTCGCGGCAGCAGGTTGCCGATGAGCGGGATGAGCAGGTCCTGGTGATACAGGGCATTGACGGTCACCTGCTCAGCCGTCCGGGGATCGTTGTCGGTGACCCCGGTGGGGATCGTGTAGGTAACCGTGAGGTCGCCGTTCGTGTACGTCAGCCCGCCGTTGCTCGACGTCCAGGTGGTGCCATTGCTGAAGTTCGGCCCGGTCGTGGCCAGCAGGTTCATCGACGACTTGAGGCTGGACAGGATGAGGTTGTTCCTGCCCGTGTCGTTCTGGGTCTTCGAGAGGGTCGTGTCGTACGCGTAGATGGTGCCTTCGCGGGCCCCTTCGCGGGCGGCGTTGGTGAGCGTCACGTAGCTGTTGAAGATGAAGCCGAACTGGACGATGCCCAGCAGCAGCAGCAAGAGCAACGGCACGATGAGGGCGAACTCGACCAGGCTCTGGCCCCGTCCCCCGGTCGGACGGATGCAGGCCCCCGGTCGCGACCGAGGGCGAACGACAGAGCGGCGCATCCTGGACGCAGGGACCTCCGGGCGAGCGTGGTGTGAATGGGCTCAGTCTGGCTGGTCGGGTCCTGGGCGGGAATGACCCATCGGTCCTGTCGGCTCGTTGCAGGAGTCCCACGAGGCGCTGCTGCGACAGGATTGGACAGCAGAACGCCTGTTCGATTAGGCTGCACGGTGGTACGCTCGACTGCGCGCGCCGTCCAGAGGAGGCCCATCGCCGTGCCCGAGTTCAAGCTCGTCGCCGACTTCGAACCAACCGGTGACCAGCCCCATGCGATCGAGCGTCTGGCGGACGGGCTGGAGCGCGGACTGCGCCACCAGACGCTCCTGGGGGCGACCGGCACGGGCAAGACCTGGACCATCGCCAACGTCATCGCCCGGCACCAGAAGCCGACGCTGGTCATGGCCCACAACAAGACCCTGGCCGCCCAGCTCTATGCCGAGTTCCGGTCGTTCTTCCCGGACAACGCCGTTGAATACTTCGTGAGCTACTTCGACTACTACCAGCCCGAGGCCTATCTGCCTCGCTCGGACACGTACATCGAGAAGGACTCGAGTCGGAACGACGAGATCGACAAGCTGCGCCACGCGGCGACCCATGCGCTGTTCGAGCGACGGGACGTGATCATCGTGGCCAGTGTCAGCTGCATCTACGGGCTGGGCGCCCCCGTCGACTACGGCGCGACCGTCCTGCGCATCCGCCGGGGTGGGCAATACCGGCGGGACGCGGTGCTGCGCCACCTGGTCGATTTGCAGTACCAGCGCAACGATCAGGCGCTGCAGCGCGCCCGGTTCCGGGTCCGTGGCGACACCCTGGAAATCGGGCCGGCTTCGGACGACCGGATCGTCCGGGTCGAGTTCTTCGGCGACGAGGTCGAACGGATCACCGAGGTGGACCCGCTGACCGGGGAGCTGCTGGCCGAGCGGACCGAGTTGAACGTGTATCCGGCCACGCACTTCGTGACGCCGGGTGACAAGCTCGCCGAGGCGGTCGCCGACATCGAGGCGGAGATGGAGCTGCGGGTTGGCGAGCTCGAGACGCAGGGGCGGGTCCTGGAGGGGGCTCGTCTGCGCCAGCGGACCGTCTTCGACATGGAGATGATGCGCGAGCTGGGCTACTGCTCCGGGGTCGAGAACTACAGCCGCCATCTTTCCCGGCGAGCGGCCGGTTCGCGGCCCTGGACGTTGCTCGACTACTTCCCGCCGGACTGGCTGCTCGTCGTCGACGAGTCGCACATGACGGTGCCCCAGGTCGTGGGCATGTACAAGAACGATCGGACGCGCAAGGAGATCCTGGTCGACTTCGGCTTTCGCCTGCCGTCCGCCCTGGACAACCGGCCGCTCACCTTCGAAGAGTTCGAGGCGACGGTGAAGCAGGCCGTCTACATGAGCGCCACGCCCGGCCCCTACGAGCTTGAGCGGAGCGAGCGCATCGTCGAGCAGCTCATCCGCCCGACCGGCATCGTCGACCCGCAGATCAGCGTCCGTCCAACGGAAGGCCAGATCGACGATCTGCTCGAAGAGGTTCGGCGGCGGGTCGAGCGCGGCCAGCGTGTGCTCGTGACGACCCTCACCAAGAAGATGGCCGAGGACCTGACCGACTACCTGCGCGAACTGGGCGTCAAGGTGCAGTACCTCCACAGCGAGGTGGACACGCTCGATCGGGTCCAGATCCTGCGCGACCTCCGGCTGGGCGTCTTCGACGTGCTCGTCGGGATCAACCTCCTGCGCGAGGGGATCGATCTGCCCGAGGTCACCCTGGTGGCGATCCTCGACGCGGACAAGGAGGGCTTCCTGCGCAGCGCCTGGTCGCTCGTCCAGATGATTGGACGGGCGGCCCGCAACGTCGAAGGCGAGGTGATCATGTACGCGGACCGGATGACCGACTCGATGCGCGCCGCGATCGACGAGACGGATCGTCGCCGGGTGACCCAGACCCGCTACAACACTGAGCACGGGATCGAGCCGACCACGATCGTCAAGGAGATCCACGACATCAACGAGCGACTCCGGGCGGTCGCCGAAACCACCGACGTGTACGTGGCTGGTGGACCGGCCGGCCGATTCGGTCCACACGATCTGGGGGCCCACAGTCGGGCCCAGATCGAAGCGCTGGTAACCCGCATGGAGGCGGACATGCGCAACGCCGCCAAGAACCTCGAGTTCGAGCGAGCCGCCGTGCTGCGCGACGAGCTCCAGCAGATCCGCCTGCGTGTCCTCGATGAGGACGCGGCTGCCACGGTGGGACGAGCGGCGGAGGCGGCCGGTCGGGCCGAAGATCGTGCGCCAGCCGGGGCTGCCGGATCTGCCGGGTCGCGCGCAACCTCGACCCGGCGACCGGGCCAGCGCGCTCGAATGGCTGGGCCACCGGCGCTCCAGGTCACGACGGTCACCGTCCTGCCCGCCGCCGCCGGGGACGGCGCGGGCGACGTGCCGGAGGAGCCGTCGGTGGACACCGCCTCAGACTGGCTGCCCGGCCTCCGCGACGAGCACGAGGACGACGGCGGCTGGCAGGCTCGCTGGTTGGATCGGCCGACCTGGGACCACACCGTCACCCCCAACGTCGTGAAGCGGACCGGCGGCCGCCCGCCACGCCGCCGGCGCTGAGCGCGGGCCGGGGGCCTGGGCCGGGCCGGGGCACGGCTGGGGCACGGCTCCGGGTGCTCTGTGGCTCCACGCGCCGGGCGCCGGATGTCCTGCAAGGAGGACAAGGCCCATGGGCCGTGGGCGGCGCCGTGGACTGCGGGCGGTGAGCGGCGCCGTGGGCCGTGGATCCGCGGGGCGACGAGCGCGAGGCGGACCAATGGGGGACTTCGATGAATCGGGACGCCGGCGGGTCCTCAGCGGCGCCCGACACGATCCGCCGTCGCCCGACAGGCCGCGCCGTCGCCCGACACGACCCAAGCCGGGCATCCGGAACATGAGATCGCGGTCGGCCATGCGCCCGGAACACCTGTTCCATTTCATCTCGTTCGCGTACACTGCCACCTGAGATGCCCCAGGACCAGATCGTCATTCGCGGTGCCCGCGAACACAACCTCAAGAACATCGACGTCGCCTTCCCGCGTGATCGGCTGGTGGTCATCACCGGGCTGTCGGGGAGCGGCAAGAGCAGCCTCGCCTTCGACACGATCTACGCCGAGGGGCAGCGCCGCTACGTCGAGAGCCTGAGCGCGTACGCCCGCCAGTTCCTCGGCCAGATGGAGAAGCCGGACGTCGACCAGATCGACGGGCTGTCTCCGGCGATCTCGATCGACCAGAAGGGCGCCAGCCGGAACCCGCGCTCAACGGTCGGCACGGTCACCGAGATCTACGATCACCTCCGGCTCCTGTTCGCCCGCATCGGTCACCCGCATTGTCCGGCCTGCGGCCGGGAGATCGAGCGGCAGACGGTCCAGCAGATCGTCGACCAGGTCCTCCGCCTCCCGGAGGAAACCCGCCTGCTCGTCCTCGGGCCGCTCATCAAGGACCGCAAGACGGAGGGCGACCGGGTCTTTGAGGCGGCTCGCAAGCAGGGCTTCGTGCGGGTCCGGGTGGACGGCGAGCAGTACGACCTGACCGAGGCGCCCAGCCTCGACAAATACAAGCGCCACACCATCGAGGTCGTCGTCGACCGCTACGTGGTCCGCTATGCGGAGGCCGCGGAGGGTGCCGCTCGAGACGCCGATGGCCGGCCGATCGACCCCGAGACCGGGGCGGCGATCGCGGATCCGGACGCTGCCCGTCTGGCCGACTCCATCGAGACGGCACTCCGACTGGGGGAGGGGATCGTGGTCATCGCGCCCGCACCCCGCGACGGCGAGCCACCCTCGTTCGAGGAGCGCCGCTACTCCGAGCGCTATTCCTGCCCGTATGACGGCACGACGATCGACGAGCTCGAGCCGCGCAGCTTCTCGTTCAACTCCCCCCACGGGGCGTGCCCCGACTGCACCGGCCTGGGCACCCGCCTCGAGATCGACCCGGAGCTGGTCGTGCCGGATCGCACCATGTCGGTGGCTGACGGCGGACTGCTTCGGCCGTGGGCCCGGATGCCAATGGCGGATTCGTGGTTCGGCAAGGTCGCCGAGGCGGTCTGCCTGGCCCACGGCTGGGACCCGACAGTCCCGATCAACCAGCTTCCGAAGGAGGCACTCGAGCACCTGCTCACCGCCCGGAAGGGGGAACAGGTCGTCATCGGCTACCGCCACGCACGCGGCGAGAACACCTATACCGCGACGTTCGAGGGGATCATCCCCAACCTCGAACGACGCTATCGCGAGACCGAGTCGGACTTCGTCAAGGCGGAGCTGGAGCGGTTCATGGTCAGCCGGCCGTGCCCCACCTGCGACGGCAAGCGGCTCAAACCCGAAGTCCTCGCGGTGACCGTCGACGGCAAGAACATCTGGGCGGTGTCAACGCTCTCGATCACCGATGCCCTGGCCTGGATCGAGGGCGTCTCGACCCGGCTGACGGAGCGCGAGGCGACGATCGCCCGCCAGGTCGTCAAGGAGATCGCCGCCAGGCTCGGCTTCCTCGTCGATGTCGGACTCGACTATCTCACGATCGACCGGACGAGCCAGACCCTGTCCGGCGGCGAGGCGCAGCGGATCCGCTTGGCCACCCAGATCGGAGCGGGGCTGATGGGCGTCCTGTACATCCTGGATGAACCCTCGATCGGGCTCCACCAGAAGGACAACGCCAAGCTCATCGCGACCCTCACCCGGCTACGTGACCTGGGCAACACGGTCCTTGTCGTCGAGCACGACGAGGAGACGATCCGGACGGCGGACTGGGTCGTCGACATCGGCCCTGGGGCGGGCGAGCACGGCGGCGAAGTCATCGCCAATGGCCCGCTGGAGACGCTCCTGGCCGAACCGCGTTCCATCACCGGGGCCTATCTCCGGGGCGATCTCGTCGTGCCGATCCCGGCGCAGCGACGGACGGGCAACGGCAAGGATCTTGTCGTCCGCGGCGCTCGCGCCCACAACCTCAAAGGGATCGACGTGCGTTTCCCGCTCGGTCGCTTTGTCGCCGTCACCGGCGTCTCGGGATCGGGCAAGAGCACGCTGGTCACGGAAATTCTGTACCGCGAGGTCGCCCGCCGCCTGAATGGTGCCCGCGAGCAGCCGGGGCCGCACGACGGGCTCGACGGAGTCGAGGAGATCGACAAGATCATCGAGATCGACCAGAGCCCGATCGGCCGAACGCCCCGCTCCAACCCGGCCACCTACACCGGCCTGTTCGGTCCGATCCGCGAGTTGTTCGCCGGCGTCCCGGAGGCACGCGTCCGCGGCTACAAGCCAGGACGCTTCAGCTTCAACGTCAAGGGCGGGCGGTGCGAGCACTGCAAGGGCGATGGCATCCTCAAGATCGAGATGCAGTTCCTGTCGGATGTCTACGTCACCTGCGAGGTGTGCCACGGCAAGCGCTACAACCGTGAGGCGCTCGAGATCCACTTCAAGGGCCGCTCGATCGCGGACGTCCTGGAGATGACGATCGAGGAGGCGCTCGACGTCTTTTCCGCGGTCCCGTCGGTCGCCTCGAAGCTGCGCGTGCTCGGCGAGGTTGGTCTCGGCTATGTCCACCTCGGCCAGCCGGCGACCACCCTCTCTGGCGGCGAAGCGCAGCGGGTGAAGCTGGCCACCGAGCTCTCGCGGCGGGCGACGGGCCGGACGCTGTACGTGCTCGACGAACCGACCACCGGGCTCCACTTCGCCGACGTCGAGAAGCTCCTGCAGGTCCTCCACCGGCTGGTCGACCAGGGCAACACGGTCCTTGTCATCGAGCACAACCTGGACGTCATCAAGACGGCCGACTGGATCGTCGATCTCGGCCCGGCTGGCGGATTCCGGGGCGGCCGGATCGTCGCCCAGGGGACGCCGGAAGACGTGGCGGCCACCGCGGGTTCAGCGACTGGCCAGTACCTGGGCCGGGTCCTGCGCGGCGAACCACTCGTGCCACTGAGCGACGTCACGTTCGCCGAGGAGGCGGGGCGGGGCAACGGCCATGGCGTGCATCCCCGCCTCGCCGTTCCCCGGCCGATCGCCCGCGCGCGGTAGGATACGGCCGTGCCTGACATCGCCTTCGCCTTTCTGGCCGACGCTGCCGAAGCACCGCCCGGGCAGAAATTCCATGTCCTGGGCGGCGGCATCAGCAGAATCGGTGGCCGTACCTTTCCGCTGCGTCAGCCTCACCTGTCGCTGGTCGCGGGGATCGCCGTCGCCGCGACCGAGACGGATCGGGATCATGCCTTCCGGTTTGTGCTGCTCGATCCGGATGGCGGTGAGGTGGCGGCCGCCGACGGCTCCTTCAGCACCCATGGCGCGGGCGACGGCCGGGACACCACGATCACCCTGGCCGTCGACCTGTGGAGCCTGACCTTCGAACGACCGGGCGACTACTCGTTCCGGATCCTGCTGAATGGCTCGGAGCGCAAGCGCATTCCGCTCCACATCAGCCGGGTCGTGGACTCCTGAGCGAGCGGGTGGTCCGCTGAGCACCCGGCCGACCGCTGCCCGGGGTCCGGCCCGGCACGAGTTGCCCGCAATCGACGAATGGGCCCTGGCCGCGGCTCGTGCGGTCGATCCGATGGTTGCCGCGGCCCGCGATCGGGCGGCCACGCGCTGGTTCACGCTGCTGGCGCCACTGCCGGACCTGCTTCGAGACGGCGATCTCGGCGAGATCCGCCGGGCGGCGATCCGGGCCCGGGCGGCCTTTGGCCCAAAAGACTCGGTCCGGGATGCGCTGCCGCCGGACGTCACGGAGCCGTGCCTGGTGGCGATCGACCAACTGATTCGAGCGCTCAACCGGCACGACCAGGCTCGCTGACGGGCGGCCCGCGGGTCCGGGACGCGCGCTCGACGCCGAGCTCGACGTCGTCGAAGGCATCGCGCAGGAATTCGGACGGCGTGGCCGGGTCGTAGACGAGCGTGAGCGAGCGACGCGCGCGCGTCCAGGCCACGTAGGCCAGCCGGCGCTCCTCCTCCAGGGCGCGGACCGGATCGTCGGCCTCGTCCAGGGTCCGGCGACTGGGGAAGCGGTCCGCGTCCATGCCGATCACGGCCACATGGTCGAACTCGAGGCCCTTTGTCCCGTGGGCCGTGGCCAGCGTGAGGCGAGCGTCGTCGCGGCGGAGGAGGGCGAGGGCGTCGCGCCTGGCGCGGACGGCGGCGACGAATGACGCCGGGTCGCGGAATCGGGCCGCCCAGCCGAGCAAGGCCTCCAAGAGTGCGTCGAGAGGCACGCCAGGTTCGTCCTCCTCGAGCTCGCCCCGCGCGGGCATCGTCGCCCTGTCGAGATCATCGACCTGGGCTGCGTCTGTGGTGCCTGGCATCCGGACCGTGTCGATGGCGCGCCCGGCCGTGGCCGCGTCGTCGGCCGTGATGGCCCGCCGCAGCGCCCCGAGGCGAACGAGCAGGGGCACCACCGGCTCGGACGCGAGGATCGGGTCAGCCACCAGGGTATCGAGCAAGCCATCGAGACGCGGATCGTCGAGCAGGAGGACGAGGCGGTCGGCCCGGAAGGGGATCCCCAGCTCGAGCGCCACCGCTGCCGCTGGCAGGAGTTCGCGGTTGGTCCGAGCCAGGATCGCCAGCGTGCCCTGTTCGACGTCGAGGTCCGGATCCGCGGGCGCATCGGCCGGGGCATCGGCCAGGGCATCTGCTGGCGGGCTGGGGACGCCGTCGCCGAACCGCCAGCTGGCCAGGACGCGTCGGGCGCGATCGTCGTCGTCAGACGCGTCGGGCGCCAGGACGAGCCGCCCGGTTGCGCCAGTACGCGCCACGATCCGCTTGGCGAACCGTTCCTGGTTGACCTCGACGAGCCGAACCGCTCGCTCAACGACGGGCCCGGGACAGCGGAAGTTCGTGACCAGGTCGAAGCGGCGCATTCCGGGCAGGCGGCCAGCGAGGGCCAGAACGCGGCGAACATCGGCCAGGCGCCAGCCGTAGATGGACTGGTCATCGTCGCCGACGAGAAAAATCCGGTTGCCTGGTGCGGCCAGGACCAGAGCCAGCTCGAGCTGCGAGCGATCCACGTCCTGGACCTCGTCAACGAGCACGTCATGGCAGCTCGATCGCCAGTCGGCCAGGAGGCCGGGGACGGTCTCGAACGCGGTCAAGGCCTCGGCCACCAGATCGTCGAAATCCAGCCCGCCGGTCTTCGCCAGCGCTCGAGCGTAGGCCACGAACCCGCGGGCGACTGGTCCCGCTTCCGGGTCAACAGCCACCGCATCGGCTGACACCCGCAGGTCCAGTTTGAGCCGGGAGATCGCCGTGTCGAGGCGGCGCCGGCTGGCTGGCTCGAGCTCGGGCAGCACCGATCGGAGAAGCGCGGAGCGGTCCACCAATGGCTCCACCGGCCGCCCCGCCGACCGCAGGATCTCGCGGCCCAGCGCGTGAAACGTGCGCACCCGGACGGTGTCCGGGCCCACGCCGATCGGGGCGAGCGCTGCGGCAAGCCGCTCGGCCAGCTCGTCGGCAGCGCGCTTGTTGAAGGCGATGGCCGTGATCCGCGCCGCGGGCGTGCCCGTCGCCACCAGCCACGCGATCCGGGCCACCAGCGTCGTCGTCTTGCCGCTCCCGGCTGGCGCGATGCACAGGACCGGGCCCGGTGGTGCGGTGGCGGCGGCGCGCTGGTCAGGCGTCAGGCGGTCCAGCCGTTCGGTGACCGACGCGGGCAGCACCTGACGATTCGGTGGCAGCGTCGGCTCGGGCGTGAGCGACTCGCCTGGCACCGGATCCAGGGAGGAATGCAGCTGACCCGGGGCGGTCATGCCCGGAGTGTGGGCGGGCACAGTGCACTGACGATCACCAGCCCGGAGGAGGCGACCAACGGGGTGCGGGTAGCGGGGCAATGTTACGGGTCGTTAACCATTCGCCTACCGTAACGCAGTCTGACGGACGCACCATAGGCGATGGCGTCGCGCCCTGCGCGTCCGGGGGGATGTGCCGGGTCGGCGCCGGTTTCCACGGGCCGTACCCGACAGGAAGCAAGCCCGGTCCCGTCTCGCGGACTTCGGAAGAGGAGCAGATCATGCGACAGGCTCGTTCGTTCTGGTTGCGGCGGAGCGCGGTTGCACTGGCCGCCGGCTCGCTCATCGCGGGCTCGATCATCGCCGGTCCGGTCCTCGCCGGCCGGTCCTCACGGGAGGCGGACACAGGCGGCAATGCAGCCCAGGAAGGCACGTGCCGGCTCGGTCCGGACGGACGCATCCGGCACGTCGTCTACGTCCAGTTCGACAACACCCACTTCCGGCGCGACATGCCCAATGTGCCCTCGGACCTGGAGCAGATGCCGAACCTGCTCAACTTCATGAAGGACAACGGCTCGCTGCTCACGAACGATCACACCGTGCTCATCTCGCATACTGCCGGAGGGATCCTGTCGTCGCTCACCGGGGTCTATCCGGACCGCCACGGACAGACTGTCTCGAACAGCTACGTCCGAACGTCATCGACTGGCGCCTTCTCGTTCGTCGGCTCGTTCGGCTACTGGACGGATCCGGTGTCGGCCGCGAATACGCCGACCGTCCCGAACATGGTCACGCCGACCGGCCTGAACGCTCCGGCACCGTGGGTGCCGTACACCCGGGCCGGCTGTGACTTTGGCGCCGTTGCCACCGCGAACACCGTCCTGGAGAACACCGGCACTGGTCCCAACGGCGACATCACCAAGGTCTTCGGGCAGTCGTCGCCGCAGTGGACCGAAGCGGAGGCGGCGCGCCTGCTGCCCAATACGCCCGCAAATGCCAGCGCGAAGGCGCGGCCGCAGGCGGACTTCGTCGGTCTGGCCATCCACTGCGCCGCTGGTTCGCCGACCTGCGCGGGTGGTCAATCCGACACGCTGCCCGCCGAGCCGGGCGGCTACGCGAACTTCCAGGGCCTGTTTGGCGCCCAGCAAGTTGATCCACTGTTGACCGGCCAGTCGGCCAGCACGCCGCTCAACGGACTGGACGGCCAGCCGGTCACCGACCCACACGGCAATCCCGGCTTCCCGGGCTTCGATGGCATGTCCGCGACCGCCTCGCTGGCCTACACGGCGGCGATGCAGGAACGGGGCGTGCCGGTCACCTTTGCCTACATCTCCGACGCCCATGATTTTCACGGCACGGCCGGCGACGCGCATCTCGCCTATGGTCCCGGTTCGGCTGGCTACGTCGCCCAGCTCAAGGCCTATGACGACGCGTTCGGCACGTTCTTCGCCCGTCTCGCCAGTGACGGCATCGACCGCACGAATACCCTGTTCGTGTTCACGGTCGACGAGGGAGATCACTTCGTCGGCGGCACGCCGACCCCCGCCAACTGCGACGGCGTGACGACGCCGTGCGACTGGACCGGTCAGATCGGCGAGATCAACGCCAACATCGACAGCCTCGTCCAGCAGCAGTTCCCGGCCCTCGCGGCGCAGTTCCTGGGCAGCGCGGCCCCCAACAGGTTCACCGTCCACGGCGATGACGCACCAACCTTCTACCTGGCCAGGAAGGGTATCGGTGGCGGGCAGCTCGCCCAGACCGATCCGCTCAATCGCCAGTTTGAGCGTGACGTGGCGGGCTTGACGGCGGTCAACCCGTACACGACGAACACAGACCGCCTGATGGTGGCGATGGCCGATCAGGCGGAGATGAAGCTCCTCCACATGTACACCAGCGGCGATCCCAATCGGAACGCCAGTTTCACCTTCTTCGGTGACCCCAACTACTACCTGACCGACTACCCGTCGACCACCTGCCTCACCTGCATCGTGCCCTTCTACGCCTGGAACCACGGCGACATCCAACCAGAGATCGCCACCACCTGGCTGGGCCTGGTTGGACCGGGGATCCGACAGCTGGGCGAGACGGCCGATGTCTGGACGGACCACACGGATGTCCGACCGACCATGCTCGCGGTCCTCGGGTTGGCAGACGACTATGCCGTGGACGGCCGGGCGATCCTGGAGATCCTCCAGGGCAACGCGGTGGCCCACGGCCTGAACCTGCACCGGGGCAGCCTGCAGAGGCTGGGTGCGGCGTACAAGCAGCTGAACGCGCCGTTCGGCTCGTTCGGTATGGACAGCCTGTCCAT
>JANMQO010000310.1:0-4877 GCA_031370565.1 Chloroflexota bacterium
GCGGCACGGGGCGGCGCGCCGTCGCCGTGGGCCGATGCCCCGGGCCGGGGCCGTCCCCTCGGGCCGTCGCCTCGGGCCGGCGCCGATGTGCGCGTGGAGACCATATCTGGCTCGATCCGCCCCAACGTGGGCCGATGCACCTGCCATCGAGTCGCGTCTGAGCGTCAGGCGACCAGGAACAGCACATGGGCCGGCCGGTCGTCATTCCTGCCCGTGGGGCGACCATCCGACGCACATTGCCCCTGAGAATCGGCCACGGATCGGCACCACGCGCCCGATATGGTCGCCTGGCGCACACTCGGACCCGGGTCGGGTCGTGCGCCACGAACCGCGGCGCCATGAACCGCCTGGGCCCGTCGTGTGAGCGGGTGGCGCCGGCAGGCATCGCAGCGTAAGGTCTGAAACGATACAGATCGCCCGACGTCGAGTCCAGGAGGTGGCCCAGGTGTTCGACTGGGGAATCGGCAACTACGAGGCGACGGCCCTCGAGCTGGAGCCCGCCGCCCGGCATGTGGTGAGCGCTACCCACCTCGCGCCCGGGGAGCACGTGCTCGACGTGGCCTGCGGGACGGGCAATGCCGCGCTGCTCGCCGCTCGGGCGGGCGCCGTGGTGACGGGTCTGGACGGTGCGCAGCGGCTCATCGAGGTGGCCCGATCCCGGGCCGCCGCCGACGGGCTCGAGGCGTCGTTCGTGGTGGGCGATGCGCAGGACCTGAAGTTTGACGATGGCTCCTTCGACGTGGTCCTTTCTGTCTTCGGCGTGATCTTCGCCGTCAACGCGGAGCAGGCCTTCTCCGAGATCATCCGGGTGCTGCGACCAGGCGGCCGTGGCTTGATCTCGGCCTGGCTCCCGGGCGGAGGCATCGACGCGATGGTCGGCGTCTTCACCCGTGCGATCGGCGAAGTGATCGGGAGGTCAGCGACTCCAGGCTTTGGGTGGGGTGACGCTGACGCCGTCCGTGCACTCGCCGCCGGGCACGGTGCCACCGTCGACTTCGAGGAAGGAAAGGTCGCCTTCGTGGACGAGTCACCCGACGCCTACTTTGCCGCCAGCGAGGCCAACCATCCGATGTTTCTCCAAGGGCGAGCGCTGCTCGAAAAAGTGGGAACCTATCCAGAGGTCCGCGAGGAGGCACTCCACGTACTGCGTGCGCACAACGAGGACCCCGATCGTTTCCGAGCCACGGCCCGCTACCGGATCATCCAGGTGCACCGCCCCACGTAAGGCGGGGCGGCCTGCCGCGAGGAGTGCGCAAGCTGCCGGATCTGCTACCTCGGAGTCCAATGTCGGGCGGGCGGCGACACTCACGCCGACGAATCGGCCCACCTTGGCTCTGCCCCCGCTACCCGCCCTTGGGCCGGTCAGGCACGCACCGCCCCGGATGATGAAGTTTGGTTGAGGGACCGCGAAAGGCAAACGCGATGGATGTGAAGCCCGACTCGAGGGGGCCGGAGTGCGCCTGTCCGACCGATTCCCGGATCGCGCGCCATTTCGACGCCAAGGTGGCCGAGCGCCTGGCGAGAGGCCAGGACCCAGGCTTGGTCGCCGTCTCCCAGCGGCTCAGCGATGCGCTCCTGTCTCTCGACCCGACGGGCAGGACGGTGCTCGAGCTCGGTTGTGGGCGTGGCGGTCTGCTGCTCGGGCTGGTTCAGGCGGGTGCGGCGCGCGCCAGGAGCGTCTCGCCAGCGCCGGCTTCCGGCTTCGCCACCGCGACCGTCAGCACCTCTGGCATATCGCGGTCTATGAGCGCTCCCTCGAGTGAGCATGGCGCTTCCCCGGCGCCCGGCCGTCGTTGCGCGGCGTCGGAGCTGCGCCGATCAATCGGGCGTGCAATCGGGCAGGTTCTCCTGAGCGCGTCGATGTCGCGCGCCATGAGCAGCGCGCCATGAGCAGATGGGACTCCGGTCTCAGAGCCTTCTGCCGATTTCGCGCAGACCGGGCGCGGCTCTGGTCGGTTGCCGTTCGGCACCCGCGATGGCCCGCCCGCATCGCCGTCGCCGGATGGCGCATGTACGCTTCGCGGTATCGCGAGGATGAACCGATATTCAACCCTGCAGGGCTCCGGACGAACGCCATCATCGGCAGCATCCACACCGATCGTCTGAAGGACGGGGGCTGATCTACATGGGCAGGCTCATCTACTCGATGTCCGTCTCACTCGACGGCTTCGTCGAGACGCCGAGCCGGTCGCTCGACTGGGTGCTGATCGACGAGGAGCTGCACTCGTTCTTCAATGACGAGGCGCGCGAGATGAGCGCCTTCCTGTACGGGCGACGGCTGTACCAGCTGATGGTCGACTACTGGCCCACGGCGGAGACCGATCCCGCGGCGACGCCCGCCATGGTCGAGTTCGCCCGCATCTGGAAGGACACCCCGAAGATCGTCTTCTCCAGGACGCTCCCGCGCGTCGAGTGGAACAGCCGGCTGGTCCGCGATGGCGCCGCGGAGGAGGTCGCCCGGCTCAAGGCGCAGCCAGGGTTCGACATGGCCGTCGGCGGTCCCACCACCGCCGCGACCTTGATGCGGGCTGGGCTGATCGACGAGGTCCGCCTCTATGTCCATCCGGTGATCCTGGGCGCTGGCACGCCGTTCTTCCCGGCGCTGGATGATCGCATCGGGCTGAAGCTGCTCGAGACACGGACGTTCGGCTCCGGCGTGGTCTACCTGCGGTACAAAACGGTCAGCCCGGCTGGATGAGCTCTTGGGGCGCCGACGGCGGACCACAAACGCGCCGCCCGTGCGCGGGTCCTGCGCCGGCTATGTGTTCGCCGCGTGGCTCGAGAGCCACGATCTTGCCGTAGTGGTTGCGTCGAGGCGGCCCGCGATCACCGACGGGGGACGCTCAAAATCGGGGTCACCACCCTCGCGGGTTGGACATGCCATACGTGGAGTCACCCCAGCGGGTCCGGACGAACGCTCGCGGGTGAGCGCAGCGCTGGCAAGAGCCTACGCATGCCATCGTGTGGCTATCTGGTGTCGTGCGGCGGGTCCGATCCACCGGCGTCTTCGACAGGAGCCGCGATATCGAACGGCGGCTCCAGGATGCCGGGTGTGACCCACGTCCAGCCCTTGCGTTGGGGATCAGCCATGGCCGGAGTACCGCGTCGCAGCGCTCGTCGTCGAAGCTGACCGATCTCGACCATCTCGGCGACGTCGTTGGCCCAGGCGTCACCTGCTTGGCCGAGACGTTCGGCAATGTTGCTCACGAGCCGGTCACGACCGCGCCCGTGGCTCTCGAGGGCCGTGGCAATGAATGCGTCGAGGACGCGATCACGGAGAGCACCCTGGCTCCATACCGCGCCGATCAGGTGCCAGAGCGCCCACAAGCGACGCAGCGTGTGTGGCTCGGTGGCGCAGTCGGCGAGAAGACTCACGGTCTCGCGTGCGAGTCGATCGGGCGGTGCCGTCGTGGTGAGCAGGGCGAGCGGGATCGAGGCTGCCGCGACGCGCGGGTTCGGCTCGCCGAGCTCCGATGCCGCTCCCAGTGCTTTGTCGAGCAGCGCGCCGCGCAGTCCGGGGTCGACCGTGGCCTCCGCGACGGCCGTCAGCGACTGGCACCGATACCACGGGTGGCGGATCGAGCGGGCAGTAGCCTCGGCCCGATCGCGATCCGATCGCCGGAGCCTGTCCACTGCCGCCCGGGCCGTCAGGCCCTCGCCTACGGCCAATCTGTCATCCCACTCGCCCAACCCGAGATCACCTCCCGGTGGAGTTTACCGGCCGGGTTTCAGCTCACGCTCAACCGCCGCCACGCACGATCCGTTCATCGTGTCGGGGTGCCGCGGCCAATCTGAGGCTCGTTTCTAGCGCCGTGCAAGACCCCGTCGCCGTCCATCAGGCTGGCACGACGCAGCGGACGGTCGGGAGCGGGCCGCCTGCCAGTGCGATCGCCATCCCGCTCCGGCGAGGCTGGACGGTCAATCCCCAGCTCATGGTGCAACAGGACGTCGTCCTCGCCCCTCGTCACTCAGCTCGCGATGAGCAGGGCCAAGCTCACCTCGTGCCGCCCGCCGGCCCAACACGTGCGCCGGACGATGTGTATCTCACGATCATGCGAGGCCTGATCGTCTCGGGCAAAGGCTGCGCGGCCGCACGGCCAGTGAGCCTGACTCAATGTCACCTGAACGTCCCAGAGGTTCAGGACCGTGCCAGCCGGGACGCGAAGCGTCGGTCCTGGCTCCGCCGATCGGTCATCGGAGCGCTTCCGGCTTCATGCCGTGCTCGATGAGACGCCGACGTGCGACCGCCAGCTCGGCGTCCGAAAAGAGCGGTGCGTACTCGGGCTGGAGGACGACGTACTCCATCGCAAGGTCGAGCTTCGCCGCCTTCCAGAGCCTGATGAAGCCCTGCGAGACACCGGGCTGCCGAAGAAGATACCGGGCCGCCTCGAGGCCGCCGTCGCGACGCACCTTCTGCAGGAACCTCGTGGCGTGGTACCCGGCTTCCCGTTTGGCAGCCTCGTAGACCTCCAGCATGGCAGCCTCGAACGCTCGGACAAGCGTGTTCTCCGGTTCTTCGCGCGCTCGCGCTCGGCCGCCGAGAACCCGGCCGCTCCTGTGCCCGGCGTCCGACGACTCTTCGGGCGGGCCGACGTCCTCACTCGACCGCCGAGGCGCGCGAGGGCGGCGTCGATGTCGGCTCGAAGTGCGCCGGTCGCATTCGCCCGGTCCAGCGCCGCCCGTGCGGCGAATTGAGCGCCAGGCATCGCCGCAGCCTGCTCGATGGCGGCGCGGCAAACGCCGCAAGGCGAGGGTCAGGGAGCCATGGCTCCAGCCGTGGGGTGGCAGTGGGACCGAAAGCGGCGGTGCACTCGTTCGGCGCGTCGACGTCTCCGGTCGACCGCTCGGCGATACGGTCCTCGGTGGGAACACGGCCG
>JANMQO010000001.1:0-1748 GCA_031370565.1 Chloroflexota bacterium
CAGGCGATCGATCCAGACCTCGCGGGGCTGTATGGCCCCGCGTCGGAGGCGTGGGCGCTCAACCGCGAGGCGATGCTCCTGCTCGGCGCCGGGCCGCGGGCGCTCCTGCTTCAGCTCGCCCATCCGCAGGTGGCGGCCGGCGTGGCCGACCACAGTGACTTCCGGACCGATCCCTGGGCCCGCCTCGACGGCACCCTGCGGAGCTATCTCCGGATCGTGTACGGAACGGGGACGGCGGCACGGGCCGAGATCCGCCGCCTGAACGCGCTCCACGCCACGATCACCGGCCCGACCTACCGGGCTCGAGATCCGGAACTGGCGCTGTGGGTCCACGCCACCCTCGTCGACTCGACCATCGTGGCCGCCGACCGCTGGCTCGAGCCGTTGACGCGGGAGCGGCGCGCCCGCTACTACGCGGAGACCGTGCCGATCGGGCGCGCCTTCGGCATCCCGGCGGACCTGCTGCCAGTCGACCTCGACGCGTTCGAGACGTATGTGGCCGGCGCGATCGGGCCCGGCGGCCCGGTCCAGGTCGGTCCGCTGGCCCGTGACCTCGCCGACATCGTCCTCCATCCGCCGCTCGGCCCGATCGTGCCCGCGCTGGCCGGCCTCCCGTCGCGAGCCTACGCCTGGGCATTGTGGCCCGCAGTCGGCCTGCTTCCCCCTTCGGTCCGCGCCGGCTATGAGCTGCCCTGGGGGCTGCTGGAGCGCGCCGTGGCCGGATGGCTGGTCGAGACCTGGCGCCTCTGGCGCCCGATCCTGCCGGCCGGTTTCCGCCAGATGCCGCAGGCCGTCGCGGCCGATCGCCGGATCGCGAGCGGCCGCCCGGCGGCCGGCGGGTGATGGAGACGACCTGAGCTATCCGGCTGGCACCCCCAGCCAGAGGTGTCCCTTGTCGGCCGTGAGCGTGACGATCCCGGTCGGTCCGAGCGCCGACGTCCAGCCAACGATCGATTCGTCGGCCAGCGGCCCGGGTCCCGTCTGGCGAAGGATCGTCACCGCGAGATCGTCGCCGACCGCGGCGAGAGTCGGGGGACCGACGTTGTCGACCGGTTCGAGGACGATCATGCCACGCGCCCCGTCGGTCAGGATCCGGTTGTCGTTGAGGGTGGACGGCGCGGCCACAGGCGCCCAGTGGCGGCCGTCGCCGGTCAGCCAGACCTGATGAGACATCGAATCAGTTGCGGCGTCATACGTTCGCGCATTCGCGACGACGGCGTGATCGCTGATCCGGCTGACCGTCATGTACGCGTTGTCCTTCGGCGTCGCCCCGCTCAACGGGCTGCGGGACCAGGCGTCTCCATCGGCCGACCACCAGATCGACGGGGTCACCAGGGCCGGCCCGCCGCAGCCACCCTCCCCGACGACGGCACCTGCGAGCACGTAACCGCCGGCGAAGCTCGTCGTCCCGTCAACGATCACCTTGCCGAACGTCGAGCGACTCAACGGCGTGGATCGCCACGTTCGGCCGTCCTGCGACAACCAGACCACCGGCGCCGTGTTGTCGTACGTCGGGTTCGAGGCGATGTATCCAGCGGAACCGGCGTCCAGCATGTCCACCTGGACCGCACTGAAGGCCTTCGGCAGCGCGACGCGGTGCCACGCGTGCCCGTCGGTCGAGGTCCACAGGGCGCCGACCGTGCTCGGCCCGCCGCACGTGCCCTGCGGGACCTGCCCGACCGCGACCAGCCCGGCCGGACCCTCGACGACCTTCACGATGTCGATCCGGTCGTCGAGCCCGGTCAGGG
>JANMQO010000082.1:0-1653 GCA_031370565.1 Chloroflexota bacterium
ACCTGCAGGACTTGCCTTGATGTGTATGCTACCCGTGCGATGCGTGTACGCCGCGAAACCGATCATCGGATCGATGTCAGACCCCGCCGGCCATCCGGCCCGGAACGGCGTTTCAACCACGTATCCCCTCCGGGGAACCGAGCGGGAGGAACGAACGAGTGAATCGCCGACATCGGTGGCTGGCCGTGCTTGCCGCGGCTGCTCTGGCCCTCATCTCCACCAGCGCCGTCCTGGGCTACGCCGGGGAAGTAGCGGGTGCTGTCACGGTCACGCCCCCAACGGGTACGCTCAAGTGCGGCGTGCCGCTCACGGTCAGCGCGACGATCGTGGACAAGGACGGCAAGCCCATCGCGGGTCAGCCGGTCGCCTGGACCTTCGCGTCCTCGCCGTCCGGCGCTGACGCAATCAACGCCACACCCACCATCACGGACGCAAATGGGGTCGCCACCACGACGGTCACCTTGGCCTGTGTGGCCGGTAGCCGGACCATCCGCGCCTCCGCGGACAACGTCTACGCCTCAGCCGTCCTGGGCATCACCGCAGGCGGCCTCCCGGGGACATCCACCCTGTCCGGCAGCACACCCGCGGGCACCTTGCCGATCGGCCCGATCCTCGCGATCCTGGCGATCCTCGCCGGTGCCGGGATCATGGCCCGCCGGCTTGTCCTGAACCCACGCTGACGCACCCCCACACGGGGTACCGCATCGCGCACGACGCGCCCCACCCGGGGCGCGTCTCGGCGTTACCGGTGCAAGGCCGACGATGACCGAGCCGACCGAGCCCGCCGAGCCGGCCACGCCGACCGAGCCGACCGAGCCCGCCGAGCCGACCACGCCGACCGAGGCTGCCGAGCCTCGAACGCCGACCGAGCCGACCCGACACGCCGAGCCGACCCCGCCGACCACGCCCGCCGAGCCGCCGGGCCGACGACGGAATCGGCGGCGGCGCTCGTCGAATGGCTCGCACCAAGCCTCGCACCAGAGCTTGCTCCGCAATCGGGCGCTGCTCGGGCTCGGCAGCATCCTCGGCATCGCCTTGGCGGCGATGGTCGTCGCCTTCGTCCTGGGCGGCGGACTCAGCGGCCTCGGATCGTCGACTGGCTCGGCATCCGGTTCGTGGGGGCCAGGCGGCACGGGCACGGGCAACACCGGCACCGGACTCCCCGGCCTGGTCCCGGTGGGACCCGGCGGCACATCCCCGGACAGCTTCCCCGCGATCCCGACCGACTCGGCCGCGGCACCGCCCAGCCCGAGCAACGGCGGCGGGCTGGGAATCCGCGCCACACGTGTCCGGATCGAGCGCCTGGGGATCGACCTGGCGGTCGTCGACGGCGACGGAATCGACGCCCCGATCGGCAAGGCGGCCCACTATCCCGGCACGGCGTGGCCCGGCGGCGGCTCGAACATCTACATCTACGCCCACGCCCGGGTGGGGATGTTCCTGCCGCTTTGGCAGGTGGCCGTGGGTGACCAGGTCATCCTGAACCTGGTGGACGGGACGCAGCGGACCTATGTCGTCCAGAAGATCCTGCCCAGGGTGCCCTGGGACGCGATCAGCTACCTGGCGCCGACGCCCACCGAGCAGCTGACCCTGCAGACATCCACCTCGTACTACGCGACGGCGCCGCGGTTCGTCGTCATCGCGCTGCCCACG
>JANMQO010000041.1:0-3763 GCA_031370565.1 Chloroflexota bacterium
CCCCCTCGCCCTTCGACCGGGCCGTCGTCGCGGTCATTGATGGGCTGCCCGAACTGCTCATGGCGGGCTACCGCGACCGAGTGCCGATCCAGGCTCCCTGACCAATACATGGTGTGGTGTGTTGAGGCAACCGGACGGGTAACGAGCCCGGTGGGGATTGCCCAACGGATCAGGACGCGGCCGTCATCGGGCCGACTCCGGGAGGGCGGCGCTTGACGAGGAAGCGGCCCGAGCCGAAGCTGCTGAGGCAGGAAGCAC
Source organism: Chloroflexota bacterium (assembly GCA_031370565.1). Classification (GTDB taxonomy): domain Bacteria; phylum Chloroflexota; class Limnocylindria; order Limnocylindrales; family CSP1-4; genus Chersky-267. Next base: position 259 of record JANMQO010000041.1, read on the forward strand.
GCAGGAAGGGGAACCCGATGTTCATTCGGCTTGGGCGATCGATCATCGCCGCGTTTGTCGCTCTGATGGCCCTCGTCATCGCGCAATGGTTCGACGCCGGTGTCCTCGTGGACATACACCGCCGAGCCGGATACACGTTCGACGCCAGTTCGATCTTCTACCTGATGCCGGTCGCTCACCTGCTCACGGCCGCAGGAGTTGTGGCGCTTGCTCTGGCGGCCTGGTGGTCTCGGTCCCTGCTCATTGCCGTCGGCTACGCGGTCGTCGGCGGCTTCCTGGTCTTCCTGCCGGCGATGGTCGCGGCATTCGCCGTGAGCGTGAACGGGGCGCACACCCTCGCGCCCGAACCGATCGCCACCACGCTGTCGAACTGGTTCTCCACGGTGGGAGTAGGTCCGACCGGAGCCGTCTTCACACTTGGCGCGGCCATGCTCCTCTCTGGCCTGGCGGTCATCGGATCAATGTTCCGACGGCCTCGTGGTGCCGCGGGCGCGGCATCGCCAGCGACCGCGCAGCCATCCCAATCGGAACCAGCCTGACCTCCGAACGTGCCGGCCGGCGGCCCGTGCTCTAGGAGACGGAGACTCACGTGGCCAGAAGTCCGGGCTGGGGCGTCCGCTAAACCCCACCGGGTGCGTCACCCCCTTGGTGAGCTCACGTTGGGCGATTCGTGCCCTCGAAGCTGTCTCGACCCTGCCGCAGGCTATATCGGCCGCCACACCACCCAGAAGAACAGGATCCCAGCGTATGCCGCCAGCAGCCCGAGCCCGAACGCGATCAAGCCGATCACGATCCCCTCGACTGCCTCCCGCGGTTGGGCGCGCCCGCTGCGGACGAGCCAGACGCCACACAGTGCCGAGACGAGCACGCCGAGCCACAGCGCAGGCGACGCGAGCCACGGCAGGTGGTCCCACGCGCCGAAGGCGATCGCCGCCGCTCCACCGATCGCGATCGGCAGGCCGAGCAGGGCGTTCCGCGACAGGTGCCGCCGGGCGCGCGCGCCAACCAGCAGCACGAGGGCGACGAAGAGCGTCGTGCCCCAGATGGTCGGCGACGTCAGCCAGGACCCCCCACCGAGCGTGTAGGCAACGATCGCGACGACAGCCGCCGTGGCGAGCGACAGCACCAGGACACGAAGGTGTCCTCGGGCTGTGTGAACCAACCTCGTCGCCATCGACGGCCTCGTGATGCGGGTCAGTGCCCTGCGGTGTGGCCCTCGCTCGCCTCGAGTTCCTTGCGGTGCGCCGCGATGATCCGCTCTGCCACGTGCCCGGGCACCTCTTCATAGTGGTCCAGCTCGGCGTGGAAGGCGCCCCGGCCATGGGCCAGCGAGCGCAGCTCTGTGGCATAGGTGAACAGCTCCGCTTGCGGCACGTGGGCAGACACCTGCTGCATGCCGTCGCCCGCGCTGTCCATGCCCAGCACCCGACCGCGCCGGCTGTTGAGGTCCCGATTGACGTCGCCCATGTACGCCTCGGGGACGGTGATGGTGACCGCCATGATCGGTTCTAGCAAGGCCGGATTGCAGTCCATGACCCCCTTCTTGAGGGCCATCGAGGCGGCGATCTTGAACGACAGCTCGTTGGAGTCGACGGGGTGGAACGAACCGTCATAGAGCGTGGCCCGGAAGTCGCTCAGTGGGTAGCCAGCCAGGACGCCCTCCGCGGCCGCCTCGCGGACGCCCTTCTCGATGCCTGGAAAGTAGCCCTTGGGCACCGACCCTCCGACGACCCGCTCGGCGAATTCGACACCACCGCCGTGGTTCGGCTCCAGTTCGATCCAGACGTGGCCGAACATGCCGTGGCCGCCGGTCTGCTTCTTGTAGCGGCCCTCGACCTGGGTCTTGCCCCGGATGGTCTCGCGATACGGCACGTGCGGGGTGCGGGTCACGATGGCCGCCCCGAACTTGCGCTTGAGCCGCTCGGCGATGACCGCGATATGCGCCTCGCCGGTGGCCACCAGGAGCTGCTCTCCGGTCGGCGAGCGGTCCACCCGGACGCACGGTTCCTCGTCGAGCATCCGCTGCAGCGCGGCGCCCATTTTGTCCAGGTCCGCTTTGGTCTGCGGTTCGATGGCCACCGACAAGGTGGGCTCCGGGAAGACCAGCGCCGGCAGCAGGAGAGGCCGCTCGCGGCTGGTCAGGGTGTCCCCCGTGACGGTCACGGTGAGCTTGGCCACGGCGCCAATCTGGCCTGCCTTGAGTTCGCTGACGGGCTCCTGATCGCGCCCGTGGACGAGCAGCAACTGGCCGATCCGCTCGTCCTCTTCACGGCCGGCGTTCCAGGCATGGCCCTGCCCGTGGAGGGTGCCAGACAGGACGCGCAGATAGGTCAGGCGGCCGACGTACGGATCGGCCGCCGTCTTGAACACCCGCACGAGCAGTGGACCGGCTGGATCGGGATCGATCGAGATGGGCTCGCCGGATTTGGGCTCGCGGGCCATCGTGGGCGGCTCGTCGGCGGGCGAGGGCAGGTAGCGCACGAACGCATCGAGCAGGCCGCGCAGGCCGATGCCCCGGGCCGCGCTACCGACGAGGACCGGCGCGAGGATCGACTCCTTGACGCCTTTGCGCAGGCACGCCTCGAGTTCGGGATCGCTGATCTCCGCCCCGTCGAGGTACTTGGCCAGCACGTCGTCGTCGGCCTCGGCAGCCGCCTCCAGCAGCTGGTCACGACGTCGAACGACCTCCGCCTCGAGGGCGGTCGGGATCGGGATCTCGACCTCCTGGCGGCCATCCCACTGCCAGGCCCGCCGATGGACCAAGTCGACATAGCCGCTGAACGACTCGCCCGCCCCGATGGCCAGGTGAAGCGGCGCGATCTTCGGTCCGAAGGTGGCCCGCAGCGCGTCGAGGGCGGCCGTCGGATCGGCGTTTTCACGATCGCACTTGTTGATGAAGACACACGTCGCCCGGCCCTGACTGCGAGCCAGGCGAACAGCGGTCTCGAGGCCAGCTCCGACCGTCGCCGAGGCATCGACCACCAGGAGTGCCCCGTCGCAGGCGGCGAAGCCCGAAATCACCTCGGCCACGAAGTCCGGATAGCCCGGCGTATCGACCATGGTCACGATCGTGCCGTCGTCGTCGAAGGTGGCCACCGCGGCGCTCAGCGACTCGCGCCGCTTCTGTTCCTCCGGTTCGTGGTCCAGGCTGGCCGTGCCGTCGTCGACCCGGCCCGCCCGCGGGATGGCGCCGGTCCGGAACAGAAGCTGCTCCGCCAGGGTCGTCTTGCCGGCGCCAGCGTGTCCGGCCAAAACGACGCTCCGGATGTGGGCCAGATCTACGTTCTTGGTCGTCATGCGCGTCGGTCCTCACACTGTGCAGGTGACGGACGGTTCGACCGGGGACGGCGGGGGCCCACTACTGGGCCCGAGATGGTCGGCGGGGGCACCGGCCGGACACCCCGTGGGGCGGTCCGAAGGACGGCTCGGCCATCATAGTCCGCTATACTCCGCCGCGATGTCCGGTCATTCCAAATGGTCCACGATCAAGCGCGCGAAAGGCGTC
>JANMQO010000102.1:0-9004 GCA_031370565.1 Chloroflexota bacterium
CAAAGAGCTCGTGGAGATCCGCCTGCGTGAGCGCCGATTGGCGGAACGCCTCGGCGACGAACGCGGCAAGTCGGGTTAACGGCCGGTCCTTCGCGGAGCAGGAGCGCGCACAAAGGTCCAAGTCAGTTGATTTCGACCAAGCGGAACTATCGCGTCCCAGCTCGTGGTGCCCCAGGTCGTCGTGCCCCGGCTCATAGTCACCCGGCTCGTAGCGCTCCAGCTCGTGGTGCCCGGCTCGTAGCGACCCGGCTCGTGCTGACCCGGTTCGGATCGCTCTAGCCCATCGCGCAAGTTGGTTCCGCTTGCCTGGAACCGTCGAGACATCGATGGTGTGGGCGAGCCTTCCTCCCGGAGGCTTCGAATGGCGGCCCCTCAGCCCTCGGGAGGGATCGGCGCCTCGAGATATTCCCGGTAGGCCGCCGGGTCGACATTGCCGCCGCTCACGATCGCTACGACCGGGCCATCGACCCGGTCGAGGCCAAGCTCCCGGGCGTGGAAGGCGAGCGCGGCGATCCCGAGCGCCCCCGACGGCTCGACGACGAGCCGGCTTCGCTCGGCAGCGAGGCGGACACCCGCGGCGATCTCGGCCTCGGTGACCGTGATGATCGACTCGAGATGCGCGCGCAGGTGCGCGAACGTTCGGACGCCCAGCGACTGCGTCCGCGTCCCGTCGGCGATGGTCCGTGACACCAGGTCGGCCGGCCACGAGACGATCTCGCCGCGGAGCAGCGATTCCTGGGCGTCGGCGGCAAGTTCCGGCTCGACCCCGATGACCCGAGCCTCCGGCCGCAGCGCGCGGACCGCCGCCGCCACGCCGCTCGCCAGGCCGCCGCCCCCGACCGGCACGAGGACGAGCGCGAGATCGGGGAGGTCCTCCACGAGCTCGAGTCCGACCGTCCCCTGGCCCGCGATGATCCGATCGTCGTCGAAGGGCGGGATGATCGACAGACCCCGTTCCGCGGCCAGCCGCTCCGCCACGGCCTGGCGCTCCGCACTGGCAGTGCCCACGATGACGATCTCAGCGCCATCGGCCGCGACTCGTTGCCGTTTGATGGCGGGTGCGTCCGAGGGCATGACGACGACCGCCGGGGCACCCAGCAGGCGAGCCGCTCGCGCGACGCCCTGGGCATGGTTACCGCTCGAGTAGGTGATCACCCCGCGCGCCCGCTCCGCCGCCGACAGGCTGGCCAGCGCGACGTAGGCGCCCCGGATCTTGAACGCACCGATCGGCTGGAGGCATTCGGCCTTGAGAAACCAGCGCCGCTCGGGCGGTCCGAAGGGGAGGAGCGGCGTCCGGATGGCCACACCGACGAGCGTCCGTGCGGCGGCCCGGATGGCGTCGAGTCCGACGAGCGGCTCGGGCTCGGTCCGGTCGTCCGGGTGGCGGTGCGGGTCCATCGCTTGGATCCTACGCGGTGGCGCCGCCGACATGTCGAAGGTATACTCCCGGGGAGTACCGTCCAACCTGAGGAGCGCACCATGACTGAGCTGCCGACGACCCCGTCCACGATCGCCACGGACCCCGTCTGCGGGATGCAAGTGGACACCGCCACCTCGACGCTGTCGATCGAGCACGAAGGCACCATCTACTGGTTCTGTGGGAAGGGTTGCCTGCTCGAGTTCCGGGACGACTCGGCGCGCTTTCTGGACCCCAATCACGTCCCGTCGATGTGACGTCAGCGGGCGGCCGGTTTAGTCGCAGCTAAGCGGCTTCGGGCAGACTGTCGATCCGGTCCCGGGAAGGCGGCAGCAGGCCGCATCCGGTGGGTCCGCCAGTGGGCACGTCAGGAGTCATCGCATGGGTCGGAGCCCGTTCCTGGCCGCCCTCGCCGCGGCCGCCCTCGTTGCCGTGGTACTCATCGGGGCGCAGCCCGACGGACGACGCTGGCAGCGCCCAGCGGCTGCCCCGGACGACGACGGCACGCGCTCGCTCGCGCTCGTCGTCCCCGAGGGGCGCCGCTGGATCTGAGGCCGGCCTCAGCCGGCCGGCTCGGAGGTCAGCCGTTGGGCCAGATACACCGGCACGGCGGAGAGCAGGATCAGGACGACGGCCACCACGTTGACGATCGGCTGCTGGTTCGGCAACCGGATGTGGTTGAAGATCCAGATCGGGATCGTTTCCTGTACGCCCGCGGTGAACGTCGTCACGATGATCTCGTCGAAGGACAGGGCGAAGGCCAGCAGGGCGCCGGCCAGGATGGCCGTGCGAATGACCGGGAACGTGATGTAGCGGAACGTCTGGAAGGTGTCTGCCCCGAGATCCATGGACGCTTCCTCGATGGAGCGCGAGGTCCGCCGCAGGCGCGCCACGACGTTGTTGTAGACGACGACGATGCAGAACGTCGCGTGGCCCAGCACGATCGTGAACGTGCTGAACCCGATGCCGGACGCGTTGATCGTGGCATTGAGCGCCATGCCCGTGACGATGCCCGGCAGGGCAATCGGCAGGACGACCATGAACGACACCAGATCACGCCCGAAGAACGCGAAGCGATGCACGGCAAACGCCGCCAGCGAGCCGAGCACCAGGGCGATCAGCGTGGCTGCCAGCCCGACCTGGAGGGACAGGCCGAACGCCTCGCGCACTCCCGGATTGTCGAGCGCGGCGCTGAACCAGGTCGTGCTGAAGTGGCGGATGGGCCAGGTCTGGATCCGATCGGCATTGAACGCATAGAGCACGATCAGTCCGATCGGCACGTACAGGAAGGCCAGGATCGCGATAGTGGCCAGCCGCAGCCCTCGTCCCGCCATCGTCTTCAGAGCGCCTCGAACGCGCCGACGCGGCGAGCCAGGAGCAGGTAGATGCCCATGATCCCGATCGGGACGATGGCGAAGGCCGCCGCGAATGGCACGTTGTTCGCCACGCCCTGGCTGTCATAGATGACGTTGCCCAGAAATTGGCTGTTGGACACGAGGCTGGGGGTGATGTAGTCGCCCAGTGTGAGCGAGAAGGTAAAGATCGAACCGGCCGCCAGGGCGGGCACGACGAGCGGCAGCACCACCCGCCGAAAGGTCATGCCGCTGCGTGCGCCGAGGTCGGCGGACGCCTCCAGCACGGAGCGGGGGATCCGCTCCAGGCCCGCATGGATGGGCAGAATCATGTACGGCAGCCACAGGTAGGTGAACACGAGCCAGGTCGAGAAGTCCGAGAAGCCGGGGCTGTGCAGGCCAATCGTGCTGAGCAGCGCGTCGAGCGGTCCGTTCTGGGAGAGGAGCAGCTTCCAGGCGAAGACTCGGACCAGGTAGTTGGACCAGAGCGGCAGCAGGACCAGCATGAACAGGATGGACTTGGTGCGCGGACTGGCAACGCGGGCCATGCACATGGCGATCGGGAAGGCGAGGACGATGTCCGCCACGGTCACGGCGACTGCCACGGTCACGGTCCGCAGCACGATTGTGCGGTCCGCCGTGGAACTCAGCAGCTGCTGGAAGTTGGTCAGGCTGAACTCGCGCACGACCGCCGAGGTGGCCGGATTGAGGTACCAGAACGCGCTCACGAGGAGCACGGTCAGGGAGCCCAGGTAGACCACCCCGAACCAGCCCACGGGCGGGCTGAGCAGCAGCAGCAGCTGGGTCGAGCGGTGGCGATAGAGGGCAGCCAGCAGGCGCCGACGCCTGCCCGGGTCGCCCTCGTGGACGGTCGTCATCGGGTCTCAGCGTGCGGCCGAGTCGCCTGCCGACCCGGTCGCACGCCTGTCCTCGGGCGGCTCAGCCCTTGATCTCGGTCCAGGCCTGCGACCACTTCGAGTAGTCGACACAGGTCTGGCCGCGAGCGTCGCCGCAATCCTGGAGCGGTGTCTTCCAGAACTTGATCGCGCCGTAGAAGCTCGTGTCGTTGACGTGGTAGAGCGTGCAGAAGTCCTTGACGCCGTACGAGCCGTAGGTCTTGTCCAGGATGGCGCAGGCCTTCGGGTTGGCCGGCGCCTCGCCGAAGTATTCGGCCACCTGGGCCTGCACCTGTGGGGTGACCATCCAGCCCATCCACTTGTACATGCAGTTGGGATGCTTGGCGCGCGCGGACATCATCCAGCTGTCTGCCCAGCCGGTCATGCCCTCGCTGGGCACCACGGCGTCCGCCTTGACTCCGGCGGCCTTGAGCGTGTTGACCTGGTACGGCCAGGTCGTGCCGACCACGGTCGCGCCGTTGGTGAAGTTGGTGATCTCGTCGGTATAGAGCGACCAGTACTTGGCCACCCACGGTCGCTGCGCCTTGAGCACGGCGACCGCGGCATCGAACTGGGGCTGGGTCAGCTCGTATGGATCGGTGATCGCAAGGTCCGGCTGATGGGCCATCAGGTAGAGCGCCGCATCGGCGATGTAGATCGGGCTGTCGTAGGCCGTGATCTTGCCCTGATAGGGCTTGGACGCGGTCGGATCGAACACGACGTTCCAGCTCGTCGGGGCTGGCTTGACGAGGTCCGTTCGATACATGAGGCTGTTGCCGCCCCAGCCATGCGACACGCCGTAGTGCTTGCCGTTGACCGTGTTGTGCGCCGGCGACTGCAGGAACGGCGCGATGTCCTGCCAGTCAGGAATGAGCGCGGGGTTGATCTCGGCCACGTCGCCGTTGGCGATGAGCCGGTTGGTCGCGTCGCCGGAGGCGGATACGCCGTCATAGACCGTGCCGCCACCCTGGCGCATGAGGGTCACCATCTCGTCAGAGGTATTGGCCGGCTTGACGTTGACCTTGCAGTCGGGGTTGGCCGCCTCGAACGGGTGGACCCAGTCGTACTCCTTGACGTTGGAACCGTCCTCGGCATAGCCGGGCCAGACGATGATGTTGAGCTCGCCCTCGCCCTTGCCGATCGAGGTCGGCAGGTTGGAGGTGGGCGCCGCGCTGGCGCTGGCCGAGCCGCCCGGGGCGGTGCTGGCGGGCGGCGCGCTGGCCGGTGTCCCTGCGGTCCCGGCGTTCGAGCAGGCCGCGACCAGCAGGCCCACGGCGGCCGTCGTCGCGATCAGCGATCTGTAATGCATGGCTGCTCCTCCTCCGCTCCGGTCAACCCTGGACCGGAAAGTTGTGCTGCCGCTTCCAGATGAGTCGGACAGCGTTGCCCTGGGCGGCCAGCGCCTCCATCGAGGAGGTGGCCAGGTTCTGTTGGGTGACGACGAGTTCGACCCCGGCGTCGAGCGTGACGTGGTAGCGCGTGTCCGGACCGAGATAGACGACCTCACGGATGTGACCGGTGGCGCTCGTCTCGTCGGTTGCAGTCGGTTCGTGCAGTCCGGCCAGCCGGATCTTTTCCGGGCGGATCGTGAACGTCCCCGCCTTGCCCACGATGCGCTCGGCCACCTCGCCCCGAAGCAGATTCGAGGTGCCCACGAAACCGGCCACGAAGGCCGTCGCCGGACGCTCGTAGATCTCGGCCGGCGTGCCCACCTGTTCAATCGTTCCCCGGTTGAAGACCGCCAGGCGGTCGCTCATGGTGAGCGCCTCCGCCTGGTCGTGGGTGACGTAGATGAAGGTGATCCCGACCTCGTGCTGGATGGCCTTGAGCTCGATCTGCATCTCCTCGCGAAGCTTCAGGTCGAGGGCACCGAGCGGCTCGTCGAGCAGGAGGACTCGCGGTCGATTGACCAGGGCTCGGGCAACGGCGACCCGCTGGCGCTGCCCGCCGGAGAGCTGGGCCGGCCGGCGCCGGTCGTACCCTTCGAGCCGGACCATCTGCAAGGCGGCCTTGACGCGTTTCGTTCGTTCGGCCCTGGGCACCCGCCGGACCATCAGCCCGTAGCCCACGTTGTCGGCCACGTCCATGTGCGGGAACAGCGCGTAGTCCTGGAAGACCGTGTTGACGTCGCGCTCGAACGGCGGCGTCTGGCTGACGTCCACCCCGTGGAGCAGGATCCGGCCGGCGCTCGGCAACTCGAAGCCGGCAATCATGCGCAGGGTCGTCGTCTTGCCCGACCCGGACGGCCCGAGCATCGAGAAGAACTCGCCGTCGCCAATCTCGAGGTCGATTCCGGCCACCGCCTCGACCGTGCCGAAGCGCTTGCGCAGCCCTTCGAGGCGGACGGCAGCAGGCACCATCGCGCTGGGACTCTGGCTCGACGCGGGCACAGGACCGGGTCTGGTCTCGGACGGACTCGTCGGGGTCGCCAAGCGTCTCCTCGGGTAGCCGCGTCCCCCCGCGTGGATGGTCGACCTCGTCGCGGGATCGGCTGCCCATCAGATCATCGATGGACGCGCCGACCGGGCGCGGGAAGAGCCGCACTGTGGCTTGTCCGGGTCGGCGGTGTCAAGCCGCGAAGCGCCCTAGACTCCATCTCGATGCCACCCCGCCTGACCAGAACCGCACCGTTTCGCCCTGCGGTCCGGACGATTCGGGAGCGGATTGCCGCGCTGCGGACGATTCGGGAGCCCATCGCCGCAGAGCGCACGATTCAGTGGCGCATTGCCGCGGAGCGCGCCATCGCCGCGGTGCGCGCGACGGCGCTCGGCATGGTCCTGCTGGCGGGTGTTCTGGCCGGCTGCAACGCGGCTGCGCCGACGCCCACCCCGCCGATCACGCCCGGCACGGCGGCCAACCCACGAGAGGTCAACATCATCGCCCGGGACTACACCTTCGCACCGCCGACGGTCGACCTGGTGCCCGGCGAAACGGTGCTCTTGCACATCATCAATGGCGGCCTGGAAGTCCACGAGGTGGTCATCGGCGACGGGGCCGTACAGGACGCCTGGGAGGCTGCCGAGGCCGCGACCGTCGGAGCCCCGCCGGGACCGACACCCATCGTGGCCGTCGCGCCTGAACTGACCGGCCTGCGCGTGGTCGTGCGATCCGGCGAGCGTCGCGACGTCCGCTGGACAGTGCCCCAGGCAGCGACCCCGGGCGGAGCGCTGCCGACGCTCGTCGTCGGCTGCCACATCCCGGGTCATTGGGCCAGGGGCATGGTCGTGCCGATCCAATTCGTGGCGCCGGGCGGCTGAGCGGCGGTGAGTGATACCCTCTTGCCGTTCTCGCGTCCGTCGACGGCGCGGGGCGGATCGAGACGGTGAGCGCCCAGGGAGAGGACTCGAATGACCTATGTGATCGCTGAGCCGTGCATCGACGTGCTCGACCAGTCGTGCGTCTCGGTCTGCCCGGTTGACTGCATCCACTTCGAGGAGGGCGTCGACCGGAAGCTGTTCATCGACCCGGACGAATGCATCGACTGCGGGGCGTGTGAACCCGAGTGTCCGGTCAACGCGATCTTCCCCGAGGAGTCGCTGCCGGTGGAATGGGCCAGCTACACGCAGATCGATTCAACCTGGTTCGTCGACCGGTCGGTGGCACGGACCGGGATCGACACGCGCAAGCCGGTCTGACCGCTCGCCGGTCGGGGCCTCCATGACCGGTTCCACAACGCGACGGCCATGTCGATCATCCGTGGCCGGATGCGGCGTCTTGGCCCGGCCGGGCTAGACTCCAGCGCATGCGGATCGTGTCACTCCTCCCGTCGGCCACCGAGATCGTGTTTGCGCTCGGCCTGGGCGACGAGCTCGTCGGCGTCACCCACGAGTGCGACTGGCCGCCCGAAGCCGCCGACATCCCGGTTGTCACGCGCAGCACGCACGATCTGGCCAGCCTGTCATCGCGCGAGATCGACCGTCTGGTCGGCGCTTCCATCCACGGCGGATCCTCGCTCTACGAGCTCGACGAAGCCGCGCTCGAGGCAGCCGCGCCGGACCTCATTCTGACCCAGGAGCTGTGCGCGGTGTGCGCAGTCAGCTACCACCAGGTGAACGAGGTGGCGCGCGCGATCGACGCCGAAATCAGTGTGGTCTCGCTCGAACCTACCTCGATCGAGGGCATTCTCAATTCGATCGCCACGGTGGGGGCGATGGCTGAGGCCGAGGACGAGGCGCTCGACGTCGTGGCGGGCCTGCGCGGTCGACTGAAGAGGCTCGAGACACGCCTGGCAAAGCGGCGCGCGGATGGCCAGGCGCCGGTCCGCGTGGTTGCGGTCGAATGGCTCGACCCGCCCTTCGTTGTCGGCCATTGGGTCCCCGAGCAGATCCGGCGATCCGGCGGCTGGGATCTCCTGGGCCGCGAAGGCGAGAAAGCCGTGCCGACCACCTGGCAGGCCATCCGCGACGTGGATCCCGAGATGCTCGTGCTCATGCCCTGCGGCTTTCACCTCAACGACACGGTCGCGGAGTGGAACGCCACCCCGAAGCCGCCCTTCTGGAGCGAACTCGAGGCGGTTCGGCGGGGCCAGGTCTTCGCGGTGGATGGTTCGGCCTATTTCAGCCGACCCGGGCCGCGGGTCATCGACGGGATCGGCCTGCTGGCCGAGATCTTCGACCCGGATGGGTTCGTCGAGACCTCGCCACTGGGCAGCTGGACTCCGCTGCTCTGAGGCGAGGAGCGACGGACGTGCCGTTTCGACCGACCTTCGAGTGCCTGTGGTGTGCCACGCCCTGGACGGTTCGTGGTGCGGACGACATCGAGGGCTTCGCCCAGCTCTGTCCGAGCTGCGTCGGCCGGGCCGGAGAGAACGGGTTTCTGCGCTTCCGGCTGAAAGCGGCGCTGGCCGAGCGGGCGCGGCTGGTTGCCCCCGAACACCCGATTCGCGACGACGACTGGTATCTTCGGCGCGGCCGCCACGCGCGAGGTCCGATCCATGACCAGGCTTGGGAGGCCGAGCTGGACCAGCTGACTCGTTGGCTCGATGCGCTGCCGATCTCCGGCGAGATCGTTGAGCTGGCGGCTGGCATCGGCTGGTGGTCACCGTTGCTGGCGTCGAAGGGGACACTCTCCATCTATGACGCCGCGGAGCCGCCGCTCGAGCGTGCTCGCCAGCGCCTGGTGGCTCACGGCCTGCGAGCGCATCTGCACGTGAGGGACGCGTTCGACCCGCCGGATCGTCAGGTCGATGCCCTGTTCGGCGGCTTCGTGGTCGGCGACGTCCCCCGCGCCAGGACGGAGGAGTTGCTGTCCATCGCGCGACGGTGGCTTCGGCCGGGGGGCGTCTTCGCTTTCGTCGATGTACGGTCGGATCCGCAGTCCGGCGCCCCGGTCGAGCCGAA
>JANMQO010000196.1:0-1617 GCA_031370565.1 Chloroflexota bacterium
GTCGATCGACCAGCTGCCGAGCGCGACGGTCGTCGGGGTTCCGCCCTGGGCCCGGACGATTCCGGCGGCGCGACTGCTCGCGCCCTGGCCGGCGAGGCCCGTGTCGAGCACGATGACCCGCCCGACGCCCGCCGTCTTCGCGAACCAGCTCGCCCAGCCGCCGATCGTGCCCGCACCGACGACGACCAGATCGGCCCGCTCGATGTCTGACACGACCCGAGGATAGGCTGCCGGGCCCCACGGCAGCGCGGGCCGTCGCGCCGCGCGGGCCCGCGGCCAGTCGGGGGCGGGTTCGGGGGCTGGGGCTCGGGTGGGCTCGGTTGTGCGCCAGAGGTGCAACTGGACCGCCCGGGCCTGCGATCCGGGCTCCGGTGGGCTTGGTTGTGGGCCAGAGGTGCAACTGGACCGGCCAAGCGAGTAATCAGCCGCCCAGTTGCACGCCGGACGCACAGAATGTGGTCTGTCGGCCCCCAACCCCCTCCAACGTCCGTCCAGTTGCACGTCTGACGCACAAAGAGCGTCACGCCCCACGACGCTTGGGCCAACCCGGAGTCGGCGCGACTGATGATCTCGAGCGATAAGTATCGGGTGATCGCGAGCAAATCCGTGGCAAAGGACGGCCCGTCACCCTGGGCAAATGAGCACGATCCGGCGGACCCGCGACATCGGCGCCGAGCGGGCCGACCGGATCATCAATCGAGTTCGGGCGCGATGTTCGGGACGCGCGACGCCTGCCGGTCTGAGCCAGGACCGGGTTGCGAATGCCGTCGGGATCTCGCACAGCCATCTCAGCCGAATCGAGCACGGCCGCGTGCCGAATCTCTCGATCGACCTCGCCGCACGGATCGCGGCTTCCGGTCGGCTTGGCCTGTCCGTACGGACATTTCCTGGCGGAGTCAAGCTTCGGGATGTCGGTCAGGTCCGTCTTCTCGGCCGCTTTCGGGCATTGGTTGCCCCGAGCATCAGCCGGCGAAGCGAGGTCGGGGTCGGAGATGTCGGCGACCCGCGAGCATGGGATGAGGTCATCGCCGCTCACGGTCGCCAGGCCGGAGTCGAAGGCGAGACTCACGTACCTGACTGGCAGGCCCTCGATCGGCGCATCGCTCTCCGTCGACGCGACTCGGGGATCGAGCTGGTCATCCTCGTTCTCGCGGACACCCGCCACCATCGCGCCGTGCTGCGGGAGATCGGGCCAGCCGGGATGGCCAATTTCCCGGAACCGGCTCGGTCTGCCCTTGCCGCCCTGCGTGCGGGATCATTGCCTCAGGCGAGCACGATCGTCCTCGTCTGAAGTTCACCTCGGCCGTCAAGCGCGGACGCTTCCACGCACACCGCGACGATTCCGAGCCGTTCGAGGCGGGCGTACGTCGGGCGTCTACGAACGGTCCACGCGGCAACGTCGAGCTCGGCGGCGCGCGCTCGTGCGACAGCCGACGCGTCCAGGGCGTGCCACTCGATCGAGACGCCGCGGCAACCGAGCTCGAGCGCGGCCGCGATCGTGGCCGGCTCGGCGTCGTGCGCGTTGAGCCAGCGCGGCCAGAGCGGTGCCAGGCCGGCGATCCGCTCGAGCGCGCCATGCTCGAACGACGATACGACCGCCCGCTCGAGACCCGGCCC
>JANMQO010000198.1:0-5041 GCA_031370565.1 Chloroflexota bacterium
AATCTCCTCCGGGAACTTCTCGCTCACGGCGGCGATGGCGCAGGCGGCCGCGCTGCTCGTGGCTCGTCACCTGCCGCAGGCGGAGATCATCGACTACGCGAGCGCGATGAAGCCGGACGCGCCAAGCGGGACCGCGCGCGAGCTCGCCGAACGACTCGCCCAGGTGCGGACGCCGGTTGTTGGTCGCCGCCTGGACGAGATCGACGGCCTGCGGGAGGCACGCGGGGCGGCGGTCGCCGGCATCCAGGTGCACTCGCTACGGCTACCGAGCTTCTCGGTTTCCACCGAAGTCATCTTCGGTCTGCCGGACGAACGGCTGACGATCCGTCACGATGCGGGCCCTTCGGCCACACCATATGTGTCGGGAACCCTCCTCGCGGTCCGCCTCGTGCTCGGGCGTATCGGGTTGACCCGCGGTCTCGACACCCTGCTCCTCGAGAGCCGGGATTGACGTTGGCGTTGGACCGGATCTGCCGAGACTCCCGCTGTCGTCGTCGGCGGAAGGCCACGATTTCGTCCCCCGCGCGAAGCCCCGTTGCTCTGTACGAGCATCGGAGCGCCCGGTGGCTTTCAGGTGGGAACGATTGGATCGTCGGCATCGGCCGTAGTGCTTCGGTCCCGCGGGCGATGTCGAGGCGATGTGGCCGGGGCGGGCTGCGCGAACAGCGTTCCGGACCGGCTTAGTTCGGTGGGCCGATCCCGATGTGCGTCGGGCGTGCACAACGCGCGAGTTCGAGGCGTCGAAAGGCCCGAGCCGGGTGGTTCCGGCGGCGAAACCGCGCGGATGTGGTCGCCGGGCGAACAGCCGGCCCGCGGCAGGTGGTTCCGGCGCCGACCTGCGCTACGGCTTGCGCTCCAGGATCGGGCGCGCCTTGTCCGGCTGATCGACGACGAAGGTGAACATCGCCCTGTCACCCCACCGACCCAGGAACAGGTGGCCGTAGATGTTCACCCCGGCAGCGGCAAGGTCGCGGGTGACGCCGGCCATGCCGCCGGGACGGTCCCCCACTTCGGCGATGATCGACTCGCCCTCGACGTACGTGTAGCCCCCCTCGTCGAGGACGGCCTTGGTGGCGTCATCGTCGGCGGTGGTCATGATGACGTGTCCCGCGTCGCCGATTCCGCCGCCGCCAATGGCCCGCAAGTCCACGCCGCGAGCAGCCAGCGCCTCCGCGAGCACGGCCAGGGAGCCGGGTCGGTTGGTGAGCTGCACAACGAATTGTCTGGCCATGCTGATCCTCCGTGGCGCCGTTCGACTGGCGACGGCCGGACCCGATTCTAGCCGCCTCGACGCGGGTGCGGACCGGACGGCATTCGCGCCACCCGCTTGGCCATGTGATACGTTCCCCGGCGACGCAACAACCACCGGCGCACCGCCGGGGCGCGCCGACGGCAACCGACAAACGAGGTGCTGTGGACCCGTATCCCGCCCCGATCCGGGCCACCCTTGACGATCTGCCGCCGGAAGCCGCGCGAGCCATCCGGGCGGCCCGCCCATTGCCCGAGGGAGGCGCTCGACGGTCGATCGAGACTGCGGGCCTCCGCTTCTCCGCGATCGAGTGGGGGCCGCCGGACGGACGACCGCTGCTGCTGCTCCACGGTGTGACGTCATCCGCGCGCGCGTTCTGGCGACTTGGGCCGGGCTTCGCCGCCCTGGGCTGGCACGTTGTTGCACTGGACCTGCCCGGCCATGGCCGGACCGGCAACGCTGCGGCTGGTGGACGGTTCCGGTTTGCCGACACGGCGAGGCAGGTCGCGGCCGCTGCCAGGGTGGCCTTTGGTTCGGCCGGCGATCCGGCTGACGCCGACCCGCCCACGTCCGAGGCCGACCAACTCACCGGCCGCGTCACGGTCGTCGGTCACAGCTGGGGCGCGATGGTTGCTGCGTCCCTGCCGGCGACGGGCTGGCGGCCCGCCCGGATCGTACTGCTCGATCCCCCGGTCCTGGAGCGCGATGCACTGGAGGCGATGGTCGCCGAGCCGGATTCCAGCGAACAACCCGTCTACGCGGACGCACTCGCCCTCGTCGCCACGCTCTACCCGGAATGGCACGAAGGGGACCAGGTTGCCAAGGCGGAGGCCGTCACCCAGCTGAGCAGGCAAGCGGTGGTTGCAGTACTGCTGGGCAACGGCGACTGGGACGCGGGCCTCGCCGCGCTGGCCCACCCGGCGGCTACCAACGTTCCCGTCTGGATCGTCCGAGGCGAAGAAGAGACAGGCGGTCTGACCCCGAGCGCCTGGCTCCCGGCGCTGGCCGAGCGGGTCGGCGCAGCGCACATCCTCACGGTAGCCGGCGGGCCGCATTCCCCCCAGCGTACGCACCTCGAAGCGACGACGGTCGCCATGTGCCGCGCCCTGCACCACGACGCTCTCGATGTCGCTCTCGACGTCGCCCCGTCGCGCGCCCCGGACGCCTGAGCCTAGGCTCGATCGCGGCGGCGCTGTCCCATGGCCCGGCGGTAGGCGGCCACATAGCGCGGCGCAGATCCCGTCTCCCAACCGAAATCGAGCGCCATCCCGCGCTCCATGACCGCCTGCCACGCGCCTGTCGAGCCATCCGCCCCGCGAATCGCGAACGCCCGGACACACGCCTCGAGCAGACTCTCCGGAGTCGCCTCGTCGAACACGAAGCCCGTGCCCTCCCCCGGCGCCTCCATCGCATCGATGACCGTGTCGCCCAGGCCACCCGTCCGGTGGACGATCGGTGGCGTGCCGTAGCGCAGCGCGATCATCTGGCCCAGCCCGCATGGCTCGAAGCGCGAGGGCATGACGAAGCAATCCGAGCCCGCGTAGATCCGCCGGGCGTTGGCGCGGTCGAAGCGCTCCACCAGGGCGACCGAGGCCGGCCGTCGGGCCGCCAGGCGGCGAAGCGGCTCGGCCAGGCGCGGATCGCCATTGCCCTGGACGATGATTCGCACGCCCAGCTCGAGCAGCTGCGGTGCGGCGCCCGTCAACAGGTCGAAGCCCTTCTGGGGATCCAGCCGACCGATCATGCCCAGGACCGGTCGCGGATCGTCCGGATCCATTCTGTGGCGCTCGAGCAGGTCCGCTCGACACACAGCCTTGCCGGCCATGTTGCCCGCGTCATACGTGGCCGCCAGGTCGCCGTCCGTCGCCGGATCCCAAAGGATCGTGTCCAGGCCGTTCAGGATCCCGAAGAATCGCGGCGTCCCGTCCGGCGTGCGGTCCTCGGCCCGCGCCCGGAGGAGCCCGTCGAGTCCCATCCCATCTCGGGGCGTCAGGGCCTCGGCTGCGTAGCCCGGACTGACCGTATTCACCAAGTCCGCTGTCGCAATCCCTGCGCCCAACAGGTCGAGACCATCCGCACCGATGGCGACGACCCCATCGCCGGGTTGCAGCCCGAGTTGCGCCACGCGCTCCCGGGGCGTCCAGCCATGGTAGGCCAGGTTGTGCACGGTCAGGAGTGTCGCCGCCGGGCTCAGGATGGGGTCGTTGCGGTAGAAACGGTCGCGCAGGATGATCGCCGGGGCGGCATGCCAATCGTGCGCATGGATCACGTCGATCGGCCGCGCGTCGGCGCGCAGTGCCTCCAGCGCCGCGCGGCAGAGCAGGCCGAACCGCCACGCGTTGTCGGGGTAGTCACCTCCGGCCGGCGCGCCGTAGTAGCCCGCCCTGTCGAAGGCAGGCGGGTGATCGATGAGCCGCAAGCGGTAGCCATGGCTGACGATCTCGATGAGCTGGACGTCGGTAGCGCCGGCAGCGGCCCATGGGTCCGGCACCCGCAGCACGGTCGGTGCGTGTTCGCCGTCGGGCAGCTGCATCCCGCGATAGCGCGGCAGGAACACGTCGACCGGCGCGTCGAGGTCGCCCGGGATCCGTCCCAGTGCCCGGGCCAGGGCATCGACGACGTCACCGAGGCCGCCTGTCTTGGCCCACGGCTCACACTCAGCGGCGATGAACGCGACGCGCATGACCGGGATGGTAGCCGCGCCGCACTCGCGCCGCATGGTAGGCGCCGAGGGCGACGCACTCGCGCCGCATGGTGAGCGCCGAGGGCGACGCGACACGGCCACCGGGTCCCAATATCACAACGAGGCGTACGGAGCTCGCTCACTTGGCCTGCGAAACTCCGTGTGCGTCTAGATATCACCCCGATGCGTACGACGCGCCACAACGGTGCCGACGCGGCCCTGCCCGACCCGGATCTCGGCTCGGGGGCCTGCGAAGCACGCCGACTACGCCTCCATGTGATCGTCGGGACGCCCTGGCTGGCGGACACACTGCGGCGACGGTTCCGGTCACGGGGCGACGGTTCCGGTCACGGGGCTACGGCCACGCGGCTACGGGCTACGGCCACGCGGCTACGGGGCTACGGCTCCGGCCACGCGGCTACGGACGCGCGGCCCTGCGGCTACGCGGCCAGGGCACCGACCCGGATGCCGGCCCTGGCGGACGCGCCGGCGGGTGACCGAGTCTGGACTCCGTCCAGAGCTGACAGGATCCCGGCCCAGCAACTGCCCTCCCGGCGGTGCTAAACCGGTTCACGGCGCTCTCGCAGCCGGTATGATGCGCAGCGATGGAACCGCTCGTGCACGTCCCGACCCTGCCCGGCGTGCCCTTCCGCGTGCCGCCCCAGCTCGAGGGGCTGCGCCGCCTCGCCTACAACCTATGGTGGACCTGGCACCCGGCGGCGCGCGTCCTGTTCAGCCGCATGGATGGCGCCGCGTGGGCCCGCTACCGCAATCCCATCCCGTTGCTCGAAGGGGCCATCCGGTACGCCGAGCTGCTCGACGATCCGGCCTTTCTGGCGGAGTACCACACCGTCATCCGGGATCTGGACCAGTACCTGGCGAACGGCGCCAATCACTGGTTCCAGCGCCAGTACGCGTCCGCCCTGCATGGCCCAATCGCCTACTTCTGCGCGGAGTACGGCCTGCACGAGTCGCTCGGCATCTACTCCGGTGGACTGGGTGTCCTGGCCGGCGACCACATGAAGTCGGCCAGCGACATGGCCCTGCCACTGGTCGGCGTCGGGCTGCTCTATCACAAGGGCTATTTCCGCCAGACGATCGATGCGGAC
>JANMQO010000230.1:0-7058 GCA_031370565.1 Chloroflexota bacterium
GAAATTCGGCCGTGCTGGCAGGCCCGCGACGGACTCCTCGCCTCAGCCCTGGCGGTCCCCCCGATCGAACGGACGTTTCCGATCGACGAACGAGCGGACGCACCCACCAGCCTGTGGGTCGACACCGAGGCCTGACCCGCCGGTGACGCCACCCGGCACGGGCGCGGACCCGCCGTTGGCTCCGCCCGGCACCGCCGCTGACCCGCACCCGCTGACTCGCCCGGCACCGCCGACCAGCTCCCATCAGTGGGCCGTAGGCGCGCCACGCAACCGTTCTCGCGGCCCGCCTATGGACCGGGCGGGCAGGTCGTGTAGGGATAGGTGACCGGGTCATACACGCTCAGGTCGATCGCACTGCCGGCCGGCCGCTCCTGGCCCTGCAGTGGAGACTGCTGGATGACGAATGCGGAGTCGTCGACGGCGTAGCCTGTCGGCTGGGCCGTGATTGTGCCCAGGACAAAGCCGTCGGCCGCGATGTGGACCTTGGCCTGGCCGAGCGACACGCAGCGGTACTCGCCGACCGGGCTGAGCGGCACGGCCGTCGGGGCAGGCGTCGGGCTTGGGCTCGCGGTGGGCACCGGCGTGGGCGACGGCGTGGGCGTCGGTTCGGGGCCCTTGGACACGACGTAGTCGACCGGCGTCCCCTTCTTGGCCTGGGCCCCCTCGGATGGCGTGCTGGTGACTATGTTGCCCACCGACACGATCGCGTCGAACGCATCCGAGCGGGCGCCGGGCACCAGCCTGGCGTCGATGAGCGCCTGACGGGCGATCAATTCGGGCAGGTTCCGGAGCGGCGGAACCTGGACCACGTCCTGACCGGTCACGACCGTGACGCTGATCGTGGACCCGCGGTCCACCCGACTGCCCAGGGCGGGGCTCTGGAAGGTAATCGTCCCCTCAGGCTGGTCGTTGCTCTTGACATACTGGGTGGGCTTGAGCACGAGGCCGTTGGCGTCGGCGAGCGGCTTGGCGCCGGCGAGCGTCTTCCCGACGAAGTTCGGGACGTTGACCTGGTTGAGCGTCGCCGGATTGGGTCCGCCCGTCGCCAGCTTGTAGATGAGAAACCCGGCCAGCACGAGCACGGCGAGGCCGAGCAGTCCCGCGATCCACGGCCACGGCCCGGGACCGGAAGGCTCGTCTCGATCGTTGTCATCGTCGCCGCCCTCGTCGCCGTCGCCGCCCCCCACGCCCGATCCGGCGAACGCGTCCGGGGCATACGGGATGGCAGCCGGCGAGCGTGGGCGAGCGGCGCCGCCGGCCCCGGCCCCAGCCCCGGCCCTGGCCGAGGCCACCACCGACGGACCGACCGAGCCGGCCACCGCTGCGCCGGCGAGGCCACCCGCAGCCAACGCGGCCCCCGCTGCCGGAACACGAGCGCCGGGCAGCGACGGGGCCACTGACGGGCGACCCGCCAGGGCATCGTCGAGCGCGCCAGCCATGGCGGTGGCCGTCGGAAACCGGTCGGCCGGATCAATCGCCATTGCCTTGAGGCAGATGCCCTCGAAATCGGCCGGCACCCCGGCCCGGAATTGCGACACGACGGGCACCGGCGGTGTGAGCCGAGCCATGGCCACGGATCCGGCGCTGTCGCCTTCGAACGGGCGGCGGCCAGCCAGCATCTCGAACAGGACCACGCCCAGCGAGTAGATGTCCGAGCGCTCCGTGGCGAGCTCACCGCGGGCCTGCTCGGGGCTCATGTAGTGGATCGACCCCAGGGTGGTGCCGGGCAGCGTCATCTGCGCCTCGGCCAGCGCCCGGGCGATCCCGAAGTCGGCGACCTGCACCCGACCGTCCTGGGCGATCAGGATGTTGCCAGGCTTGATGTCGCGGTGGACGATGCCACGGGCGTGCGCGGCGGCGATGGCGCGACCCACGTCGGCGGCGATGCGCGCTGCCTTGCGCGCTGGCAATGCGCCGTTGCGGCGCAGGAGCGTCGCCAGATCTTCACCATCGACGAGATCCATCACGATGTACGGGCCGGCCGGATCCGTCCCGAAATCATGCACGGCCACCACGTTCGGGCTGCTGAGCGAGGCGACGGAACGTGCCTCAAGCTCGAAGCGGGCCACGAAATCCGGGTCGCGACCGTATTCGGGTCGGAGCAGCTTGACGGCGACGTCGCGTCCGAGCTGGGCGTCGGTGGCGCGATAGATCGTGGCCATGCCGCCCTGACCCAGCAGCTCGATCAGGCGATATCGACCGCCCAGGACGCTTCCGATCTCCGCCAAATTGTTCCCTCGCTGCTGCCCCTGCCGCCCGGGCGGCCCTCGTGACCGACTCGTCCGGCATCGTACCCCACGAGAGACGCACGTCCGGCGCATGCGGTGACGGCCGCTCCTCGCGGGGCACCAGCGGCCAGCATCCGCGAGCACCTCCGGGCCTGGGCGCGGCACCGGCGAACCGGGTCGGCGCCGGCATCGGCGAACCCGGGCTGCACCGACCTACAGGGCCAGGTTCGCCAGGTAGGCCCGAAACTCGGCTGACAGGTCGGGGCGCTCCAGGGCGAGCTCGACCGAAGCCTTCAGCCAGCCCATCGTCGTGCCGGCGTCATAGCGCTTCCCCTCGAACTCGTAGGCGTAGACGGCCTGCTCCTGCATGAGCGCCTCGATCGCGTCGGTCAGCTGGATCTCGCCGCCGGCGCCGCGCTGGGTCTGCTCCAGCTTCTCGAAGATCTTGGGGGTGAGGACGTAGCGACCGATGATCGCCAGGTTCGACGGCGCCACGGATGGATCCGGCTTCTCCACCACGCCGCGCACCTTGTGGAGTCGCCCGTGGTTGAGGTCGAGCCCATCGCCGGATGGCTCCGGATCGATGATCCCGTACCGCCCGGTGTCCTCGGGGGGCACCTCCATGACCGCAACGACCGAGGCGTGGGTCTGATCGTAGGCGTGCATGAGCTGGCCGATCGCGGGCCGATCGCCGACCACCACGTCGTCCGACAGGATGACCGCGAACGGCTCGTGGCCGATCAGCTCCTTGGCCATGAGCACCGCATGCCCGAGGCCCAGCTGCTCCTTCTGCCGCACGTAGGCGATCTGGGCGAGGTCGCTGATGTGGCGGATCCGCCGAAGCATCTCGACATCGCCACGCTCCTCGAGCAGGTGCTCGAGCTCGTAGCTCATGTCGAAGTGGTCCTCGATCGCCCGCTTCTGGCTGGAGGTGACGATGATGACCTGCTCGATACCGGCGGCCACCGCCTCCTCGACGGCGTACTGGATCACCGGCTTGTCGACCAGCGGCAGCATCTCTTTGGGCTGCGCCTTGGTTGCCGGCAGAAAGCGGGTGCCCCAGCCGGCGGCCGGGAAGACGGCTTTGCGGACGCGCATCGAACCTCGGGCGGGCGGGCTTTGGTGACCGGTCGAGTATACCCCGGAGGCGCCGGGCGACCCCCTCAGACGATCGGAACGGGCTCCGCGCCGGGCTCGGCGGATGCCTCGGCCGAGGGCGCGCCGAGGGCACCCCGCGGGATCGGCGAGCGCTGCAGGAGGACACCGGCACCCAGCACCAGGGCGCCGCCCAGGAGCTGGATCGGACGGAGCGCCTCGCCCAGGATGAGGGCCGCCAGGACCGTCGCAGTCACCGGTTCGAACATGGCCAGGATGCCCGTCCGGACGCCGCCGATCCAGCGCACACCGGTCAGGAACAGCAGTGAGGGGATGCCCGCTCCGACGATCCCGCCAAACAGGAGGTACGGCCAGACGGCCGGCGTGCCCAACGGCATGGTGACGGCGGCCGCATCCCCGAGGCCGATCGCCACGAGCAGGAAGCCCAGCGCCCCGCCACCCAGCACCGCCAGGGTGGCCTCGTCGGTGGGCACTGCCGCGTATCCCCGCCGGCTGACCAGCACGTACACGGTCTGCGCGACCGCGCCGACCAGCGCGAGGCCGAACCCGACCGGATCGAAGCGCACGCCGGCGCTCGGATCCAGCTGCCCCAGCACGACGACGGCCATCCCGACGAGGGCCATCGCCAGCGCGCCGAGGTGAATGGCGTCGGGTCGGCGTCGCTCGCGGATGGTGATCACCGCGGTCACCATCGCCGGGTACGTATAGAAGCCGAGTACCGCCAGTGCGACGGTGATCCGGTCGAACGCCGTGAAGATGGCCAGGTTGAGCACGATCCCGGCGACGACCACGACGAGGAGCGCGACTCGAGCCCGGCCGCCCACGCCGCGCAGCCCGACGTATGGACGCCCACGGCGCATCCGGGCAAGGACCAGCCCACCGACGACGATCGCGCCCAGTGCGGCCCGCCAGGTGACGAACCCGAGCGGCGTCATCCCCGCCTCATAGGCCAGCCTTGACAGTGGCCCCAGTGTGCCGAAGCAGGCGGCGGCCACCAGCACGGCGAGTGTCCCGAACAGGGGTCTGCGGTCGGGCTGCATCGTGGAAGCGTAGCCGGCAGTGGCGGCGGTGCTCAAGTCACCTGCGAAGTCGGTCGCAGCCCGGTAGGTGGCGGCGCTCGGGTTGGTTGCGGCGGACGCGCTCGGCTCGGTCGCGCGGCCCGGTCCGTCGGGTCAGTCGGTCGGTCGGGTCAGTCGGTCGGTTGTTCCGCCCGCTCGTGTCGATCGGTGCGCAGGGTGATCCGGGTGAACGGGATCCGGATCTCGTGGAAGACCTCGATCGAGACGAGGAACCCGGCGAACAGCAGGACGACGGCCACGAACTTGCCAACCTCGAAGAGCTCCGTCGATCCGAAACGGACGAGGGTATCGGCATAGCCGGCGACGAATGCCCCGGCCGCGATGAGCATCGTGGCGAGCACGCGGCTGTGCAGGCGGCCGCGGGCGAGATCGAGCAACGCGGCCGGAAGCGACGCGACGAAGTTCACGACGATCGCGACGGGCGCGATGAACAGGTTGAACAGGAACTGGTCACCCGGCTGGTTCGGGTCCAGCGAGTAGCCCAGGATCCGTCGTTTCGGCATGAACACGTAGGCCGAGAACAGCGCGCCGAGGGCGAGGGAGAACGCGCCCGTGATGTTGAGGAACGGCGTGAGCAGCCGAAGCGTGCCCGGGAACAGCTTTGGGTCCGGAACGCCCGTGTCCGGGAAGAGGGCGTAGCCCGGAGCGGGGAGCGCGGTCGTGAGCATCAGCCCGACGCTCAGGATGGTCGCCCCGACGACCGCGAACGCGGCGAGATACGGCCAACGCGCGTTCGAGAAGTACGTCTCCACGCCGATGGCGACGGCCAGGACGATCGCCCCGATGAAGTACAGGATCGGAGCGCTCCCGGCGCCCGGGTAGTCGTAGCGGCGCTGCGTGAGCAGGGTAAACAGCCCGGCCAGGAACAGGCAGACCGCGAACGTGTAGCCGAACCTGGTCCGGCCCAGCAGGAATGCCGTCCCGAGACCGAGCCAACCCGCCGTCCAGACCGCGCCGGTCAGGTACCAGGTGCGATAGAGCGTCTCGTTCCAGCCGCCGGCCGCGGCCAGCGCCTCGCAACCCGAGGCGATCCCGAAGAAGAGCATGCCAAGCGCCCAGATGAGCTGGTAGGCATGCCGCCGCTCGCGCCACTGGTCCACCAGGGCCATGCTGAAGACGAGGGCCAGGAGCGAAGTGGCGCCCGGCAGGGCGACGGTCACGGTCACGGTGTTGATCCACTAGCCTCGGTGCGGCGGTGATCCAGTCGGCGGTGATCCAGTCGACGGTGGTCCAGACGGCAGTGCGCGAGTGGGTTCGACGTGAGCAATCGGTCGGCGTGGGTCAGGCGGGGATGAACTCGTGGGCATCGCGGTGGAGTCCATCGCACAGGCCCCAGCGTGGCGCGTCGCCCGGGATGGCGACGGGGCGCATGAGCTCGCGGACCTCGCCACGACGGCAGAACAGGTGACCCCGGCCGGCCATCCAGGCCCGCACGTGGGCCGGGTCCGAGTGGAATTGAAACGGGCCCGGGTTGATCGTTGGCCGCCCCGTCCAGGCCACCGGCGCTTCGGCCGCCACGATGTCCAGGAGGTTGATCCGCCACGGTTCCCCGACGATGATCTCGAGGCAGCCGTCGCAGCGCGTGGCCACGTTGTCCTTGACGATCGTCCGGATCGACACGCCCATGATCTCCATGGCGCCGATCGTAGCACCTCGACCGCGGACTGGCGACGGGCGTTTGGCCAACGGCAGCACGCTGGCGGGCAGCGCCTATGGGCCTGTCACGGCCTGGGCGAGCCAGAACGGGAAGCGCTCCGTGCCGTTCTGCCCGACCAACCCGAGGGCAGTCGGGAACAGGAACAGCGCGTCGGCCGTCGCGCCACTGGAAGCGGACCAGGCAGGCATCTGGTCGGTCACCCCCGTCGCCGTGAGCGGCTGCCAGGACGCGCCATCGGTCGAGACCAACAATCCGAGCTGGTCGCGGTCGATGTAGGACTCCCCGACGATCCGCTGCCCGTCCGAGGCGTAGGGGATCACCGGGTAGCCGGCCGGTTTCGGCAGCGCGCTCCAGTGGCGTCCATCGGGCGAGGTCCAGCCGTAGGAGGCATCTCGCCCGCCCCACGCCACGAGGCCGTCCCGCCCGACGAAGACGCGACCAATCCAGTCGCCCGATGCCTGCAGCGCGCCATCCACGCTCGCCGCCCGCCAGTCCGTGCCGTCCGAGCTGAACCATGCCGCAGGCGTGGCGCCTTTCGGCGAAAATCCGCCGCAGCAGCCGGGCTTCAGCCCACCCGTGAACCCGGTCAGTACCCAGCCCCCGCGGGCGGCCACGATCCCGGCGAAGTGGGCGTTCGTGAACACGTCGAGCGGCAGGCTCTCCCGGCGCCAGGCCACGCCGTCCGCCGACGTCCAGATCCCGGGCCGGTTCCAGCCCGTGTCGCCGACGAGCACGAGGCCGCCGGGTGCAGCGGCGACGTCGGCGGGCGACACGCCCGCGAGGGCGGCGGCCGTCGGTGCTCGCTGCCAGGCACGCCCGTCCGCGGATGTCCAAAGGGCGACAGGCAGCGGATCGCAGACCTGCCCCTCGCCTTCGGGTGGGGTGCAATGCGGGACGCCCGACGTCCCAATCGCGACGAGGCTCGATCCGATCGAGAGCACACGCGACGGCGCGGAATCGCCCGCGTCCGGCACACCA